>NZ_JBSFCI010000016.1:0-159998 GCF_053593375.1 Streptomyces sp. NPDC002309 | reverse complement strand
GCCACGCTCGTCGCCCCGCTTCTCCCAGTCTGAGCAATGATCCCCGCAGCCGCATGCGGAGAACAGAACCCCACGGGGCAGCCGCTGGCTCGCCCCACCGCCGCTGCCGGCCGAGTCGGCCGAGCCGGAGAGCGTCCTGAAGCGGATGCGGTTCCCCTTTCTCCGCAAGGCAGCCCCGTCCGCGCTGGCCACGTCCGCTCGCAACGCTGGGATCCGGCCGACGTCGTGCGTCTCCTGCTGGAACAGGAGATCAAGGGCCGGGGCAGGGCCGCCCGTTGCAGGACCGCAAGCAGGCCAACCTGCCCACCGGCAAGACGTTCGACTCGTGGCGGGAGGAGGAATCCTCCATTTCGGCCCCTACCCGGCAGGCGTTGATGACGCTGGAGCGGGTCGGCCGGGCGGAGAACCTCGCCCTCGCCGGCCCGGCACCGGCAAGAGCCACTTCGCCGAGGTCATCGCCCACAAGGCCATCGACCGGGGCGTGCAAGTCGCCTGTTCAGCCTCGAATCGCTCACGGCCCACGTCGGCCGGGCCACCGTCGACAACATCGTCGCCAAAGCGATCGCGAAGATCACCAGGGTTCACCTGATCATCCTCGACGACATCGGGATGCTGCCGTCCGGCCAGGCCGCCATCGCAGCGTTCTACCGCGTTGCCTGGATGCGGGCCTCGGAGACCGGCGAGGGCATACCTGCTGTTCGGGCCGGTGGACGAGCTTCCCGGCCTGGTTCTGGACCTCGACGCCACGCTGGCCGCCTGCCACTCGGAAAGGGAACAGGCAGCCCTGACCTACATGGGCGGCTTTGGCTTCCATCCGCTGCTGTGTTTCCTCGCGAACACCGGCGAGGCCGTGTGGGACGACTGCGGCCCGGTGGCTCCGGAGCCAACACTGCCGCCGATCACATTGCGATGTTGGACCGGGCGATCGCGCAGATCCCCGACGCTCAACGGCACAGCACCGACGTCGTCGTCCGCACCGACAGCGCCGGCTGGACGGCGAACTGACCGCCGCCCAGCCGAAGAAGCTCCGCTGCCGGTTGCTGCATGTCGCCGCACGCCTCAGGGCCTCAGCGACACCTGATCGCCTCAACCGCCGAAACGGCGAGGCCGATCTCATCAGGTGATCCGAAGCGGATCGAGCCGCGTTCGGGACTCACCCATGCGTAGTTCACCGGGCTTGTGGCGTTGGTGCGGCGGGGCTGTGTCGACTCAGCCTGGGACAGGTCTCGATCCGGGGCCGGTCAATCCAGAGAGCCGGCGCTGCGGGCTGCCGTCGCACGACTCGCGCAGAACCCCGCTCCTGTTTCTGACGGTCGGGGTGCGGTCTGATTCGCCCGGAAAGGGGGGCGCAGATCCGCTGCGGGATGACAGCGGATACGTGGCCGGGGTCGACTCGGGGCATCTCAAGCCCCGCCGTGCCGAACGACGATACGGGTCACTGTGACCGTGACGGTGAGCCGCTCCGCGACACCGAGGGCGGCGAGGTGGGGGACGGCGGCGGCGCTCACCCGATCGTGGACGGTCCGGGCGATGTCCAGCGCCGACCGGCCCTCGGTCAGGACGCAGCGCACCTCGATGTGCCATCCCGACCCGTCCGGCGCCCGGTCGGCGCGGACGCCCGCCTCGGGTGGGGTGAGGCGAGGCGTGGTGTCCGTCCTGCTGGATGAGGCGGCGGCCGCGAGGCGGTGGGCGAGGCGGGGTTGCAAGGCCGCCACGCCGGGCACCGTGAGGGCCGCCTCGGCCGCGACAGCAGGGAGCGTGGTGGGGAAGACGGCGGTCATCACGTGCCACCGCCGGGCGGAAGGCCGGGGCCGACGGTGGGCGGCCCCGGTTCCAGGACGTCGACCACGGTGATGTCGACGGCCGCCACCGCGAGCCCAAGGTCCTGTCCGGCCGAGTGGAGTACCGATCGGCGCACCTGCTGAATCCGGTCGGGAAGCGGGCGGTCGAGGGCGGCCGCCAGGGTCATGGTCACCCGCACCTCGCTGCCCTCGTCGTCAGGTCCGAGCCGGCACGTCGCCGCCCTCGCACCGGGAACCGCGTCCGCCGCCCGCCGCATGACCTTCGCGGCGGCGTTCTCGGCGATCCGCAGGTCCCGGTCCCGGTCGGCCAGGGGCAGCAGCCGCCCGAGCCGTGCCTCTGCCCTGACGGCGTCCATGACGCGGTCGGCGAGTGCGTGCAGACCGTCAGGGGCCTCGGCGCACAGCGCCCGGGTGGCCGCGTCCACCGTGGCCAGTCCCTCGACAGCCTCTCGGCAGTGGGGGCAGGACGCCGGGTGCGGATCCGTGGGCGGCGCCGCGTCCTGCGCCTGTTCCCAGACCCGGCTGAGCAGCCGGCCGCAGGACAGCATCTCGTCACCGGCGAACGGGGGCGCGTCGACGGCCGGCCCGATGGGAGGCACGTCGGCCCCAGGCGGTGCGGAAGGCCGCGCGTGAGGGTCGTCTAGCGCCATGAATCCATCGCCTCCTGCAGGGTTCGGCGCGCTCTGAACAGTCTGCCGCGCACCGTCGGTTCACTGGTCCGCGTCACATGGGCTATCTCCTTGTAGTGCAGGCCCTGCACTTCCCTCAGGATCCAGCAGATCCGTTGGTCGGCGTCCAGTTCGGCGAGCGCCCGGGACAGGGCGGCGGCGGCCGCGTCCTGCTCGGCGGACCTGGCGGGCTGGCACCACGCGTCGCCCGTCGCGGGTTCGGCGACGGCGTCCAGGGAGAGGGGTTGCGGGCGGCGCCGGCGCACGGTCAGGCACCGGTTGACGGTGATGCGGTACATCCAGGTCCGGAACTCCGCACTATGGCGGTATTCCGGAAGCCGCCGCCAGGCACTGACGAAGGCGTCCTGCACGGCTTCTTCGGCGTCCTGGGGGCTGCCCAGCATGCAACGGGCCAGGGCCAGCAGGGATCGGCTGTGCCGCTGGACGAGAACGCCGAAGGAGTCCTCGTCCCCCTCGGCCGCGCGTACGGCCAGCACCCCGTCCGGCAGATCGCCTTCCGGCAAGGGGGATGCAGAGCGTTCGATCATGACGCCCCCACACAAACTCGAACATACGGGTACCCGAATGCGAATTGTGATACACGTCACATCGAATCGGCGTGAGAGATGTGCGCCAGGTACGTCCAACTTTCGACGGACATCACACGGATGTCCGACTGGCCGATCGAGGCGACCGCCATGACGGAAAACATTTCAAGCGTCGGCGGGGGCGGCCGGCCCGACACGGGCGTCAGCGCGCTGAAGGGCCGTACCGGGGCCGGAACCCCGGCCGAGACACGGGGGAGGACCACCATCGCGGACGGCGTGGTGGCCAAGATCGCGGGCATGGCCGCGCGCGAGGTAGAAGGCGTCTACAACCTGGGAGCGGGGATGGCCCGCGCCCTCGGCGCCATGCGGGAACGCGTCCCCGGCGGGGGCGGAAGCATCACGCGCGGCGTGAAGGTCGAGGTCGGCGAGCGCCAGGCCGCGGTGGACCTGGAGGTCGTCGTCGAGTACGGCGTCTCCATCGTCGACGTCGCCGGGGGCGTGCGCACCCATGTGATCAGCGCCGTCGAGCGGATGACAGGGCTGGAGGTCGTCGAGGTCAACATCGCAGTCGACGACGTCCACCTTCCCGACGAGGACGAAGACACCGAACCGGACGAGGGCCGCGTGAGGTGATCGGCTGCCACGTCCTGACCTGGCAGACGACCACACGGACGTCGGCGAGACGGGTGAGCACGATGAACACAGCGACGACGGGCCTCGCGGCCGGCATGGCCCTGGGCTTCGCCGGGTACTTCGGCGGCTTTTGGGCATTCCTGCTGGTTCTGGTCCTTGGCGCGACCGGGCTGACAGTCGGTCTCGCCGTACAGGGCGACCTCGACCTCCGTGGCCGGAGGCAGCGGTGACCACCCGGCCCGGTTCCCCGCACGACGGCGAAGGTTCCGGCCCGGCGGTGCGAGCCGCCGGTCTGCCGCCTCCGGCCGAGCGGGGCGTCACCGTCATCCCCGAGAAGGTGATCGCCAGGATCGCCGCACAGGCCGCACGCGCGGCTCAGTCCCGGCGCGCCGCCGTGCCGCCCGACCGGAGCGAGCCGTCGGCGCCCGCGGCCTCGGCGGCCGCCCGGGCAGGATCGGTGCGCCTGCACCTGGCCATGGACCTGCCGTACCCCACCGACCTCCCCCAGGTCTGCGAGCGGATACGGCACGACGTCTCCGAGCGCGTGACCCTGCTGACCGGCCTGACGGTGGGAGAGGTCACCCTCACCGTCCGGCGCCTGCTCACCGCCACCGACGCCCGCCGGGGGCGGGTCCGGTGAGCCGCGACCATGGCCCCCACCGGCGACGACACCGCGGGGGAAAGCCACCTGGCACGTGCGCAGGAAAGAGGCCTGGTATGAACCCCGACCCGGATCATCCTCCCACCCGAGGCTCCGCGCCCGCCGTGCGCCATGACACCGTGTCGCTGACAAAGAATCCCGGGGAGCCGGGGAGGCCCGCGCACCTCGGTCCGCCCGAACATGAGGCGTCCACTGCGCCGGACCGGGCAGCGGGCGGCCTCGGCAGCGGGCACCGGACCTACCGTCCGTGGTCCGCGCGCCGCCTTCCGGCCGTACTCGTCGCCTCCCTGTGTCTCGTCGCGGCAGGCGCCGCGCTGTTCGACGTCGTCGCCGTACGGGCGGGACGCCCTGCGGCAGCCTGGCGCCGGAGGCTGGCCGAAGAACTGGCCGCACGCCCCGTGGACGACGGGTGGATGCTCACGGGAGCGGCCGTCGCCGTTGCGGCCGGCCTCTGGCTGATCGTCCTGGCGCTCACCCCTGGCCTGCGTCGCTGGCTGCCCCTGCGCACCCCTGCGTCAGGGCTGCGGGCCCTTCTGGACCGCGACGGCGCCGCAGACCTGTTGCGCGACGCCGCCATGCGGGTACCCGGAGTCGGCAAGGCGCGCGTCCGGGTCCGGCGCCACCGCGTCAAAGCCCGCGCGGACATCCGCTTCCGCGACCCTCGACAAGTCAAGGACGACCTCATCACTGCTCTCGACGACGAGCGCGACCGACTCGCTCTCGCCCGCCCTCCCCGCATCGTCGTGCGGGCGCGGCAACGCACCGACTGACCGGAAACCCCACTACCGGAGCCCGCCATGACGCCGCGACCCTTGCTCAACCGCAGTCTTCTGGCCCTCGCCGGACTCGTACTGCTCGGCGGCGGACTTCTGATCATTTTCGCCGGGCTCGACGTCTACCGCCGACACGATCTGGTGCCGCCCGCCGGCTGGCCTCTGACCACCCCGGACGACGTCCTGCTCGCCTCCGCCGACCGGGCCCGCTGGAGCAGCCCGGGCTGGTGGTGGCCCACGGTCATCGCCGCCCTCGCCCTCGCCGCCGTGCTCGCCCTGTGGTGGCTGCTCGCCCAACTGCACCGACGCCGCCCCGGGTCGCTGCCCGTCGGCGGCACACCCCCCTCGGAGGGCGTCGAACTGCGCGACCGTGCGCTCAGCGACGCACTCGCCGCCGAAGCCGGTGCCCTGCCCGGGGTCGAGGAGACAGCCGTACGCATCACAGGCCGGCCCGCGCATCCCCACACCCGCGTCCTCCTCACTCTCACCCCTCAGGCGCCACCCGGCGCCGTCCTCGACGCCCTCTGCGCAGGCCCGCTTCGAACCGCCCGTCGATCCACCGGCCTCCCGCTCGTGCCCGCCGAGGTCCGCCTGCGGGTCACCCACCACAAACCGCACCGCGCGGAGTGAGGAGATGACCGACCGTCACCGCGCCTCCCCCTGCGATCCTTCGCGGCGGACCCTCGTCGTGCACAGGGAACGGCCACACTCCGCAAGGGAGAAATCATGATCATTCTGGGTATCGTTCTGCTCGTCGTCGGCTTCCTCACCGGACTGTCCATCCTGTGGACGATCGGGATCGTCTTGTTGGTCGTCGGCGCGGTCCTGTGGGTGCTCGGCTCGATGGGACACGCCCTCGCCGGACGACGTCACTACTGGTGAACGCTTACGACGGAACCCGGCCGCTGCAGGTCGTGCACTCAGCCGAGACGTTCCAGGAGGCTGAGAAGGCGCAGGAGAGGTCGATCTGACCCGCGATCGACTCTCCGCGCCGGGCGCAGCTGGAGGCGGCACGGCGGAGGTCCTGCTGGCTCTGGCCGTACGAGCGCAGGGGCAACGGGCCTCACCGGGCGGCCCGGTGGTGGCGACGCGTTCACCACAGGCGCCCGCCGATCGGAAGAACGGGTTCGGGCTCCACCCGCGTCTGGCGTCCTGCCGCAAGGAGACTTCCGCACGGGCGATGTCAGGCCGGCAGGGACGGGTTGCCGCTGCCCGTGTCGATGTCGATGAGGATCTGTTCGGCCTCGGTGAGATTGGCGGCGCGCGCTGCCCGGGCCATGGCGGCACGTGCCGCGTCCGGCGCTGTATGCGGCGGGACGACCAGCAGGGAGAAGTGGTCCTGTTCGCCTCGGGTGATGAGAACGGTGTCGTCCCCGACCGGGAACGAGTCGATGTGGACGACCCGGCCGTCGACCAGGAGCCGCGTCGGCAGTTCGTCCCAGGCACCGCGGTCCAGCCCCACGCGGGTGACAGGTCCGAGATGCTCGGTCAACGCCTCGATCAGCGACGGCAGCTCGGCACCGATGTCTCGGGAACGCGGCCACCAGGCGCCGTCCAGGATTCCCTCACGCGCGTGTGTGGTCTCGAGCCTCAGCAGTGCGGTGCCGGGACTCACCGATCGGTGGACAGCGTCCGGCAGCAACCTGGAGGCGCCAGGGGTGCCAGAGGTATCCGAGTCATTCATGGTGTCCGCCCGTCCTGCGTATGGCGGTCGCCCGTACTGCGGCGGCCGAGTTGTCCCTGCGGACGCGGCTCAGCCACGCTCCTCGTCTGCTGTTTCCATCTGCCGCAAGCCCTGATGCGTCAGGGTGATCCTGTCCGGTGTGTCGCCCCTGCCCCAGTCGACGACGATCCGGCCCTCGCCCACCAGATACGCGCAGGCAGCGGCCATGTCCTGCTCAGGGATGCCAAGTTCGTCGCGGAGCTTCGCCCCGTTGAGGCCCGGGAGACGGTTCACCTCGGCGGCTTGGTACAGAGCCCGCATGATCTTCCCGCGATACGTCATCCGCTCGTGCATGATCGCCATGACGTGCCTGCCTCTGCTGCCCGCGGTCATGCCGACGTCGATGTGCTCCGTCGTAGTTGTCGTGATGTGCCCTGCGGCGGCGGTTTCGTCCACCGCCGGACGGCGTCGTCGGGTCCGACGGCCGATCCCCGGCAGGACATCGGAGTAGTGGAACGTGGCGATCCGTTCATTCTGCTGACTGTTGAGCCGGCGCATCAGAAGGGCTCCGACGGCTGCCAGGACGAGCAGCACGGCCACGGTGATGGCGGTCATGGCCCTCTCACCTCCGTCCACCGGCGGGCGAACGCCTCATCGAGCGGAAGCGCCGGGTCAGGGGTGGCGGACCCGCTCCGCCTTCGCTCTCCCACGCGCTTTCCCCGCTTCGGGCATCGATGACGTCCGCTGCCACTCCCCGTACCGGGGCATCGACACCGTCGCCGGCCATCAGCAGCGCGGCGGCACCCGCACCGGTTTCCGGGGGAACCACCAGAAGATCCCTGCGGCCGTCGGAGAAGGAGAGGGTCACTCTGTGCGGATCCTGCTCCTCGGCGGACCAGCCCACATGCACCGTGCGCCCGGCGGCGGACACCCAACGCGGGATGATGGGCCAGTAGGCCGGATTCACCGTGACCCCTGTGACGCGGCCCCACCGGTCACCGAGTGCGGCCGTCAACGCCGGCAGCTCACGGGTGAGGGCGCGGGAGCGAGGCCACCATATGCCCTTCAGCCCACCCGGCGCGGACGCCAGGGAGAGGCGGGCCGGGAGCGATATGGCGCGCCTGTCCGACTTCGTGCGGTTGATGGTCACGTTCATGGCGCGGACCCGCCCCCGGGCCCGTGGGTGCGGCCCGGCGTTGTCAATCACCGGAAACGGCACCCGCAGCGGAACCGATGCGCGAAGAACTCCCGATGTCTTCACACTACTCCGCCTGTGGGCCTGTAATGCTGCCGATGGAAGGTATTTCCCAGTTCTTGCAGCGCGCCGGCGCGCCCCGCCCGCCTACCTGGCGTCAGCCTGCGGGCCGAACCAGGAAAGCGGGTCCGGTGGGCTTCGGACACGGACGCGCTCCAGCAGTCACTCAAGGACAACGGGTGCCAGTGCTACGCAGTCGTTGCGCAGGTTGCCCCAGTCCTTGGTGCTGACCTCCCAACGGTGAACGTAAATTATCGGATCACCGTAAATCGCGGCGCCCGAGACCCGCGATGCACGATGCACGATGCTGTCCAAAGGCTATCTGGGTTGTTGCATTGGTCAGTTGAGTTCACGCCTCCACATCTGAGAATGACACCGCAGGTCGCGGCGCTCAGACATGTGCCCCGCCCCTGCGCGCTGCAGGTAACCCCGTGTGTGGGCGGAACGGCCTGCCGTGGTGATTGCCCTCTCGCTTCGTTTCAAAGAAGGAGAAGCGGAAATTCGGTGAACAAGGGAAGAAAGGTCGCACGTTAGGAGCCTGCCCGATGTCAACAGGGACACTTCTGGCGATCATCATTGCCATCGTGGTGATAATCGCCGTGGCGGCCGTGGCAATCTCGCTACGCATGCGCCGCCGCAAGCTGCACGAACGCTTCGGTCCGGAGTACGAACGAACGGTCGAGGATGCCGACAGTCGCTCAGCCGGCGAGCGTGAGCTCAGGGCCCGCGAAAAGCGGCATGAAGCGTTGGACATCAAGCCGCTGGACAGCGGCGTCAGGGATCGGTACACCCGGGACTGGACCAGCGTGCAAGAAGAATTCGTGGACCGTCCGGAGGACGCCGTGCACGACGCGGATCGCCTCGTGACCTCCTTGATGCACGACCGCGGCTACCCGACCCAGGACTTCGATCAGCAGCTCAAGGACCTCTCGGTCCAGCACAGCCGCACCCTCGAGCACTACCGGGCCGCCCACGATGTCGACGAGCTCAGCGTCAGGCATCAGGCGACCACCGAACAATTGCGGGGTGCGATGGTGCATTATCGCGCCCTCTTCGACGAGTTGCTCTCCGACGGCGGCGAATCCCGCCGCCACGTCCCCGCTTGAAGGGCCCAGGACCGACCCGCCGCCTCGATCCGGGAGACGCGCGCAAGGCTCCAGAAAGCGAGAAGAAATGCAACGCGAAGACACACAGGGCAGCGGCGCCGCGAGCGGCCTGTCCACCGACGATCTCGCCCACCCTCAGGAAAGATCCACACTGGAGGGTGCGGGCAGCACGCCGACCGATGTTCCGACCTTTCCTGGCGAAAGCACGAACGCCCCCGGCAACCCCGCCGGCGAGAAGGCCGCGGGAGCCGGCGTAGGCACTCAGAACGGGGCGCTGAGCACCGACGAGAGCGGACTGCATCAAGCTCCGGGCCAGGACAGCCACGCCGAGGGCGAGGTCCACCAGCTCCTTAGCCCGCAGGATGAACAAGGCTTCCGTGCACGCTGGCAGGAAGTGCAGAACAAGTTTGTGGACGACCCGCGGGACGCCGTGCACACCGCCGACGCGCTGGTCGCCGACGTGATGCAAAGGCTGGCCACCACATTCGCCGACCACAAGCAAGAACTTGAAGACCAGTGGAACCGGGGCGAACAGGCGAACACTGAGGACCTGCGCCAAGCGCTACGCCACTACCGGTCCTTCTTCAACCGCCTGCTGGTCACCTGACACCACACGGATCGAATGGCTCGTCCTGATTCCATCAGCGTCCGCGCCCACATAAGGACGGGCTCCCTCCACTCGGCGGGCCCTTCGAGAAGGGGCTGGTCGAAGGCTGGTGCCATCAGGGGTGTTCACGGCATCGCGCATCGGAGCCTTGAAGCGGGTATCGCTCAGCGCAGATGTCGCAGAGCGCTACTGCCAGGTCTGGCGCACGGACGACACCTCTGTTCCGCAGAATCCCCGGTTCCCGAAACCGGGGATTCGCGGCTGAAATCTGACCCATTGGCCTCCAATCGGTCGACATCGAGGCTAGTCAGCTGTGCCATCGGTGCAGTCGATCGCTCGACAGTTGAGCCAATGGGCCCGGAGGTGGTTGTCTTTGTCCTATCCATGCACTTGCGGCGCCGCGCAGCGCCGGACGGCGACGAGGCCGGGTCCGGACCGCGGTGTCTTCGTCGTGCCTGCTTGTCGCCCGCCACCCGGGACGACCGCCGGCAGGACGCGTACCACCATGAGAGGGCGGCGCACCGCCGTGAGAAGGATGTTCTTGGCTCCGGACCCGGGGCGCCTGAGGATGCGGCACGCGACCCGTGCTGTCGTCGGTGTCGCCGCCGCCGTCGCCGTGTGCGAACTCAGCGGCCTGTCGCTCACCGCTTCGATCACCGGCGGGCTCGCGGCACTGCTGGCCCTCTTCACGGTCACCGACGCGACCGTCCGTGACCAACGGCTCACCACCGCCCTGCTGCCGGTCGCCGGATTCCCCGTGCTGGCGCTTGCCAGCGCACTGCACGGCGTCACCCCGGCCCGTGACGCCGCCTTCCTGGCTGTCGTCCTCTGCGGGGTCTACGCCCGCCGCTGGGGCCCGCGGGGCCACGCGCTCGGGATCTTCGCCTTCATGAGCTTCTTCGTCACGCAGTTCCTGCAAGCGGTTCCCGCTCAGCTGCCCGAGCTGTACCTCGCCATGAGCCTTGCCCTCTTCGCGGCCGGCGCCACGCGCTTCGTGCTCTGGCCCATCGAGCGTCGTCACACCCCACCCGCGCCGGCCCCGCCGGCCCTGCCCGGCAGCGGACTGGCGCGGATCACCACCCGGCAAGCCCTCCAGGCCACCGCTGCCTCGACTGTCGCGCTGCTGGTGGGGCAGTTGCTCTCCGAAGAGCGCTGGTACTGGGCCGTCGGCACTGTCTGGTGGATCTTCGTCAACACGGCTTCTCGCGGCGAAACCCTGGTCCGCGGCTTTCGCCGGGTCTTCGGAACCGTGCTCGGTGTCGCCGTCGGCCTGCTGGTCGCCATCCCGTTGCACGGCGCGCCCACGTCGACGGCCGCCCTCGTCGCCGTCTGCGTCTTCGGCATCTTCTACACCTCCGCCGTCTCCTATTCCTGGATGATGCTGGCGGTGACGGTCATGGTCAGCCTGCTCTACGGCCTGCTGGGCGTACTGGACACCGGCCTGCTCGGGCTCCGTCTCGCGGAGACCGGTGTCGGCGCGCTGTGTGCCGCGCTGGCAGTGGCCCTCGTCCTGCCGGTCACCACGCACGCCACGAACGATGCCTGGATACAGCGGGCGCTGCACTGCGTCCACGCGGCCACCGCCGAAGCGACCGCTCGCCTCGCCGGAGACCCGCAGGGCGACCCGGCGCCGCACGCCGCGGAACTGGAGCTGCTGCTCGGCCGGGTACGGATGGCACTCGCTCCGTTGACGCACCCCATGACTCCCTTCCGCGCCCGGAAAGCCCGTGCCCGTCAGGTCATCGACCTGCTCGACGACTGCGCCCGCGAGATCCGCGGCCTCGTCGCCGTCGCCGCAGACCCGGAGGCATCGCACGACGTCCGTCTGACCGCGGCCTGCCGGCGTGTGGAGGCCGCGGTGGAGGCACTCACCGACGGTACGACGGCACGGACCACCGCCTTCGCGCCCGAGCCGGCCGCGCACGAAGGGGCTCTCGCCCACCTGCACGGCCTGGAACGCGCCCTGGCGGAACTCGCCACGCCGCTGCGCGCACCGTCCGGGGCGCCGTCGGCCGGTGCCTGAGGGAGGCAGATCCTCCCTCGGCACTCACGCCGACCCGTTGGTCCAGACCGCACCGGTTTCAACTGCTAGCGTCGCCCGCGACACCCGACAACCGAGAGGGGACAGCCGTGGCAGACGGCGGACGGGCGTTCATCGGGTCGTTCACGGCGGCCGGCGGCCTCGGGGTCGTGACGGCGGGCGTGGACGCGGGAAGCGGTGCCCTGACCGTGCTGGGCAGCCTGAACGGGGTACCCGACCCCTCCTACCTCGCCCTCTCGGCGGGCGGGGACACCCTCTACGCGGTCAGCGAGACGACCGACGGCGCGGTCGCCGCGTACCGCGTCACCGGGGCCGTACCCGAACCGGCCGGTCCCCCCGTCCCCGTCGGTGACGGGCCGACCCACCTCAGCGTGGTCGCCGGTCACCTCCTGACCGCCAACTACGGCTCCGGCAGTGTCACCGCCGTGCCGCTGCGTCCCGACGGCGCCCTCGCCGTCGCCCCGTCCGGCGTGCTGCGGCACTCAGGATCCGGGCCGCACACCCTCCGCCAGCGGGGCCCGCACGCCCACCAGGTGCAGGGCGACCCCAGCGGGCGCTGGGTCGTCAGTGTCGACCTGGGCACGGACTCCGTACGCGTGTGCACGCTGAAGGAGGGCGGCCTCGCACTGCACCGGGAGACCGCCCTGCGACCCGGCTCCGGCCCGCGGCACCTGGCGTTCCACCCCGACGGCACCTGTGCATACGTGCTGAACGAACTCACGCCGACCGTCACGGTCTGCCGCTGGGACGCCTGGGACGGGTCGCTGAAGCCGCTGACGGAGACGCGGGTACTGCCCGGCGGCGCGGCGGGCGACGCCTACCCCTCGGGCGTCGTCGTCTCGCCCGACGGCCGTTTCGTGTGGACCGCGACCCGTGGGGAGGACGTGCTGTCGGTGTTCACGGTCGAGGGGGAGGGACTGCGGCTGACCGGGACGGTTCCGTGCGGAGGGCACTGGCCGCGCGCGATCGCCGTGTCGGGCGGGTTCCTGTACGTCGCGAACGAGCGGTCCGGGGACGTGACATGGTTCGCCCTCGACGCGGAGACCGGGCTGCCCCGGCGGGCCGGCTCTGTCGCCGTGCCGGCGGCGTCCTGCGTGGTGTTCGGCTGACCCTCGCCATCGCCATCGGCCGTCGCCGTCGAACCCGAGGGCCCGCTCCGGCATCCGGAGCGGGCCCTTCATCGGTCCGGCCGTCGTGCGCCGGTTCAGTGCACCGGCGCACCCTGCGGCTGCTGCGGGGCGATACCCAGCGCCGCCGTGTACTTGGCCAGCGCGAGCTTGCCGATGGCCGGGTAGGGGCCGAGCGCCTCGGCGGCGGCACAGCCCACCTCCTTCGCGGCCTCCTCCACGAGGCCCGCGTCGATCTCGGGCCCGATCAGGTACGGGGCGAGCGCCAGCTGCTGCGAGCCCGAGCCGCGCAGCTGCTCGGCGATGGACGAGATGGAGCCCTCCTGGTCGAGGGCCGCCGCCATCACCGGCACGGCGAGCCGCGCGGCGAGCAGCATGCCGGTGATCCCGGCCGCCTGCACGGCCTCCTCGCCGCCCACGGAGGCCAGGATGATGCCGTCGGCGGCAGTCGCCACGGTGAAAAGCCGGGCGCGGTCGGCGCGGGCCAGGCCCGCCTCGGAGAGGCGCACGTGCAGGGCCTCGGCGAGCAGCGGGTGCGGGCCGAGCACGTCGGTCAGCTCGGCGGCGACCCGGCTGTCCATGACGGCCTGGCGGATGTGGCGCAGCAGCGAGCTGTCGGGGCCGGCGAGCAGCGGCACCACGACGGCGACGGGACCGTCGGGCTCCTTGACGTCCGCACCGGCGGCCCGTGCCTGCTCGTAGCGGGCGGTGCGCTCCTCGGCGGCCTGCGCGAGCACGGTCTGCAGCGTCGGGAACTCCGAGCCGTCCCCGTCGACGTGGCCGATCCGGGCGTCCAGGCCGGGGAGCTCGGAGCGGGCGATGCTCACGACCTCCTCGGCGAGTCCGCGCGTGGCGGCGCTGGGCGTGCCGGGGACCGCGAGGACGAGCGCGGGCGCGCCCTCGGGAGCCGCCAGCGGCTCGGGTCGGCGGTGCCGCCCGGGCTGGCGGGGTCGCGGCATTCGTACTGGCAGGCCGGACGCGGGCCCAGTGGGGGAGCTCATGGCGCCGCATGTTACTGGCTCACTGGGCTCCCCTGTTCGGGGAGGGTGCAGGTGAGCGGTATCCGTCCTGTTTTGTCTGATGAGTTACGCGCGATGGGGGAGTGATCAGGGCGTTTCTGTGCGGAGGGCGACGGCGTGTGCGGGACGAACCGGCGCAAGTCGGGGATTCAATCACCCTGCGGGGTCACCACGTACAGCATCTTCTCGTCACGCGGCAGACCGAGCGCCCCGGTCGCCAACTCGGTCGCGATCCGCACCGAGCCGTGCAGTGGATCGCCCTCGGCAACCACCCTCCGGGCCCGCGGCAGCAGTACGGAAAGTTCCTCGTCGAGGAGGTCGAGCAGCGGGGCTCCCATCTTGAACAGGCCACCGGTGAACGCCATCTGGGGTTCGCCCTCCGCCGGGCAGACGGCGCGCGCGGAGTCGGCCATGTGCCGGGCCGCCGCGCGGAGGACGGCGAGGGCGACGGGGTCGCCCTCGCGGGCGCAGTCCGCCACCAGGGGCGCGAAGGAGGCCAGGACGGCGGGGCGGTCCGGCCGCGGGTACAGCTTGCCGGGCAGATCCGGCATCGGGCCGAACAACTCCTCGGCGCACGCGAGCAGTCGGGGCGAGCCGCCCTCCCGCCCGTCGTGCGCGCGCAACGCGGCCTCCAGCCCGGCCCGCCCGATCCAGGCGCCGCTGCCGCAGTCGCCCAGCAGATGCCCCCAGCCGTCCGCCCTTCGCCAGCGCGTGAGATCGGTGCCGATCGCGATCAGCCCCGTACCGGCGGCGACGACCGCGCCGGTACGCGATCCCAGGGCACCCGCGTACGCGGTGACCGCGTCGGCGGCGAGGGCCAGCGACCGGATCCCGCATGCGCGGCGCAGGGCACCTGGCAGATCGGCACGCAGGGCGTCACCGAGCGTGCTGAATCCGGCGGCGCCGACAGCGGCGGTGCCGACCGCCGGGAGCCCTGCCTCGGCGGTCAAGGCCCTCACCAGAGGCACCAGTTGCTCCATCAGATGCCCGGCGTCGATCCCCCGGTCACCCGTCCGCACCGGCACCCGGGACTCCCGCACGGCGAGCGGCCCCCGCGCGACGTCCCCGACGACGACACGGAGCCCGGAGCCGCCGGAGTCGACGGCGAGGAAGCCGTCGGCGTTCGCGGGCGCGTGGTCGCGCGGCTCTCCGGTCACGGCAGACGCCGGTCCGTCGGCCGGCCCACCCGGCGCGTGAGCCGGTCGTCGGCGCGGCCGAAAGGGCGTGAGCCGAGGAGGCCGCCGTCGGCGGACAGGGGGGAGGAGTGGGCGGACTCCACCGAGGGCAGGGTGCCGGGCAGCGGGCGGAGGTCGTGTCGCCGCGGCTGGGACGCCGATGGTTCGCCCCGCGCGGCACGTGTGCGGACGGCCGGCCCGGCGGCCTCGTCCCGGCCCTCGTCCCGAGGCGCGGCCGGTCGTCTCGGAGTCGTGCCGAGCGTCGGCGCGCCCCGCCCGAACCACGGTCCGCGGTCCGACAGCCCGGAGAGTCCCGGCCCCGCACCGGGCAGGGGCGCCCGGGAATCCGCGCGTCGTGAGTGACGGGCCGGCCGGCCATGGCGACCACGGCGCAGCGGTCTGACCGCTGGATGCGACACGCGTCCCTCCTTCCCGGCGACGGGTTGCGCGGTCCGCTGGAGCGGGATGCGGATCTCGACGCGGAGGAAGAGTAGCGCCTGTGCGGGAAGGCCCACCGCTGAGGCCCGGCGGCGCATGCGGGTCGCCCGCGTGTGCCAGTAGAGTGCCGCTTCGTGGCACCACGACCTTTGCATGAACTTGTAGAAGCGGGCTGGGCGAAGGCTCTCGACCCGGTCGCCGAACGGATCGCCGCCATGGGGGACTTCCTCCGGGCGGAGATAGCGGCCGGCCGGACCTACCTGCCGGCGGGGGCGAACGTCCTGCGCGCCTTCCAGCAGCCTTTCGACGACGTCCGTGTCCTGATCGTCGGCCAGGATCCCTACCCCACGCCGGGGATGGCGGTCGGGTTGAGCTTCTCCGTCGCGCCGGAGGTGCGTTCGCTGCCGGGGAGTCTCGAGAACATCTTCCGTGAACTGCACACGGACCTGGGGTTGCCGCGGCCGTCGAACGGTGATCTGACGCCGTGGGCCGAGCAGGGCGTGCTGCTTCTCAACAGGGCGCTGACGACAGCCCCCCGCAAGCCGGCGGCGCATCGGGGCAAGGGGTGGGAAGAGGTCACCGAGCAGGCGATCCGGGCGCTCGCCGCGCGCGGGAAGCCGCTGGTGTCCGTGCTGTGGGGCCGCGATGCCCGCAATCTGCGTCCGCTCCTCGGCGATCTCCCCGCGATCGAGTCCGCCCACCCGTCCCCCATGTCGGCGGACCGGGGCTTCTTCGGTTCGAAGCCCTTCAGCCGGGTCAACGACCTGCTGACCGGCCAGGGGGCCCAGCCGGTCGACTGGCAACTGCCGTAGCCCGCCCGCGACTTCTCCGGCAGGACCCCGGTGTCTCAGGCGCGGTGGTCGCGCGCGTCGCCGACACCGGTGGCCCTCACCCGGACGCACCGTCAGACCACCGCGGCCCGCACGCACAGCACGTCCGGAAGATGCGACGCCAACTGCCGCCAGCTGTCGCCGTCGTCGGCCGACGCGAACACCTCTCCGTTACGGTTGCCGAAGTACACGCCCGCCGGGTCGGCGTCGTCGGTGCACAGCGCGTCGCGCAGCACGGTGCCGTAGTGGTTTTCCTGGGGCAGGCCCGCCGTCAGCGGCTCCCAGGACTTGCCCGCGTCGGCCGTGCGGAAGACCCGGCAGCGCCGGTCGGCGGGCACCCGGTCGGTGTCGGCGTTGATCGGGAAGACGTACGCCGTCTCCGCGCGGTGGGGATGGGCCGCGGCGGCGAAACCGAACGTCGACGGCAGGCCCTCGCCGATGTCGGTCCAGTGCGCGCCCGCGTCGTCGCTGCGGTACACGCCCCAGTGGTTCTGGAGATACAGCCGGTCCGGCGTCCCCGCGTCCTGCGTGATCTTGTGCACACACTGGCCGAACTCGGGGTTCGGATCCGGCAGGAACACCGCCGAGACACCGGAGTTGGACGGGGCCCAGCTCGCGCCGCCGTCGGTCGTGCGGAACACGCCGGCCGCCGACACCGCGACCGTCACCGCGGCCGGATCGCGCCGGTCGGTGACCACGGTGTGGAGGCCTTCTCCGCCGCCGCCCGGCTCCCAGCGCGACCGTGTCGAGTGCTCCCACAGAGGACGGACGAGCTCGAACGTCTCACCCCTGTCCTCCGAGCGGTACAACGCGGCCGGTTCCGTCCCCGCGTAGACGACGTCCGGCTCCGCGGCGGCCGGGTGGAGCTGCCACACGCGCTCCAGGGAAGCGCCGGTGTCCTTGGGGAACTTCACGGCCGGCTCCGCCGGTTCGGTCCAGGTCCGGCCGAGGTCGTCGGAGTGGAACACCGAAGGCCCCCAGTGGGCGCTGTCGCCTCCGGCCAGCAGTCGAGGCGTCGCCCCCCGGGTGTCGATGGCGACCGAGTACACGGCCTGTGCGTTGAAGCAGGGGCTTTCGTCGAACTTCCAGGCGCTGCCGCGCCGGCGCCCGATGAACAGGCCTTTGCGTGTGCCCACGGCAAGCAGTACTTCGGTCATGCCGATCACCTCCGCGACGTCTTTGTCCCAGACACCGGCCAGTCTGCACCCCACCACTGACACCGACCCCCGAAAGTGGCCGCGCCGCAGGTCAGCACGGGTGTTGTCGGACGCACGGCGGAACGTGCGCCGGGCGGCTCGGCGCTCGGTGCGGGCGCGACGACGGCTGCGCCCATGAGCAGGGGCGAGCCGTTCGCCGTATGGGAGGTCGTCGGGGGACGTTCGCGCGCGCACGAGGAGGAGACCTTCGATGGCGTTCGGTGGTCCGAGGGTGTGGCTGTGGCGCCTGCGGCGCAATCCGCTCCTGCGCCGCTCCGACAGGGTGGAGGCATGGGTCCTGCTCGGCGCCTGGGCGCTCACTGTGCCAGCCGGGCTGCTCGCGGGTCAGACGGTGGGCCGGGCCGTCGAGGGGGAGCCGGCCCGGGAGCGTGTGGAGTGGCGTCGCGTCGAGGCACGGCTGACACAGCCGGTGGGCGGATCGTCCCCCGCAGGCTTCGGGGCACCGGGCATCGAGCGGGTCTGGGCGGAGGTCCGCTGGTCCGCGCCGGACGGCTCCGAGCGCATCGGCCAGGCCCGGGTCCGGCCAGGAAGCGCCGTCGGCACCCCCGTCACCGTCTGGACCGACCGGCAGGGCCGTCTGGTCACCGAGCCGACGACACCGTCCGAGGCCCGCGTCCGTGCCCGTCTGGTCGGCGCCCTCGCGGGCCTCGGCGCCGCCGCCCTGCCACTGGCGGGCGGCCGCCTGCTGCGCGACCGTCTGGAACGCGCACGGCTGGACCAGTGGGAGACCGACTGGGCCCGCTTCGACGCCCTGTGGCGCCGCAGAGCGGGCTGAGCCGTGCCATGGCGCCGGCGCCACGCCGCCACGGCGGCTCGGCTGCAGAAGCGGTAGAGCGGCAGAAACGGTAGAGCGAGACGACCTCCGTCCGGCGCGCGACCCACGGTCGGTCCGACGCGCCGTCAGACCGACCGTGGGTCGCGCGCCGTCAAGCCGGTTCCCCGACACGCACAGTCAGACCGGTTCCCCGACACGCGCGACCGCCGGATCGGTCACCGGCAGTGCCCTGTCCAGGATCGTGCCGAGGTCCGCCCCGTCGGGCAGGGTGCCGAAGGCGTGTCCCCAGTCCCCGCCGAGACGCGTCGCGCAGAACGCGTCGGCGACCGCGGGCGGGGCGTGCCGGACCAGCAGCGACGCCTGAAGGGTGAGCGCCGTCAGCTCCACCAGCCGCCGCGCCCCTGAGGGCGATCCCTGCGCCAACGTGTCCTTGAGCCGGTTCACCGCCGCATCCAGTCGTGCGTCCGCCCCCTGCGCCAGGGCCAGCTCGGACAGCAGCGCCTCCGCCGTGCCGGGTTCGCGGCTCAACGCCCGCAGCACGTCGAGCGCGTTGACGTTCCCGGAGCCTTCCCAGATGGACAGCAGAGGCGCCTCACGGTAGTGGCGGGGCATGCCCGAGTCCTCGACGTAGCCGTTGCCGCCCAGGCACTCCAGGGCCTCCGCCGTGAACGCGGGGCCCCGTTTGGTGACCCAGTACTTGCCCACGGCGGTGGCGATGCGCCGGAACGCGGCCTCGCCGGCGTCGCCGTGCACCGCCCGGTCCGCCGCCCCCGCCAGCCGCAGTGTGAGCGTCGTGGCCGCCTCGGACTCCAGCGCGAGGTCGGCCAGCACGTTGCGCATCAGCGGCTGGTCCACCAGGCGCGCCCCGAACGCGCTGCGGTGCCGCGCGTGGTGCCCCGCCTCGACCAGTGTCCTGCGCATCAGCGTCGCCGAGGCCATCACACAGTCCAGCCGGGTGCAGTTGACCATCTCGATGATCGTCTTGACGCCCTGCCCCTCGGGCCCGACCAGCCACGCGACGGTCCCGTCGAACTCCGGCTCGGACGACGCGTTCGAGCGGTTGCCGAGCTTGTTCTTCAGGCGCTGGATGCGGAAGGTGTTGCGGCTGCCGTCCGGCAGTACACGCGGCACCAGGAAGCAGGACAATCCGTCGGGAGCCTGCGCCAGCACCAGGAACACGTCGCACATGGGCGCCGACGTGAACCACTTGTGCCCCCGCAGCGTGTACACGCCGGGCTCGGCGGTCGGCGTGGCGACCGTCGTGTTCGTCCTGACGTCGGAGCCGCCCTGCTTCTCGGTCATCCCCATGCCGGCCAGCAGTCCGCTCTTCCGCGTGGGCACGTCGAGTCGCGGATCGTACTCGCGGCTCGTCAGCAGCGGCTCGTAGACCTTGGCCAGGTCCGGCTGGCGGCGCAGCGCGGGGACGGCGGCGTACGTCATCGACGTCGGGCAGCCGTGGCCCGCCTCGGCGTGTCCCCACACCAGCCCGCCGGCCGTACGCGCGACATGGGCACCGGTACGGTCGTCCGCCCAGGGGGCGCCCGCCAGGCCCTCGGCGACCGCGACGCTCATCAGCCGGTGCCAGCTGGGATGGAAGTCGACCTCGTCGACCCGGTTCCCGTACCGGTCGTGGGTGCGCAGCACCGGCTCGTGCCGGTTGGCCAGCTCACCCCACTCCTGTGCCTCCTCACCGCCGGCCTGGCGGCCGAGCCGACGGATGCCCTCCTCGGCCCACCCGGCGCCCTCCCGCCGCAGCCCCTCCAGCAGGGCCCGGTCGTCGGACGCGTCGTACGGGGTCAGGGCAGGGGGCTGGTTGGTGACGAGGTGGGTGGCGTCGCCGTGGGGACCGTCATGTGTCGAGACCATACGGCGAGTGTTGCACTTACGCTGCGACCGCAGCAATACTGCAACAGGCATGCGTTCCGTACAGTACGTCCCCATGCGCATCGACGAGACCGCCCCGCCCGGCGACGCCGCCCTGCGCCCGCTGTCGGCCCGGTCCGTCGTGCTGAGCCTGCTGCTCGGCGCCCATCCGCCCGAGCTCTCGGGACGCGACCTCGCGCGTGCCATGGAGCCCTTCGGTGTCGGCGGTTCCACGCTGCGGGCCGCGCTCAGTCGTATGACGGCCGCCGGGGACCTGCTGCGCACGGACACCGGCTACCGGCTCAGTGAGCGGCTGCTGGACCGTCAGCGCAGGCAGGACGACGCCCTGCATCCCCGCACACGCGCGTGGGACGGCGACTGGGAGCTGGCCGTGATCACCGCGACGGGCCGAGGCCCCGCCGAACGCGCCGGACTGCGCTCGCGGCTCACCGCCCTGCGGCTCGCCGAACTCCGTGAGGGCGTCTGGCTCCGCCCGGCCAACCTGTGCCGTCGCCTGCCGGACGACCTCGGGGACGTGCTCCAGCCCTTCACGGCCCGGCCCGCGCAGCCCGCCCGCGACCTGGCGGAGGCCCTGTGGTCGCCGGGGGCCTGGGCCGGGACGGCACGCGTACTGCTGGGGCGCATCGCGCGCGTGGAACGTCCCGCCGAGCGTCTCACCGCCTACGCGGCCGTCGTGCGCCATCTGCTCGCCGACCCGGTGCTGCCGCCCGCGCTCCTGCCCGCTGACTGGCCCGGAGGCGCGCTGCGCACCGCTTACGCCGACTACCAGCGGGAGCTGACGGGAGCGGTGCGGCGGGTGTGACGCGGCTGCCGTGCGCGGTGCCCGGCCGCTCAGGCGGTTGTCGACATCAAGCGCCATGCACCCTGTTGTCCGACTTGCGGTCATTCGTATGGATGACACCTCGCATCAAGGGAACCCGGCGGGGTGAGACATGCATCAGCCAGGGAGCGTGAGTGTCATGGCACCGCAGAAGTCTTCGTCCGATCTTCCGGCGCCACTGCGCGCACCCGTGACGGCGCTGCGCAGGGTGCCCGGGGCGGGGGTGGTGACCAAGGTGGCCGACGGAGCGCTGGACGCGGTGGGCACGGTGTCGCCGCGCGGTCGTCGTGTCGCGGTGTACACCGGGGCGGGCTTGCTCGGCGTGGCGGGCGTGGTGGAGTGGCCCATCGCTCTCACGGTCGCCGGCGTGGCCTGGCTGACCCAGCCGAAGCCCCGCCACGAGGGCGACGGGGCGGCCGCCACGACAGGCGCCGCCACCACCCGCGCCAGGACGACGGCCGCCAAGAGGACGGCCGCCAGGTCGTCCACGGCCAAGCGCGCGACGTCCAGCCGTGGGAGCGGGAAGGCGGCGACCGCCGGCGGGCGCCCGGCGTCGACCGGCACACGTACGGCGTCCAGCCGGGGTAAGGCGGCGGCGGGCGCGCGCAGTTCGGCCGGCGGCAGCCGCCGCAAGGCGACCACCAGCGGCGGGTAGGTAACGGTGGGCCCGAGCCCGGTCACCCGGCCCGCACGGATACGAGCAGAGGGCGTCACATGGGGTTTTGGTTGCTGACGGGCTCATCGGCGGCCGTCTCCGACATCGTCATGGCCGGGCCGCGTCTGCTGGTGCGCGGCGCCGCGCCCGCGGTAGGGGCCGCCGCCGGTGCCGTGGCCGGGACCGCGCGCGCCGGGGTGCGCGGCGCGGAGGCCATGGTGCGGGTGTCCCGAGTGGCGCGTGCGGCGTTGCCCGGCGCGGGACGCCACTGGCGCTCGGGCAACCGGGTGCACCTCGCGCTGCGTGCGGCCTCCGAGTCCGACGCGGCCGAGCAGGCGTTCCGAGCGGGCCCGACGGACTGGGTCGAAGAGACGGACCTGGTGGACCTGGCGGAGGAGCCGGACGTCGCGGAAGGGGCCGACCGGGCGGGTCGGCCGGAGCAGCCGGACGGAGCGGAAGAGGCCGACCGAGCCGACCACCCGGAGCAGCCGGACGTCGCGAAAGGGGTCGGCCGAGCCGGCCGGCCGGAGCAGCCGGACGGCGCGGAGCCGGCCGACCGAGCGGAGCGACACGAGCGGCAGGGCACGGCGGACCGGGTCGGCGCAGGCGGCGCCACGCGAGGGGCGGGTGCGGCCGGGGCCACCGCGCGGGCGGCCCGGCGGATGGCCGAGGAACTCGCCGAGCACCCGGACGTGGCCTTCGCCTACTGGGACGGCGGACTGGCCCGCCTGGTGGTCGTCGCGTGCGAGGCCACCCTCAGCGACGAGATCCTGGACCACGCCGACGAACTCGCCGACCGGTACGGACTCGTGCCCACGGACGTCCCGGTCGAGGAGTTCGCGCACCCCGGCGACCCGGGCGAGGTGCGCACCGTGTCGGCGGCGATGGTGGCCGACGCCGCCGGCATCGCCGTCGCGATCACCGGATCCCTGCTGGGGCTGCCGCCCTCGCCCCGGTTCGTGACGGCCGCCGTCACACTCCTGCGCGAGAACCCCCGCTTCCGCGGCCTGATGCGTTCCCGGTTCGGCGCCGCCTCCACGGACCTGATCCTGGCGGTGGCCAACGCTGCCGCGCACGGTGTCGGGCAGACCCCCGCCTCCCTGGTGCTGGACGGCGCCCTGCGCTCCCTCCAACTCGCGGAGGCGCTGGCGCGCGGTGCCGCGTTCGACTCGGTGCACGACCAGGTGGTCGGACCCGGCCGGGACGACGTGGCCGCGCACCGCTTCCCGCGCCCGCCGCTGCGGACCGCGCCCGCGCAGGAGTACGCCGTCCACGCCGAGACCGGCAGCGTGGTGGGCGCCGCCGTGACACTGCTCGTCAAGCAGAGCGGCGCGGAAGCAGCCGAGGCGATCCTCGCGGGCTCACCGAAGGCCGCCCGCTACGGGCCCGCCGCCTTCCACGCGGTCCTCGGCTGCGCCCTGGCCCGTACCGGAGTGCTGGTCCGCGACATGGACCGGCTGCGGCAACTGGAGACCGCCACCACGGTCTTCCTGCACCCGAGCGCCCTGCACAGCGCGGACGGCAGTGCCGACCCGATGGCCGAGGCCGTCCTCGACGCGGCGCGCCGCGCCGGCCTGCGCGTCGTGGTGGTCGCCGATCCCGCGCTCGGGGAGTTCGCCGCGCTCGCGGACCACATCGTCCCCGCCGGCCGAACGACCGGCGAGGTCGTGGAACGACTACGCCGACGAGGGGGCGTCATCACCGTGGCCCGCCCGTCCTCCTCGGATGACACCGACGCGCTCGCCGGGCTGCTCGCCGGGGACGTGGCCGTCGCGCTCGCCGACGCGGACGCGGCCGTCGCCTGGGGCGCGGACCTGGTCGCGCCCGGCGGCCTGGGTGACATGTGGCGGCTGCTCAGCGCGGTGCCCGCGGCCCGCGGGGTCGGCCGGCGCGCACAGGTCCTGGCCCGGTCCGGCGCCGCCCTGTCCGGGCTGCTGGTCGCCGTCGGCGAGGCGGGAAGCGGCACCGGCATCCCGCTCGTCGGCCTGCGGCACGCCCCCGTCGACCTCGGCGCCGCCCTCGCCCTGCTGAGCGGCACGCGGGCGGCGATCGGCGTGGCGGTGGCCCGCGCGCCGCATCCCCGGCCACGGGTGCCCTGGCACGCCCTGAAGGTGAGCGACGTCCGCGCCCGCCTGGAACGCCGCGCGGACGAGCGACGGACGGCGGTCGACTCGGTCACCGGCGGTGTCCGCAAGGCGGCGCGCACCGTCGCAGGCGCCCCCGGTCTGGCGCCGGTCCGCTGGACGTTCGACCTGGGCCGGGCCGTGCGCGGGGAACTGGACGACCCCCTGACGCCCGTCCTGGCCGTCGGCTCGGCCGCGTCCGCGATCCTCGGTTCCGTGGTGGACGCCCTGCTCGTCGTCGGCGCCCTCGATCTGAACGCGCTCGTCGGCGGTGTCCAGCGGCTGCGCGCCGAGCGGGCGCTGTCCGGGCTGGTCGCCGAGCAGAAGCGGAAAGCCCGCGTCAGCAATGGCGACGCGGGTGGCTCGCACACCGTGGACGCCACCAGGCTGCACCCCGGCGACGTGATCGAGCTCCGGGCCGACGACGTCGTACCCGCCGACGCGCGCCTGCTCTGGGAGGACGGTCTGGAGGTGGACGAGTCGGCGCTGACCGGTGAGTCCCTGCCCGTCGACAAGCAGACGGAGCCCACGCCGAGCGCCGCCGTCGCCGACCGCCGCTGCATGGTGTTCGAGGGCACGACCGTGGTCGCCGGACAGGCACGGGCCGTGGTGGTCGAGACCGGCGAGCGCACCGAGGCGGCGCGGGCCGTCCACCTCGCCGCCCGCAAGCCCCCGTCCGCGGGCGTGCAGGCCAGGCTGCAGGAACTCACCGGCAAGGCACTGCCGTTGACGATGGTGGGCGGCGCCGCGGTGACCGG
Source organism: Streptomyces sp. NPDC002309 (assembly GCF_053593375.1). Classification (NCBI taxonomy): domain Bacteria; kingdom Bacillati; phylum Actinomycetota; class Actinomycetes; order Kitasatosporales; family Streptomycetaceae; genus Streptomyces; species Streptomyces sp. NPDC002309. Next base: position 135,420 of record NZ_JBSFCI010000016.1, on the reverse strand, counting down.
CCTCTCCCTGCTGCGCGGCGCACCTGTCCGGGAGGCGGTCAGCGGCGGTGTGGCGGTCGCGGTGGCGGCCGTTCCCGAGGGGCTGCCACTGGTCGCCACGGTGGCGCAGCTGGCGGCCGCCCGCCGCCTGAGCCACCGGGGCGTCCTCGTGCGGGCGCCGCGCACGCTGGAGGCCCTCGGCCGGATGGATACCGTCTGCTTCGACAAGACCGGCACCCTCACCGAGAACAGACTGCGTCTGGTGCGGGTGACCGACGCGGACAACAGGGCCCGCACGCCCGGACAGGCCGAGGACTCCGAGACCATGCGGGTCGCGGTACGGGCCTGTCCGCGGCCGGAGGAGGGCCCCGGCACGCCGGTGCACGCCACCGACGAGGCCGTGCTCGACGCGGCCGGGCCCGACCCCGGGTGGGTGCAGACGGAGGGCCGGCCGTTCGAGGCGGGCCGCGGTTACGCCGGTGCCGTGGGTCATGGGCGCGACGGGAAGCGGATGTTCGTCGTCAAGGGCGCGCCGGAGGTGGTGCTGCCGGCCTGCCGTGACGTCCCCGACGAGGTCTACGACCGGGCCCACGACCTGGCCCGGGACGGGCTGCGCGTGCTGGCGGTGGCGCAACGGGAGCCGAGGGACGACGAGAAGGACACGGAGGTCTGTGAACAGCCCTTGAGAGGGCTGGAGTTCACCGGTCTGCTCGCGCTGGCCGACGTGCCGCGCGCGTCGTCCACGGCGCTGGTGCGCGGGTTGCGCGAGGCGGGCGTGCGACCGGTCATGCTCACCGGCGACCACCCGCAGACCGCCCGTGCGATCGCCGTCGAGCTGGGCTGGCCCGAGGACACCGATGTGGTCACCGGCGACGAACTCGCCGCCGCGGACCGCTCCGAACGTGCCCGGATGCTGCACGACGTGGGCGTCGTCGCGCGGGTCGCGCCCGAGCAGAAGCTCCAGGTCATCGAAGCGCTGATGGAATCCGGCCGGGTGGTCGGCATGGTCGGCGACGGCGCCAACGACGCCGCCGCCATCCGCGCCGCCGACATCGGCGTCGGCATCAGCGCCCGTGGTTCCGCGGCCGCCCGCAACGCCGCCGACCTGGTGCTCACCAACGCCGACATGACGGTGCTCGTCGAGGCGGTCTCCGAGGGCCGCGCCCTGTGGCACAGCGTCGCCGACGCCGTCGCCATCCTGATCGGCGGCAACGCCGGCGAGGTCGGCTTCGGCATCGTCGGCAGCCTGCTCGGCGGGACGGCGCCGCTCTCGACCCGTCAGATGCTGCTGGTCAACCTGTTCACGGACCTCTTCCCGGCGATGGCGGTGGCGGTCACGCCGCAGCACGACGTGCGGGAGGACGCGGACGCCGGCCGTGGCCCGCTGGGTTCGTCGCTGCTCGGCACGCCCCTGATGCGACAGATCCGGCACCGGGCGCTGACCACGTGCCTCGGCGCGGTCGCGGCCTGGCTGATCGGCCGCTTCACTCCCGGCTCGACCCGCCGTACTACGACGATGGCCCTGTGCGCCGTCGTCGGCACGCAGCTCGCCCAGACGCTCGCCGACCGCCGCGACAGCCCTCTGGTCCGGCTGACCGTCATCGGTTCCGCCGTGACCCTGGTCGCCGTCGTCCAGACCCCCGGCGTGAGCCAGGCCCTCGGCTGCACCCCTCTCGGCCCCGTCGCCTGGGCGGGCGTTCTGGCGGCCATCGCCCTCGCGGTCGCCGGCCAGCGAGCGCTGCCGCACATCGAGCGGGCGGTCGTACGCCTGGGTGAGGGGGCACCCGGGGGCGTCAAGGAGGCGCTGGCCCGTCTCGGCGCGTGAGGTGCCCCAGTCGGACTCGGGCCCCGACGGGGAAGCGGCTTTGACCGCGCGATCGCTCGCGTCGACCGGTGGTACGGCTCCGGCACCCGCACCTCGCCCCCTGCTACCGCGTGGCGCGCCTCGCCCACGACGGCTCGTCGGTCGGCACCGGACGCCGCTCGTCGAACGCCACCGCGCTCGGTGCCGCCGACTGCCGCCCGTGGGTTTCCCGAGGCTCAGCCACCGCCACCGGCGTGCGCGTCGTCCGCCGCCTCCGCGACGGCGTCGAGCTCCGCCCACGCCGCGACGCCGAGGCGGGTGCCGGCCCATTCGGCGGCGGAGGCCACCTCGTCGGGGGAACGGAAGCCCGCTACCACGCAGGCCACGACGGCGTCGCGGAGTGGAAAGCGGAGGGCGGCGTGGGGCAGGACGGTGCCGTGCCGGGCGCAGACGTCCGCAAGGCGCCGGGCACGACGCAGCATCGCCTCGGGAGCGGGGCCGTAGTCGAAGGTGGCGTCGTCCGGAGGCCAGGGCCGGCTGAGGAGGCCGGAGTTGAACGGGGCGGCGGCGACCAGCGAGACACCGCGCTCCGCGCACGCCGCCAGCAGCGGACGTGCGGAGCGGTCGACGAGAGTCCACCGGCCCGCCATCATCACGGCGTCCACGTCCGCTTCGGCCACGACCCGCAGCAGCGGGGCGACGGTGTTCATGCCGACGCCGACGGCTCCGACGACGCCTTGGTCGCGCAGCGCCGCCAGCGCGGGCAGTGCCTGGTCCATGGCCTCGTCGAGGTGATCGTCGGGGTCGTGGACGTAGACGACGTCCACCCGATCCAGACCCAGCCGGGTCAGGCTGCCCTCCAGGCTGCGCAGGACGCCGTCGCGCGAGTAGTCGGGGCGGCGGATCAACGTGTCCGGTACCGCGAAGCCGCCGGAGGCCAGGTCGGACCCGGTCGGGGCGGGGTGCGGTTCCAGCAGGCGGCCGACCTTGGTGGAAATGGTGAACTCCGCTCGTGGCCGGTGGGCGAGGGCCGCGCCGAGCCGGCGTTCGGACAGCCCCAGGCCGTAGTGCGGGGCGGTGTCGTAGTAACGCACGCCGGCGTCCCAGGCGGCCTCGACCGCGGCGCGCGCCTGGTCGTCGTCGAGCGGGGCGTAGAGGTTGCCGATGGGGGCGGCGCCGAAGCCCAGTGCGCTGACCCGCACGCTCGTACGGCCGAGGCGGCGGGCCGTCACGCGGGAATCCCGTACCAGCGGGCGGCCGTGGTGCCGAAGACCGCCTCCCGCTCGCGCGGGTTCAGGTGGCCGGTGAGCGTCTCGGCGAGGGCCATGACGTCGTCGTATCCCGCGGCGAGCAGGCAGACCGGCCAGTCCGAGCCGTACATCAGGCGGTCCGGGCCCATGGTCGCGAGCAGTACGTCCGCGAAGGGACGCAGGGCGCGGGCCGGGTCGCCAGTGCTGCGGGTGACGAGCCCGGACAGTTTCACCGCGACGTTGGGGCAGTCGGCCAGCTCGGTCAGCAGTGCGGTCCACGGCGTGAGGCCGTCGGTGCCGACGACCGGATTGCCCGCGTGGTCCAGGACGAAGCGGACGTCGTGCAGTTCGCGCACGGTCCGCACGGCGGCGGGCAGTTGGTCGGGGCGGACGAGCAGTTCGTACACCAGGCCCGCGGTACCCACCGCCTCGATGCCGCGACGGACCTCGGGGCGCGCCGGCCAGTCCGGGTCGGCCTCGTCCTGCATGCCGTGCCGGATGCCGACGAGCGCCGGTCCTCCGGGCAGTTCGCGCAGTCGCGCGAGACGGTCGGCGACACCGGGGTCGGTCAGGCTCGTCCAGCCGACGACCGCTCGCACATGCGGGTCCGCGGCGGCCACGGCGAGCAGTTCGGGGGTCTCCTCCGCGACGGCGATGGTCTGCACGAGGACCGTGGCGTCGATCGCGTTGCGGTCGAGTGCCGGCCGCAGGTCGGAGGTGGTGAAGTCGCGGCGCAGGGCGGGCAGGTCGCGGGTCCACGGCTGGTCCCGCACCGCGAGGTCCCACAGATGGTGATGAGCGTCGATGCGCACCGTCGGTCCTTCGGGTCGATGGACGGATGTCTGGAGGGGCGGGCACGTGCCGTCAGTCGAGGTGGAAGACCTCCTCGGCGGGAGCCCACCACTGCCCTTCGGCCACGCTGTCCAGCGGTTGCTGGCACGGATCGGTCAACGCCCACCACTCGCGGGAGACCGGGTCGGCGGCGATCGCCGCGGTATCGGCTGCGTAGTCGGTCCCCGTGTATTCGAGATAGCTGAAGAGCAGGCCGTCCCGAAGAAAGATGGAGTAGTTCCGGATGCCGGCCCGCTTGAGGGCGGCGAGCACGGCCGGCCACGCGGCGGCGTGCAGTTCGCGGTACTCCCGCTCCTTCTCGGGCCGCAGACGGATCACGGCGGCGAAGCGCTGCATCGTTCAGCCCTCCTTGCGCAGGCGCAGTCCGTCCATGCCGCCGTCCACGGCCAGGGAGGTACCCGTCGTGGAGGCGGCGGCCGGGGAGGCCAGATGGGCGACCGCGGCGGCGACCTCCTCGGCGCTGACCAGGCGGCCGTGCGGCTGCCGGGCGGCCAGCGCCGCGTGTTCGGCCGCCGGGTCGTCCGCCCGGTCCAGCAGTCGGCTGACCCACGGCGTGTCGGCGGTGCCGGGGTTGACGGCGTTGACCCGGACGCCGGCCGGCAGCAGGTCGGCGGCCATCGCCCGGGTGAGCGACAGCACGGCGCCCTTGCTGGCCGAGTACAGCGCCCGCTGCGGCAGGCCGGCCGTCGCGGCGATGGAGCCGATGTTGACGACCGCCGCGTGGGCGGAGGCACGCAGCGCGGGCAGCGCGGCGCGGGTGACCCGCACCATCCCGAGGACGTTGATGTCCAGGACGCGGTGCCACTCCTCGTCAGAGTTGTCCTCGATACCGCCCTGCGCGCCGATCCCGGCGTTGTTCACCAGCACGTCCAGGCCGCCGAGCGCCGCGACGGCCGCTGCGACGCCGTCCCTCACCGAGGTGTCGTCGCCGATGTCGGCGCGGACGTGAGCGGTGAAGCCCTCGGGTGCCGCGTGCAGGTCGAGCACGGCCACCCGGGCCCCCTCGGCGGCGAGCAACCGGGCGGTGGCGAGGCCGATGCCGGAGGCACCGCCGGTGACCAGGGCGCTGAGTCCGTCGAACGCGCCCATGTCAGGCCTGCCCGAATGTCTGCCGCTGGCGGCCCAGTCCGTCGATCTCGACCTCCACGACGTCGCCCGCCCGCAGGTACGGCAGGCCGGGCAGGCCCAGGGCCACGCCCGCGGGGGTACCGGTGTTGATGACGTCACCGGGGCGAAGCACCATGAAATGGCTCAGATACCGGATCAGGTGGTGCACACCGAAGACCATGTCGGAGGTGTGGCCGTCCTGGCGCGGCTCGCCGTTGACCGACAGCCGCAGGCCGAGCGCCTGCGGGTCGGGCACCTCGTCCGCGGTGAGCAGCCACGGGCCCAGCGGATTGAACGTCTCGCAGTTCTTGCCCTTGTCCCACTGGCCGCCGCGTTCGAGCTGGAACTCGCGCTCGGAGACGTCGTTGCTGATCGCGTACCCGGCCACGCACGCGGCGGCGGCGGCCTCGTCGGGCAGGTAGCGTGCCTCGCGGCCGATGACGACGGCGAGTTCGACCTCGTAGTCCGTCTTCAGGGAGCCGCGGGGGATCAGGACCTCGTCGTCGGGGCCGACCACGGTGTCCGGCGTCTTGAGGAAGACGATGGGCTCCTCGGGGACGGCGGCGCCGGTCTCCGCGGCGTGCCGCCGGTAGTTCAGCCCGACGCAGACGATCTTCCCGATCCCGGCCAGCGGCGGTCCGAACCGGCCGGGCGACTCGACCACCGGCAGCGCGTCGAGGTCGACGCCGTCCAGGACCGTCGGAAGGGTGTGGGGCGTCAGGTCGGCGACGACCGGGCGCAGGTCGTGCCACGGTCCGTCGGCCGCGGCTATCAGGGGGCGTTCGGCTCCTGCCGAGCCGTGCCGTGCCAGTCTCATAAGGGTCTCTCCCACGGGTGTGCGCGCTCGGAAGTCCTGCCGCGCGGTGCGCCGCCGGGCCTCACGGCCCCGCGCCCCGGATCGCGGCTCGTGCCGGTTGCGGGTTCTGGTGGCTGCCGCGCCGGGCGCCCGTCCCGGGCCGGCGTCATCTCCGCAGCGAAGGATCTGCTTCATCCGACAGGCAGGACCATAAGGATCTGATCCTTCACGTGCAAGAGTTCCGGAGGAAGTTCCCTGTTTGTCATGGTGGATGAGCTTTTTGGAGAGAGGGAGAACGAAAAACTCGTCCGACTCTTTCCAGCCCGCGACGCTGGTGCCATAGTTGCCCCCGCAGATGAACCTGATTCATATGAACCAGCCAAGAGGGGGCTTACGCAGTGGCAGCCGCAACACAAGGCTCCGGTCCGGGAGATGAGGACGCGTCGTCCCCCTACCGACCTGGCTACGAACTGGTCGCCGAGCAGCTGCTGAGCTACATCGAGGAGCGGAATCTGCGGGCCGGCGACCGGCTGCCCACGGAACGGGGTCTGGCCGAGATCCTGGGCGCCTCGCGCAATGTCACCCGCGAGGCGGTGAAGGTCCTGGCCGCCATCGGCCGGCTGAGTGTGCGGCGTGGCGCGGGCATCTTCGTCGCCGAGTCCACCGGCGGACTGGTGGACGACCAGCTCTCGCACTTCCGACCGACCAGCATGGAACACGTCCTGATGCTGCTCGAATACCGCACCGTGATCGAGTCGGAGACGGCGCGCCGCGCGGCCTCCCTCGCCACCCCGATCGAGGTCCGGGCCATCCGGGAGTGCGCCGCCTCGTCGCTGGTGGCGGCCCGGGCGGCAGACGCGCACGCCTTCGCCAGGGCCGACGAGGCATTCCACGACGCGGTGGCCGCCGCCGCACCCAATGTCTTTCTGAGAGCGAGCGTCGCCAATGTGCGCCGCTTCGCGTCGCAGTCCGACGTGCTGCTCTTCCACGGTGACGCCGCCGGGTCACTCGAAGTGGCCGCAGGACAGCATCTCGCCATAGCCGAGGCGGTCGCCGCGGGGGAGGCCGAACTCGCCACGCGGCTGATGGTGGAGCACATCGCCACCACGCGAAGCCAGTTCGAACGCAAGATCCGTGACCGGGTGTTCAGCCCTGACGGTCGCGGCGTCTCCGGGGCGTCGGCGCGGCCACCGGGCGGTGCCGGTGACGCGGACGAGCCGCCGTCCCCGGAGGCATCCGCCTCGTAGACGGTGCCGCGCCGCTCGCGAACGAAGCCACCCCACGCCGAACGATCAGCACGACGGACGGTTTTCCGGACGTCACCTCATTCAGGCGATTGGACTTACATGCATCCACCAACTGTTTCTGCGCGCATATCCGTGCCGCTCCGAAGAGCTCTCGTAGGTGCACTGGCCCTCGCGGCGGCAGCGGGGTCGCTGGCCGCCGTACCGGCCCAGGCCGCCCACTCGAAGGCGCCGGGACTGGACGTCTATGTCTCGCCCGACGGCCGTGACAGCGGCTCCGGCAGTGCCAAGCATCCGTTCAGGACGCTGGAACGCGCACGGGACCACGTGCGTGACGTCAAGAAGAAGGTCTCCGGCGATGTCCGTGTGCGGCTGATGTCGGGCACGCACCAGCTGAGCCGGACCTTCGCCCTGACCGCGCGGGATTCGGGCCGCCCCGGGCAACGGATCGTCTACCAGGCCGCGCCCGGCGCGCACCCGGTGATCAGTGGCGGTACGCGGGTCACCGGCTGGACCCCGGCCGACTCGTCGGGCAAGGTCTACAAGGCGAAGGTCGGCGACCTCGACACCCGGCAGCTCTACGTGAACGGCGAGTTGCAGACCCGGGCGCGGAGTGGGAAGTACCCGTCCGGCTTCAGCAAGACGTCCACCGGCTACACCTTCACCGACGGCAGCCTCAGCGACTACAAGCGTCCCTCGGACCTGGAGGTCGTCAGCAGCTGGGGCTGGAAGCTCATGCGCTGCCCCGTGCAGTCGATCTCCGGCAACGCGATGACGATGCAGCAGCCCTGCTGGCGCAACGCCCACCTCCAGCAGGGGCAGGAGATCACCAATCCGACGTGGCTGGAGAACGCCCGCGAACTGCTGGACACTCCCGGCGAGTGGTACCTCGACAAGGGCGCGGGCGAGGTCTACTACATGCCCGAGCAAGGTCAGGACCTGTCCACCGCGACCGTCACCGTGCCGCGCGTGCAGGACCTGGTCGACCTGAACGGCACCAGGACCAAGCCGGTCACCGACGTGTCCTTCGAGGGCATCACCTTCTCGTACTCCACGTGGCTCGCCCCCAGTTCGTCCGAGGGCCACGTCGAGGGCCAGGCCGGCTTCCGGATGGTCGGCGAGAACAACCCCGACTTCGACTCCACCCGTCTGAACTGGAAGAAGACGCCCGGCGCGGTCAACGTGAGCTACGGCCGCAATGTCGACTTCCGGGGCAACACCTTCACCCACCTCGGCGCGGTCGGTCTCAACCTGAACACCGGCACCCAGGGCACCGACATCACGGGCAACGTCTTCCGCCAGATCGCCGCCACCGGCATCCAGATCGGCGGCGTCGAGGTCATCGACGCCCACCCCGACGACCCGCGTGACATCACCAAGGACACCACGGTCGACAACAACGTTGTCACCCAGGTCGCCGACCAGTACAACGGCTCGCTCGGCATCCTGGCCGGCTACACCGACCACACGGTGATCACCCACAACAAGGTCTACGACCTGCCCTACAGCGGCATCTCCGTCGGCTGGGGCTGGGGCCTGACCGACAAGGGCGGCAACACCAACTACCCGACCAACGGCGGCGTACCGATCTGGGACACCGACACGACCAGCCGGAACAGCGAGGTCACCGACAACGAGATCTTCGACATCATGAAGTCGCAGGCCGACGGCGGTGCCATCTACACCCTCAGCACCAACCCCGGCGGCGTCGTCTCCGGCAATTACATCCACGGCGTTCCCGAGCACGCCTACGGTGCCATCTACCATGACGAGGGCAGCCGTTACTGGACGAACAGCGGCAACGCCCTGTGCGACGTCGCGCTCCAGTGGCTGCTGATGAACCACGGCATGGACAGCACCGTCACCGGCAACTTCACCACCCAGCCCAGGTTCAGCACCCAGGGCAACAGCACGGGCAACACGGTGACCGGCAACACCACCGTCGAATCGTGCGCCCAGCTCCCGGCCTTGATCGTGAAGAACGCCGGCCTCCAGCCGCGCTACCGTCACCTCGACCCGGTCCCGCCCGTCACCGACCACCGGGCGCCCACCGCGCCCGGCACTCCGGCCGCGGTCACCGACTTCCCGACCGTCGCGGACCTCACCTGGCCGGCGTCCACCGACGACACGGGAGTCACGGGCTACGCCGTGCACCGTGACGGCAAGCTCGTCAGCGCCACCGGAAAGCCCTCGGTGCGCCTGTCCGGCCTGACGGCCGGCAAGACCTACAGCTTCCGGATCACCGCTCGTGACGCGGCCGGCAACGAGTCCACGCCGAGCCCGGCGCTGAAGGTCACCATGCCCTCCCACTCCGACCTGGCGCTGAAGAAGCCGGTCACCTACTCGTCGTACTCCGAGGACAACACCCCGGAGAAGGCGGTGGACGGGGACCTGTCCACCCGCTGGGCCCAGGGACTCGGTCTGCCCGACCCGTCCTGGATCCAGGTGGACCTCGGCGCCTCGTACGACGTGAACAGCGCCATCACCACCTTCGAGTTGAGCAGGGGCTACAAGTACCGCATCCAGGTGTCGCCGGACGAGGTCCACTGGCGGACGCTGGAGGACCACACCTCCGCGAACACCACGGAGATGACCAACTACTTCCACACCCCGGATCCGGTCGCCGGCCGCTATGTACGGCTGACGGTCACCGGCTCCAGCGGCAACGGCGGCAGCATCTACGACTTCCAGGTCTACGGCACCCCCAGGACGCCCAGTTCCGACCGGACGCCTCCCTCCGCCCCCGGGCAGCCCACCGTCGAGCCGCTGCTGCCCAGCCTGGTGGACGTCAGCTGGCCGGCCGCGGCCGATGACACGGGCGTGACCACGTACGCCGTCTACCAGGACGGCAAGCGGATCGCCGTCACCGACGACAGGACCCTGCGGGTCTCGGGCCTGACCCCGGAACAGCGGTACTCCTTCACCGTCGTCGCCCGCGACGCCGCGCTGAACGCCTCCGACCCCAGCCAGGCGGCCGTTCTCACCATGCCGGCCGACCGCAGCCTGACGCTGAACAAGCCGGTCACCGTGTCCTCGTACTCGGAGGACAACACCCCGGCCAAGGCGGTGGACGGCAACCTCTCCACTCGCTGGGCCCAGGGCCTCGGTCTGCCCGACCCGTCCTGGATCCAGGTGGATCTGGGTGAGAACACCAAGGTCTCCAGCGTCGTGACGACCTTCGAGAAGCCCAGCGGCTACAAGTACCTGCTCGAGTACTCCGCCGACGGCGTCACGTGGTCCACGTTCGAGGACCACACCTCCGAGTACACCTCGTCGTCCGCCAACCACTCGTTCGCCGACACGCCCGTCACCGCCCGCCACCTGCGGCTGACCGTCACGGGATCCAGCTGGAACGGCGGCAGCATCTACGAGCTCCAGGCGTACGGCGACTTCTGACCCGTACGCGCCCCTGGAAAAGGCTCGCTCACACAGAAATGACACCAGGATGAAGATCACCCATGTCGAAGTGCACCGGATCGACGTTCCGGCGGCCAGCCCGCCCTTCCGCTGGCGGCACGGACTGAGCGGAAGCGCTCCGGTGGGCGACGGCGCGGTGCTGCACATCGGCACCGACGAGGGAGCCGAGGGGGTGGCGCTGTTCGCCCGGCCGGGTGCCTTCACCACCCTGCGCGACCTGGTGGAGCGGGTCTTCCGCGAGGAGCTGGTCGGAGCCGACCCGCTGCAGCGGGAATGGCTGTGGCACCGGGTGTGGGAGCTGGACCGTATCCACGAACTCCCGCTCCCCACCCTGGGCCTGATCGACACCGCCCTGTGGGACCTGGCCGGCCGCTACCACGGCGAGCCGGTCTGGCGACTGCTCGGCGGCTTCCGCGAGGCGATCCCCGCCTACGCCTCCACCTCGACCTTCTCCAGCACGGAGGAGTTCCTCGACGTGGCGGACCAGTGCCTGGCACTGGGTTACCGCGGTATCAAGCTGCACGCCTGGGGCGACGCCCGCCGGGACGCCGAGCTGTGCCTGGCCCTGCGCGACCACGTCGGTCCGTCGGTCCCCCTCATGTACGACGGGTCGGCCGGTTTCGACCTGCCCGACGCGATCCGCCTGGGCCGGGCACTCTCGGAGGCCGACTACCTCTGGTACGAGGAGCCGATGCGCGAGTTCAGCGTCTCCGCGTACCAGCAGCTGGCGGCGGCCGTGGACGTACCGCTGCTGGTGGCCGAGACCTCCGACGGAGCGCACATGAACTCCGCGGACTTCATCCGGGCCGGTGCCGCCGGCTTCGGAGTGCGGGCCGGCACCACCCTGCGGGGCGGCATCACCGGCGCCATGCGCACCGCGCACCTCGCCGACGCCTTCCGGCTGCGGGCCGAGGTGCACGGTTCGGACATCCCCAACCACCACCTGTGCATGGCCATCTCCAACACCACCTACTACGAGTCCCTGGTGACCGCGGCGAAGGTCGTCCGCGAGCGCCACGTGGACGACCAGGGCCTGGTGCACGCCCCCACGGGGCCCGGCATAGCCCTCCCGCTCGACTTCGGCTACGGCAACGAACTCCTGCCGTTCGTCGAACAGCCGCGCTGACCGGGCGGTGGCGCTCCGCCCGGACCGCCACCGCAGCCGGCGCCCCCCACCAGGCGCGTCACCTGTCCCACGCAAGAGACAAGAAAGGCAAGACGATGAGGTCTTCCGGATCTCCGAGAACCGGCCGTAGCCGCGCGGTGCTGCGCACCACGGCGGCCGTTCTCTCCCTGGCCACAGCGGCCGCTCTGGCCGGTTGCGCCAGCGCCGACACCACCGCGAAGTCGTCCCGGTCCGCACAGCAGGGGTTCGAACCGGCCCCGCAGAAGGACGGCTCGCAGATCACCGTATGGACCGACTCGACCCGCCTGGCCTCGGTGCAGGCGTACCAGAAGTCGCACCCCGACGTGAAGATGAAGGTCGTCACCTACGACGGCGGCGCCGACGGCTCCACGTACCTCCAGACGAAGGTGCAACTCTTCGACCGGACCGGCAGCGGCTGGCCTGACGTGGTGTTCGGCTCGACCACCGACGTGACGTGGGCGTCGGCGCCCACCAAGCCCGGCGCGCAGCCGTTCGCCGCGCCGCTGGACGACGAGCTCGTACCCAAGAGCACGCTGGACGGCTTCGCCAAGGGCTCCCTCTCGCCCTGTCAGTTCGACGGCCACACCTACTGCCTGCGCAACGACATCGCTCAGGTCGTCCTCTGGTACAACAAGCCCCTCATGGAGAAGTGGGGATACGAGGTCCCCACCACCTGGGAGGAGTACGCGGCCCTGGGGAAGAAGGTCGCCAAGGACCACCCCGGCCACCTCGTCGGGTCGATCGGTGACACCAACTCCCACGAGTCGTACTTCTGGTCCGCCCAGTGCCCGGCGTTCAGCGTGACGAAGCCGGACACCCTGCGCACCGACCTGCAGGACCCCCACTGCACGAAGATGGCGAAGCTGCTGGACGGGCTGATCTCCACCAAGGCCGTCACCACCAAGGGCTTCTTCAGCCAGGGCTTCGCCAAGGAGAGCGGCAGCAAGGTCCTCATGGCGTACGGGCCCTCCTGGTACGGCCAGTACCTCTTCAAGGGCGCCTTCAAGGCCCCGGCCAAGCAGATCGCGGCGGCTTCCCCGCTGGCCTGGGAGGGCGAGACCACGGCCGCCACGGGCAACGTCGGCGGCGGCGTGTGGATGGTGTCCTCGCACAGCGCCAACCTCAAGTCGTCCACGGACCTGGCCACCTGGCTGACCACCTCCGAAGAGAACCAGGCATCCGCGCCCACCTACCCGGCCCACACCAAGGCCGCGCAGGCGTGGCTGGCCAACCCGGCCAACAGCGACTACTTCGCGAACGACGTCAGCAAGCCCTTCCAGGAGGCGGCCGACTCGGTGTGGACCGGCTGGTCGAACACCAGGTTCTCGGACGCGACCTCCTGGTCCAGCGTCGTGCTGCCGGCCCTGACCGCCGGCAAGTCCCTGACCTCGACCCTGCCGGCCTGGCAGGAGGAGATCAGCAACGAGGCGAAGACCCACGGATACCAGGTGGTCGGCCAGTGACCTTGCTGGAGACCGAGCGCGTCGCCGTCTCCCCCCTCCGCCGCGGCGCCACGCCGCGGCGGAGGGGCCCCGGCCTCACGGGCTACTTCTTCGTCGCCGGCTACACGGTGCTGCTGCTGGCGTTCGGTGTCTTCCCCACCGCCTACTCCTTCTACCTGGCGCTCACCAACGACCAGGGCCAGTTCACCGGGCTCAACCAGTTCGTGAAGGTTGCCCAGGACTACCGCTTCGCGCCGGCCTTCACGAACATGCTGATCTACCTGGTCCTGTGGCTGGTCACCCTGGTCGTCCTGGTGGTCCTGGTCGCGTTGGTCCTGCGCAGCCGGGTGCGGCCGGGCACCTCGGCCCTCTTCCGCTTCCTCTACTACATTCCCGGCGCCCTCGCCGGGGTCGCCAGCGTCCTGGTCTGGCTGTTCATGCTGGACCCCGATGTCAGCCCGGTGTCCTGGCTGCTCAAGGGCTTGGGACTGAAGACCTTCGCGGCTGTGCTGTCGCCCGGCAACCTGCCGTTGATCCTCATGCTGATCGCCTTCTGGACCGGCGCCGGCGGCTGGATGGTCGTGATGTACGGGGCGCTGAACAACATCCCCGACGAGGTGCTCGAAGCCGCCCGGATGGACGGCGCGGGGCCCTGGCGCACCGCCTGGCACGTCCAGATCCCGATGATCAGGCAGTGGATCGTCTACATGACGATCATGGCGTTCGCCACCGGCACCCAGCTGTTCGTCGAGCCCCAGTTGCTCCAGACCGCCAGCCTCGGCCGGGTGAGCCCCACGTGGTCACCCAACCAGCTCGCCTACGTCTACGCCTTCCAGCACGGCGACTTCAACGGCGCCGCCGCCATCTCCGTCTTCCTGCTGGCGCTGGGGCTCCTGGCGGCCGGACTGCTGGTGGCCCGATCGAACCTGTTCAAGTTGGACGAAAAATGACACAGACCACTCTCCCCTCGGCAGCGGCGGGCCGACGCCTGCGGCCTTCCCGGGCCGCCTCGTTCCTGGTGGTGGGCCTCCTGCTGGCCGTGCTGCTGGTGTTCTTCGTGCTGCCGGTGATCTGGCTGCTGCTCGCGCCCACGAAGACCGCCGGCGAGGTGGTACGGGACAACCCGTTCTCCTTCGGCTCGTTCCAGCAGATCGGCGCCGCCTGGCAGCACCTGTTCGCCTTCCAGGACGGCGCCATGGTCACCTGGCTGGGCAACTCGGCCATCTACGCCGGTTGTTCTCTCGTCCTGACACTGGCCGTCAGCGTGCCGGCCGGCTACGCGCTGGCACTGACGAAGTTTCGCGGCCGCAAGACCCTCCTCATGATCACCCTGGTCACTATGATCATGCCGCAGGCCAGCCTGGTGCTGCCGATCTTCCTGGAGCTCAACCGCCTCCACCTGATCGGCACCATATGGTCGGTGATCCTGCCCTTCTCGTTCTACCCGTTCGGCGTGTACCTCGTGTACATCTACTTCGGGAGCAGCCTGCCCAGGGACCTGCTGTCGGCCGCGCGGATCGACGGTTGCACGGAATGGCAGCTCTTCTCGCGCATCGCGCTGCCGCTGGCGAAGCCGGTGGTCGGACTGGTCGCCTTCTTCAGCTTCGTGGGCAACTGGAACAACTTCTTCCTGCCGTACCTCGTCCTGCCCCACAGCGAGCAGTTCCCGGTCCAGGTGGGCTTGAACCAACTGCTCACCTCCACACCCGCCTTCAACCCCGTCGCCGGTGCGGGGCTGAACATCACCCTTCCGGAACTGGCGCTCGCGATCATCGTCGCCGTCCTGCCCGTTCTGGTGCTCTTCCTGTTCTCGCAGCGCACACTGGTGTCCGGGATGCTCGCGGGAGCGAGCAAGGAATGAGTTCCCTGCGCGTCGCAATCTTCCCCACCTGCGTCAACGACGCCGTCCACCCCGCCACGGCCGTCGCCACGGTCACCGTCCTGGAACGGCTCGGCGTCGAGGTGGACTTCCCCTTCGAGCAGACCTGCTGCGGCCAGCCGCAGTACAACACCGGTTACCGCCGGGAGACCGAGCCGCTGCTGCGCCGCATGGCCAAGGCGTTCCACGGATACGACCACGTGGTCGCCCCGTCGGGCTCGTGCGTGGCCATGGTGCGGGACAACTATCCCCGGATCGGCTCGCGCGCCGCGGCCGAGGGCCGGGGCGGCGACCTCGCCGACCAGGCCCGTTCACTGGCCGGCCGCGTCCTCGAGTTCAGCGAGTTCCTGGTCGACGTCCTGGGTGTCACCGACGTCGGCGCGTACTTCCCCCACACCGTCACCTACCACCCGTCCTGTCACGGACTGCGGGTGCTGGGACTCGGTGACCGTCCCCGGCGGCTGCTGGAGGCGGTCGAGGGCCTGGAACTGGTGGAACTGCCGGGATCGGACGAATGCTGCGGGTTCGGGGGCACCTTCGCGGTGAAGAATCCCCACGTCTCGGAGGCCATGGGCGCCGACAAGATCCGCAACGCCGAGTCCACCGGCGCCCGCGTGCTGTGCGGCGCCGACAACTCCTGCCTCCTGCATGTCGACGGGATGCTGCGCCGCCGGGGCAGTGACCTGCGCCCGCTGCATCTCGCCGAGATCCTCGCCTCCACCCGGACGGAGCCCTTGCTGTGACCGGTACGTACCTGGGGATGCCCGCCTTCCCCCGCGCGGCGGCCGCCGCGACCCAGGACACCCGTCTGCGGGCGAACCTGACCCGGGCCACCGGCACCATCCGTGCCAAGCGCGCGCAGGCCGTCGCCGAACTGGACGACTGGGCGGCACTGCGCGCGGCCGGAGCCGCGATCAAGGACCGGACGCTGCGGCATCTCGACCACTACCTCGAACAGTTGGAGACGGCGGTCATCCGGGCCGGCGGTGTGGTGCACTGGGCGGTCGACGCCGGCGAGGCCAACAGGATCGTCGCCGAACTGATCAAGGCCACCGGGGAGACCGAGGTCGTCAAGGTCAAGTCCATGGCCACCCAGGAGATCGGTCTCAACGAGGCCCTGGCCGCCGAGGGCATCACCGCGTACGAGACCGATCTCGCCGAACTGATCGTGCAGTTGGGCGACGACCGTCCCTCCCACCTCCTGGTGCCGGCGATCCACAAGAACCGCGCCGAGATCCGCGACATCTTCAGCGAGAGCATGAGCCGGTGGGGGCGGCCGGCGCCCGAGCCCCTGACGGATGATCCCGCGGAACTGGCCGAGGCCGCCCGACTGCACCTGCGCGAGAAGTTCCTGCGCGCCGAAGTGGCCGTGTCCGGCGGCAACTTCATGGTCGCCGAGACGGGAACCGTGGTCGTCGTGGAGTCGGAGGGCAACGGCCGGATGTGCCTGACGCTGCCCAAGACGCTGATCTCCGTGGTGGGCATCGAGAAGGTCGTCCCCACCTGGCGGGATCTGGAGGTCTTCCTGCAGACCCTGCCCCGCTCCTCCACCGCCGAGCGGATGAACCCCTACACCTCGATGTGGTCCGGCACCACCGCGGGCGACGGGCCCCGGGCGTTCCACCTGGTCCTGCTCGACAACGGCCGCACCGCCACCCTCGCCGACGAGGTCGGCCGTCAGGCGCTGCGCTGCATCCGGTGCTCCGCCTGCCTCAACGTCTGCCCCGTCTACGAACGCGCCGGCGGACACGCCTACGGCTCGCCCTATCCCGGCCCGATCGGTGCCATTCTCACCCCCCAGCTGCGCGGGACCGGTACCGAACTGGACGCCTCCCTGCCCTACGCCTCCTCCTTGTGCGGCGCCTGCTACGAGGTCTGCCCGGTCGCCATCGACATCCCCGAAGTCCTCGTCCACCTCCGCGAACGGGTGGCCGAGCAGGGGGGCGCGGGCCACCGGCTGGAGAAGGGCGCCGTCCGCGCGGCCGGCTGGGTCCTGGACCGTCCGGCGGTGCTCGCCACGGCCGAGCGCGTCGCCTCCCGTACGCGACGGCTGCACCCCCGCCGCCTGCCCGGACCCGGCATCGGTGCCTGGAGCGAGTCCCGCGATCTGCCCCGTGCCCCGGCCGCGCCCTTCCGCGACTGGTGGCGCGCCAACCGAACCACCGAGGAGCGCCCGTGAACAGCCGCGACGTGGTGCTCGGCCGCGTCCGCGCGGCCCTGGGCGACGTCCCCCGCCGGGAGAGGCCCGAGGACGTCCCTGTCGCCCGCGACTACCGAGCCGCACACACCGGGGACGACCCGGGTGAACTGCTGGACCTGCTCCAGGACCGCCTCACCGAGTACCGCGCGACCGTGCACCGGTGCCACCCCGCCGCTCTGCCCGCGACGGTGGCCGCGGTGCTGGCCTCGCGGGGCGCGCGAACGATCGTCGTCCCCGAGGGGCTGCCTGAGGAGTGGCTGGCCGAGGCCGGGGTCGAACGGCTCTCCGACACCCCGCCGCTGAGCCCGCACGCCTGCGACGCGGCGGACGGCGTGGTGACGGGGTGCGCGCTGGCCATCGCCGAGACGGGCACGATCGTGCTGGACGGCGGGCCGGGACAGGGCCGGCGTGCGCTGAGCCTGATCCCCGACCGTCACCTGTGCGTGGTGCGCGCTCCGGAACAGGTCGTCGCCTCGGTTCCGGCCGCCGTGGCGAGGCTGTCGCCCCACCGCCCGCTCACCTGGATCTCCGGGCCCTCCGCGACCAGCGACATCGAACTCGAACGCGTCGAAGGCGTCCACGGCCCCCGCGTCCTCGATGTCGTCCTCGTCCACCCCGACAGCTAGCCGCACCGGACGGCGGGGAGCGGGACGTCCTCATTCGCGGGGCGGGCGGCAACGGCCGGGCGGGCACACGGTGGTTCGCCGCGTGCCCGCCCGGCCGTCTCTGCGCTCACGGCACCGGCGCAGCCGGATCGAGCAGTCCCGCCGTTCGCAGTTCCGTCCACATGCCCGGGGGGATCGGGTGCCGGGCCACGTCGAGGTTGTCCGTGATCTCCTGCGGCGTGGCAGCACCCACCAGGACGGAGCCGACCACCGGGTGGGCGAGCGGGAACTGCAGGGCGGCCGCCCGCAGCGGCACCCCGTGACGCGCGCAGACGTCGCGGAGGGCCAGCGCCCGCCGCAGCACCGGCTCGGGCACGGGGCGGTAGTCGTACGGCGCTCCTGGCCGCGGGTCCGCCAGCAGGCCCGAGTTGAAGACGCCCGCGGCGATGACACCGACGCCCCGCTCCTCGCACAGCGGCAGCAGTTCGGCCAGGGCCGGCTGTTCGAGCAGCGTGTAGCGGCCGGCCACCAGGACCACGTCGAGGTCGCAGCGCCGTACCAGTTCGGACAGCGGCGCGTGGCTGTTCATGCCGGCGCCGACGGCTCCCACCACCCCCTCGTCCCGCAGCCGGGCCAGGGCCGGAACGGTGTGCCGTACCGCCTCCTCGAGGTGGTCGTCGGGGTCGTGGACGTGGACGACGTCGAGGCGGTCGACTCCCAGACGCCGCATGCTGGACTCCAGGCTGCGCAGCACGTCGTCCCGGCCGAAGCCGGGTCGGGGAGCGCTTGCCTCGCCCACGATCCAGCCGGCCTTGGTCGAGATCCGCACCTGGCTCCGGTCCATCGCGGCCAGGGCCTGCCCGACGCGTCGTTCGGACAGGCCGTCGCCGTACTTGGGCGCCGTGTCCAGCAGGGTCGCGCCCGCCGCGACGCCGGTACGGACGGTGGCCACGGCGGTCTCGGGGTCCACCGGCCCGTACAGGTCGCCGATCGGCGCGCAGCCGAGCCCGAAGCGGGGCAGGGACCGCGCGGGGACGCCGGTCGTCACTTCTCCCTCGCGGCCTGCCACTGCTCGAACTCCTCCCTGCTGGCCGGGGTGAGCGGGTAGTAGTCCGACAGCCGGGCGCCCTGATCGATCCGCTGCCGGCTGAACTCCTCCCAGGCCTCGTGGTCCGAGGCGCTCTCGACGACCTGCGCGGCCTTCGACACGGGTACCACCACGGCGCCGTCGTCGTCCGCGACCACCAGGTCGCCGGGGAGGGTCAGTACACCGCCGGCCGCCACGGGCACGTCGTAGGCCCACGGAAACAGCTCGGACTGGGACGCGTAGTGCGGGGTGGTGCCGGTGCACCAGATCGGCACACCGAGCTGCCGGACGCGGGGAGCGTCACGGATGCGGCCGTCGACGACGAT
The DNA here is from genome assembly GCF_053593375.1 of Streptomyces sp. NPDC002309. NCBI lineage: Bacteria > Bacillati > Actinomycetota > Actinomycetes > Kitasatosporales > Streptomycetaceae > Streptomyces > Streptomyces sp. NPDC002309. The sequence goes on along the minus strand of NZ_JBSFCI010000016.1, from coordinate 116,285 downwards.
GCCGGCGCCGCCCTTGCGCTTGAAGTAGCGCACCAGCATGTCGCCGAGGCAGCCGGTGAACTGGCTGCCGTACGCCTGCACGACCAGCACGTCACCCGGCTGCACGGCTTCCAGCACCGCCCACAGCGCAGTGCTGCGCTCGACGTACTCCTGGGCCAGCCCGCTGGCCACGTCCTCGCGCTGCGGCATGAACTGCAGGGTGCGTGCCGGTCCCGTGATTCTGTTTCCGGTCTCCAGCGCGGTCGGCCCGTCCATGTAGGTGCGCCGGATGCCGAGTTCGTGGAGCTTGGCGCAGGCGGTCGCCGAGCTGACCCGGTCCAGCCGGCTGACGAGCTCGTCGTCGGGGCGCTGCCAGGGAGCGCCGCGGACCGGAAGGTCCCAGACGGGAGGGGCGTCCTGGCCGGCGTCGCCGTCGGAGGGGGTGGAAAGGTGGACGGCTGTCATCAAGGTCTCCGGGAAGCCGCGGGGGAGGGGTGATGGGCGTACTGCCGGGCGTTGAGCCGCATGTCCAGACGGATCCGGATCTGCCGCCCGGGAGGCAGGGTGACGTGGACGCTGTTGTCGTCGACGGCGGCGGACCGCGGGGTCTGCTCGCCGGCGGGGAGCCGGGGGCCGTGGGAGTCGCCCGGATACCCGGCCCCGCCGGTGTTCCAGTGCGCGGCGGTGATCTGGTGCTCGCCGAATCCGCCGGCGAGCAGCCGCAGTCTCCGGGTACGCGACGAGCTGAGGTTGACCAGGTGCACCGTCGTGCTGTCCGCGTCCAGGTGCTCGACGAGCGCGGCGACGTCCGGGGGCAGTCCCGGCCGGCCGTGGTCGAGATCGTCGTAGCGGACGCGGGCGAGGGGAAGGCCGCCGTTGTAGAGGGTCTGCGGCGCGCCTGTGGTGAGCTGGGTGAGGACCTCCGTCACCACCGGGTTGAGCCGCTGCCACTTGTGCAGGTCGCGGTCGTCACCGGTCTCCGCGTCGTCCGCCTCCATGAGGGCCCTTCGGCGGGCGACCTGCGCCAGAGCCATCCGGAGGGCCTTCTCCGGATAGTCGGGGTTGGCTCCGTCGAGGTAGGCGATCCACGGAGCCTCGTGCCCCGCTTCCTCCTTGTCGCGGAAGGTGTGCACGAGGCTCCAGTCGTAGCCGGAGTGCTCGCGCAACGCCTCAAGGCGCGCCCGGTCCTCCTGCTGCATCCCGAACCACCACAGCCACGTCCAGTACGCGACCTGGGCGGGCTGGTGGTCGAACCAGCCGTCGAGTCCGCGGCGGTTGGGCAGGGTGCCGATCGGCCGCCCGTGCGCCGGGCCCGGGTCAGGCGCCCAGCCGGGCCGCCGTGTGGCCTCGGGGCCGAACGGCACGCCCGTGGCGCGCTGTTCCCACACCTGGTCGAGGGGGCGCCGGGCGAGGTCGAGCCGGCTGACGTCACCGCCGACGATGCCGGCGCTGATCGCCGCCACCAGCGTCGCCGCGCCGACCGCGTGCACGCCGTGCGGCCAGGTCCACCCGTAGTGGCCGCCGAACCAGCGTCCGCCGTGATACTCGCCCACGACGCCGGAGAGTCCGACGTTGTCGGGCATGGCACCCGCGGCGTCGGACCTCTCGCGCCAGGCGTCGACGTACTCGCGCACCCAGGCGGCCATGCGCGGGTCGTGGTGGTACAGCCAGGCGTTCACCATGAGGGCGGTGACCGCGAGGTTGACCGCGGTGTCCCCGCGGCCCAGGCGGTCGCGCATCTGGTGCCCCATGCGGGCGGCGAGTTCCTCGTCCGCCAGGTCGCCCCATTCGCCGATGCCGGGGACGTCGTGCAGCGGCAGGCCGTAGGGGCGCATGCCGGGCTGGTCGACGGCGAACCGGTCGTCCCACTGGGGACCGAGGCCCGGCCGGGGGCCGTCCGAACCGGTGTGAGGCGCGCGTACGACTCTGGTCCGGGGGTCGTAGTTGCCCGTCGGGCTGCCGGGCAGGTACTGCTCGGCGAATCGGATCGCCCGCTCGCGGAAGCGCTCGTCGGCCGGGTCGGCGGCGCAGATGCCGTAGAACATCAGCAGCGACTCGCCCTGGTGGAACCAGTCGTAGCCGCGCTCGAACTCGTTCTGGAGCAGGCCGAGTTCGGTCAGCTGGCGCGTGACCGCCTCCCAGTGGACCTTGACGGCGGGGAGAAGATCGTCGGCGCCTCCCAGCCGGTACAGGGCAGGCCAGTTGAAAAACGCCTCGTAGAAGTCGTCGGCGCCGTCGCGGTCGTCGATGGTGCCGACGAAGCGGAGCCTGCCGTCGGCCTCGGTGTACCGGTCACGAAAGGCCCGCCAGGCGCCGTCGAGGTCGTGGAACAGGCGGCGTTGCAGGACGGCCCAGGCCGGCGGGGGGCCGGTCGGCGCGGAGGCGGTGATGCCGTGTTCGGTTACCGCGGGATCCGCTGGGGCGGGGTCGTGGGCGGTCATGTCAGCCTTTCGGGGCGCCGGTGGTCAGGCCGCTGCTGATGTGCCGCTGCATGACCGCGAAGAAGGCGAGTGCCGGCGCCACGTCCAGGAGCAGGTCAGGAAAGACCACCGCGCAGTCGGCCCCTTCGGATCCTATCGATTCGATACTATCGATAGGCGATATGATGAACCTCATCGCGTGGTTGTCAAGAGCTGTCGTCACGAGCTGTCCCCCAACGCGCCCTTCTATCGATACGATGCGAAGTGTTCGATCTCCGGACCGGAAGGGGGCTGTCATGGCCGACATCGGTGAGCCGCTCAGGCGTGTACTGCTGTCCGACCAGGTCTACAGCCGAGTCCGCGGCCTGATCGTCAGCGGGGACCTCAAGGCCGGGGATCGCCTGATCGAGGCGGAACTCGCCCGAGACCTCGGAGTCAGTCAAGCTCCGGTGCGGGAAGCGGTGAAGCGCCTGGTGCACGAGGGGCTCGCCGACCACGTCCCGCGGCGCGGCAGTTTCGTGGCCGACGTCTCCTCTCAGGACGCCGACGCCGCGCGGGCCGTGCGCGTCATCATCGAGGAGTTCGCCGCACGGGCGGTCGCCGAGCGGCCCGCGCCGCACGCGCTGGAATCCCTGCGCGACCAGGTGGACGCCATGCGGGAGGCTGCCGCCGCCGGCGACGTGGGCAGCTTCAGGGACGCGGACATCGCCTTCCACCGCGTCCTGTGCGAGGCGAGCGGCAACCCCTTCCTCTCCCGGATCTGGAAGCTCATGGAGCCCAGCCTGCGGGCACTGCGCGTCGTCTCCGACCCGCTGTTCACCGGTGACTGGCGCGAGATGGCCGACCAGCACGACGAACTCCTGACGGTGCTGGAGTCCGCGGACCCCGACCGCGCAGGGGCCGTGTTCGCCGCGCACGCGCGCGGCGACGACGGCATGCTCGGCCACGGCTGAACCACGGCTGAACCACGGCTGGGCCACAGCGGATCGCACGCGGCGACGGGGCTCTGACCAGCGTGGACGCGCTCCACGTCGTCCTGCCGGTCCAGGTCCGCGCCGGGCCCGCGCGAGCCCCCGCCCGTCCATCGGGCGCCCATGCCGTCGGCGAAATCCTCTGAGGAGCTGTCCGGCGTTCCACCTCTCGTCGTCGCCGTGCGACAGGCACGGCAGGCCCTGACGGCGGTGCGGCACCCGCTCCCGCCCCGCGCCGGCGCAACCCGCACCCCTTCCGGCACGCCCGGCCCATCCGCACGCCCTGCTGCGGGCCGCTGCGAGTGAGCCCACGGCCACGGCGCGCAACCTGGCCGTCCGAGCCCGTTCCCCGACGCGCACCGCTTCCTTACGCGACGCCCGAGCAACGCCCTATAGTGACCGCCGATTCGCGATAATCGATAGGCGATGGGAGCAAGATGGACTGGAAACGTCGCGTGCTCATCCTCAGTACCGCTGCGATGGCCATAGCCGGGTCGGTGACCACCCCCGTATCGGCCCAGCCGGCAGGTACCACCCGCTACGTGAGCACCACAGGTTCCGACGCGAACCGCGGCACCGCGAAGTCCCCCTTCCGCACCGTGCAGAAGTGCGCGACGGTCGCCGTCCCCGGCGACACCTGTGTGATCGCGTCCGGCACCTACCGGGAGACCGTCACTCCCGCCCGCAGCGGAACCGCCTCCGCCCGGATCACCTATCGGGCCGCGCCGGGAGCGGACGTCGTCATCGACGGGAGCGACCCGGTCACCGGATGGTCCGCAGTGACTCCGTCGGACCTGTCGAAGCTGGAGGCGGCGGATCCGACGCTGGCAGGCTCGGACTTCTCCGAGGCCGTCTCCGACGGCAAGATCTACCAGACCAGCGTGGTGCTCGACCCGGATCTGCCGGGCAACCAACTGTTCGTCGACGGCCGTATGCTCGGCGAGGCCCAGTGGCCCTACCCCGGCACCGAACCGACACGCCCGCACTACAACTCGGCCGACTCGGGTACGACCGACACCCTGTACGACTCCGCCCTGACCCAGCCCGCCGGGTACTGGGAAGGGGCACGACTGACCTCGCACAACTGGTTCGTCAGCGAGACCGGCACCGTCACCAGCTCCAGCGTCGGCTCCGTGACGGCGTCCGGCCTGCCCGCCTGCGTCGGCCTCAGCCCCAACCAGCAGAACCTCTACTCCCTCACCGGAAAGCTGCAGGCCTTCAGCCACTCCGGTCAGTGGTTCTACGACGACGCCACGCACAAGCTGTACCTGTGGATGGCCGACAGCGGCAGTCCCGCCGGACACGTCGTGGAGGCCAAGCAGCGCAACGTCGCCATCGATCTGTCGGGACGCTCCTACATCTCGGTCGTCGGCTTCGGCATCCGCTCGGCCACGGCCCAGACGTCCGCGTCGTCCACCCACAATGTGCTGGACGACATCGACGCCCGATACGTCTCCCACTACATGGACCTGAAGATCGACCCGGGCAAGGTCACACCGACCGACCCGTGCGACGTGCTGACGGCCGGTGAGACCACCAGCGGCATCCTCCTGCGGGGCACCGCGAACACCCTGCGCGACAGCAGGATCGACTACAGCGCCGGCAACGGGGTCCTGGCCGCCGGTTCCGGCAACGTGGTGACCAACAACCTCATCACGCGCGTCGACTACCGCGGCAGCTACGCCGCCGGGGTCAACGTGCTCGGCAGCGACCACACCATCACGCACAACACCGTGACCAACAGCGGCCGCAGCAGCATCAACATCGACAACAAGGTCGCCGGCACGACGTCCTCGGGCCACGACATCGCGTACAACGACCTGTCGGACTACGGGAACCTCGTCGTCGACGTCGGCGCGATCTACATCTGCTGCCGGGTCGACCTCGCGGGCACGGAGATCCACCACAACCTCCTGCACGACGCCGCGCCCTTCGCGGCCAGCGCACCGGCACCAGGCGTCTACCTGGACCTCTCCACCTACAACGGGACCGTCCACAACAACGTGGCGTGGAACCGCACCACCTACGGCGCCGTGCTGATCAACCCCAACGGAGGCACCACCTCCGGGAACCGCATCTACAACAACACCAGCGGCACCGACCGCAAGTCCGTCAGCCTCTTCTCCGGCACGTACACGGACACCGAGGTGGCCAACAACATCGGTGACGCCGACACCATGGACGGAGTGTCCTCGACCAACAACCTCCCCCACGCGGCGGGCCCGGAGTTCACCAACCCGGCGGCGTACGACTTCACCCTCGAACCGACGTCGCCCGCACGCAACTACGCGCTGGTCCGTCCGCCGGCCACCGACGGGTACACCGACCCGAAGCCGAGCGCCGGCGCCTACCAGTACGGTGCGTCCAAGTGGACGGCCGGAGTGGCGCAGGTCGTCGCCGGCCTGCCGAAGGTGACGCACGTCGGTGACGACGAGGTGCCGGCCGACGCCGCCCCGGTAATTGCCGGCGGCGACCAGGTCCGGGTCGAGGTCACCGTCCGTAACGACAGTGCGCGGCCGGTCCTCGCGCCACGGGTCGAGCTGACGACGCCCGACGGCTGGACTGCCCGTCCGCTCGGCAAGGCACCCAAGCTGCTGGGCTCCCACCGCTCCGCGACCTTCGCCTTCTCGGTGACGCTGCCGGCGACGGCCGAGCCGGGCAGCTCCACGTCGCTGACCGCCACCACGTCGTACAGGGTGATCGGCAAGAAGCGGCTGCGGCAGGAGACGGCCGCGTCGGTGGTCGTGGCACCGGCGCCGCCGGACGGCGACGTCGCGCTGTCGCACCACAAGTGGATCAGCGCCACCAGCGGCTGGATGAGCCCGACGGTCGACATGAGCGTCGGCGGCTGGTCGCCGATCAGCATGCTGGGCCAGGTCCACCCGACGGGCATCGGCGTCGCCTCGCCTTCCACGGTCCGCTACTACGTGGGCGACAAGTGCAGCCGGCTGACCGCGACCGTCGGCATCGACGACGCGGTGCGCAACGTCGGCCCGGAGGGCGGCACATCGACCTTCAAGGTGATCGGTGACGGCCGGGTGCTGTTCGACAGCGGTGTGGTGACCCGTGACGAGACCCGCGAGGCAGACGTCGACCTGACCGGCGTCCGGGTGCTCGACCTGGTGGTCGGCGACGCCGGCGACGGCGGCTACAACGACCGCGCCGACTGGGCCGGCCTGAACGCCGCCTGCTGATCCGGATCGGCCGTACCCGCGTGACACCTCACCCGGGTACGGCCGGTTCGCCAGGGCCTCGGGCCACGGTGGCCCATTCGACCTAGACGCCCTCTTCCCGAGGCTTCCGGACAGCTTGCTCGCCGCCGCCGGCCGGCAGGTCTCCCGGCTCGACGGCGCCGGCTGAACCGCCCTTGCCGGGAAGGTGGTTGAAGAGCAGGTTGAGCACGATCGCGGTGAGGCAGCCCGCGCTGATCCCGCTGTTCATGACGGTCTGGAACCAGTCCGGGAACCGGTCGTAGACCGTCGGCACCCCGACCGGCAGCACGCCCACCGCCACCGACACGGCCACCACGGTGAGGTTGTGGTTGTCGTGGAAGTCGACCTGCGCCAGCGTCCTTACCCCGCTCGCCGCGACCGTCCCGAACATCACCAGCCCCGCGCCACCGAGCACCGGCTCCGGAATCGCGGCCACCACAGCGCCGAGCTTGGGCAGCAGCCCGAGCACCACCAGCATGCCGCCCGCCGCCGCGACCACCCAGCGGCTGCGCACCCGGGTCATGCCGACCAGGCCCACGTTCTGCGCGTACGCCGTGTACGGGAAGGTGTTGAAAACACCGCCGAGCACCGTCGACAGCCCGTCGGCGCGCAGCCCGTCGGCCAGCGGGCGCGGCTCGATCCTGCGCCCTGTCATCTCACCGACCGCGATGAAGTCGCCGGTCGTCTCGGTCATGGTGACCAGGGCGACCACCAGCATCGCCGCGATCGCCGACACCTCGAACACCGGCGCGCCGAAGTGGAACGGTGTGCTGACCCCCAGCCAGTCGGCGTCCTCGACGCCACCGAAGTCCGTGAACCCGAAAGGCACCGCCACCGCCAGGCCCACCACGATCCCGATCAGCACCGCGATCCGGCTCAGGAACGGCGGCGCGAAACGCTGCACGCCCAGCACCACCGCCAGCACGAAGGCGGCCAGCGCCAGGTTCCCCGGCGCCCCGAAGTCCTCGGAACCCACCCCGCCGGCCGCCCAGTTGCCCGCCACCGGCAGCAACGAGACACCGATGATCAGGATCACCGTGCCGGTGACCAGCGGCGGGAAGAAGCGCAGCAGCTTCCCGAACACGGGGGCGAGCAGCATGATCGCCAGGCCCGCGACGATCACCGAGCCGTAGATCGCGGGCAGTCCGCCACCCGTCGTCCCGATCAGCACCATGGGCGACACCGCGGCGAACGTGCAGCCCTGCATGATCGGCAGCCGCACGCCGAACCGCCAGAACCCGACGCACTGGATGAGCGTGGCGATGCCGCAGACCAGCAGATCCGCTGTGATCAGGTACGCCAGATCCGCGGGCGGCAGCTTCATGGCGCCGCCCACGATCAGCGGCACGGCCACCGCGCCCGCGTACATCGCGAGCACATGCTGCAACCCGAAGGCGGCCAGGTGCCGTACCGGTGGGACCTCGTCGACGGGGTGGACGGGGGCGGTGGTTGCCAAGGGGACTCCAGAGCGGCGGGCGAGCGGGAACGACCGAACGGCCAGCGACCGCGGGCGTCTTGAACAAGGTGTCGATGTCCGGCGCGTTGCCGCGACGTCTCACGGCCGGCCGTCGCGCCAGGGGGCCGCCGCGACTGCCGGCGCGGCCCTTCACAGGGCGCCGTGTGCCGCCGCCCGCAGGGCCTCCCAGTCCGGCAGCTTGACCGTACGGCGCCCGAGCGAGGCCCCCAGTTCCGCCTCGGCCCGCTCGATCGCCCGCCACCCGGACCACTGGACCGGCTCGACCCCCAGGTCCCGCAGCCGGGCGAGCGGGTCGGCCGGGACGTCCTTGCGCACGAGCACGGGGGCGTCCTGGAGCAGCGAGAGCACCGTCTCCTTGGCGCACGGGCGGTTGCTGCCGATGACCCCCGTCGGGCCGCGCTTGATCCAGCCCGCCACGTACTCGCCCGGCACGACGGCACCCTCACGCACCACGCGCCCGGCCAGGTGCGGCACGGTGTCGGTGGCCGGGTCGAACGGCAGCCCCTCCAGCGGCACCCCGCGATATCCCACCGACCGCAGCACCAACTGGGCCTCGATGACCTCGTACCGCCCCGTCCCGCGCACCCCGCCCCGTCCGTCGGGCAGCGTCCGCTCGCACCGCACCGCGCCGACCCGCCCACCGTCGGCCAGCAGCTCCACCGGGCGCAGGAAGAACCGCAGCCGGATGCTGCGCGGCAGGCCCTTCGCGGGCCCGGCGGCCCAGCCGCGCAGGACCTCCACGTTGCGGCGCTGCACCGCGGGCAGCGCGGACGGGTCGACGTACGCGGGATCCAGCGCCAACTCCTCGGGGTCCACGGTCACTTCAGCCTCCGACAGGGAGCCCAGCTCGCGCAGCTCCTTGGTGGTGAACCGGGCCTGCGAGGGACCGCGGCGCCCCACCATGTGGACGACGCCCACCCGGCTCGCCGCCAGTGCCGTCAGCGCCGCGTGCGGCATGTCGGTGGGGCTCAGTTCGGCCGCGCCGCGCGCCAGTATCCGGGTGACGTCCACGGCGACGTTCCCCACGCCGATGACCACGGCCGACCGCGCGCCGAGTACGAAATCGTCGGCCACGGTGTCCGGATGGGCGCTGTACCAGGACACGAACTCGGTCGCCGAGTGACTGCCCGGCAGGTCCTCACCCGGGATACCGAGGTGGCGGTCGGTGGCGGCGCCGACGCAGTACACCACCGCGTGGTACATCTCCCGCAGCCGGGCCGCCGGCACCCCGCCCGTGCCGATCCGGACGCCGCCGAGGAAGCGCACCCGCTCGTGCTCCAGGACCGTGCGCAGGTTGTTCTGCAGCGACTTGATCTTCTCGTGGTCGGGGGCCACGCCGTACCGCACCAGTCCGTACGGGCAGGGCAGCCGGTCCAGCACGTCGACGAGCACGGCGGGGTCCCGCTGGACGAGGGTCTGGGCGCAGTAGACCCCGCTCGGTCCGGACCCGACGACGGCGACACGCAGCACGGCGGCACTCCTTCGTCCGGTGGGTCACCGGTGGATCGTCCGGTGCAGCACAGGAGATCGCTGATGGTTTCCAGCATCGCACCGGCCCGGCTCCACTGACAGGGTGCCGGGCGCAACGGGCTGCGTGTCCGTCCGAATGGAGTGCGGCCGGGCCGTCCGGGGCGGCCCGCCGCTCAGAGCATCGCGCGCATCCGCGTGATCTCGCTCGTCTGCTGGGCGATCACATCGTCGGCCATCTCCTCGATCCGGACGTTGTTGCCCTCGGCCTTCACTTCCGCCGCCATCGTGACCGCCCCCTCGTGGTGGGTGATCATCAGCGCCAGGAAGAGCCGGTCGAACGCCTCGCCCCGCGCCGTCCGGAGCTCGCCCAGTTGTTTCTCGGTCGCCATGCCCGGCATCGCGGCATGGTCGTGACCTCCGCTCCGCTCCGGCTTCCCGTGCTGCTTCAGCCAGCTGCGCATGACCTCGATCTCCGGTCGCTGAGCGGCGTCGATCCGCTCGGCCACCTTCCCCACCTGCGAGGACTCGGCGCGGTCCGGGACGAGCCCGGTCATCACCAGCGCCTGTGAGTGATGCTCGATCATCATCCGCGCGTAGTCGGCGTCGGCGGAGTTGGGGGTGTCGTCGTCCGCGCGCTGTGCCGCCGCGTCCTCGGCCGACAGGGTCCGGTTCGCCTCGCCGGGCTTGCCGGGCACGATCACCGACGGCCCGCCGGCCCCGTTCGGTCGGGTGTCCGCGCCGGACTCGCAGGCCGTGAGAGCGAGCACCGCCAGCGCGGTCAGCGACACCACGGAGCGCACCGCCCGGCCGAAAACCTGTGTCACATCTCGGTTTCCCTCTATTGATCTGTGCATGGCGACGACGATACTGCGGAGATCCGTGACCCGTTCCCCAGCGAACGGAATCCAGGAGGACGCAGTGATCCTGTCGAACGACCCCCGAACACGGCTCAGACGTCTCGGCGTTGCCACCGCCGCTGCCGGACTGCTGGCCGCCTTGCTGACGGCCCAGCCGGCGACCGCGACCCCCGACCCGGGCGACGCCCCGTCGGCCGGCAAGGAGGTGTCCAGCAGCACCCGGGCCGAGGTGCGCGAGGCGCTGGCATCCGGTGAGATCCCCGGAGTGGACGAGATCGTCACCTCCGCCAACATGGAGCACCTGACCAACATCCCGAAGGACGTGCTGCCCGGCACCAACTCGGACCTGGCCTTCCAGGGCAGGTACGCCTTCGCCGGAAACTATGACGGTTTCCGCATCTTCGACATCAGCAACCCCAGGGCTCCCAAGACCGTCGCCCAGGTGCTGTGCCCCGGCTCGCAGAACGACATCTCCGTCTCCGGCGACCTGCTGTTCCTGTCGACCGACTCCTCGCGCAGCGACAGCAGTTGCAGCAGCACCACCCAGCCGGTGACCGAGAAGTCCTCCTGGGAGGGCATGAAGGTCTTCGACATCAGCGACAAGCGCAACCCGCGCTACGTCGCCGCCGTCGAGACCGCCTGCGGCTCGCACACCCACACGCTGGTCCCCGAGCGCCGCAACGTCTACGTGTACGTCTCCTCGTACTCGCCGAACGCTGCCTACCCCGATTGCCAGCCGCCGCACGACGGCATATCCGTCATCAAGGTGCCGCGCCACGCGCCGGAGAAGTCGGCGGTCGTCGGCTTCCCGGTGCTCTTCCCGGGAGAGGGACCCGACGGTGGCGGCAACCCCGGTGGACCCACCAACCCCGGCGTCTCCAAGACCACCGGCTGCCACGACATCACCGTGCTGCCCTCCAAGGACCTGGCTGCCGGCGCCTGCATGGGTGACGGCATCCTGTTCTCCATCAAGGACCCGGAACGCCCGAAGGTCATCGACCGCGTCCAGGACAACGTCAACTTCGCGTTCTGGCACTCGGCGACCTTCAACCTCCGGGCGAACAAGGTCGTCTTCACGGACGAGCTGGGCGGTGGCGGTGCGGCCACCTGCAACGCGGAGATCGGCCCCGACCGGGGCGCCGACGGCATCTACGACATCGTCGGCAAGGGCGACCGGCGCGAGCTCGTCTTCCGCAGCTACTACAAGATCCCCCGGCACCAGGCGAACACCGAGAACTGCGTCGCGCACAACGGTTCGATGATCCCGGTCCGGGGCCGCGACATCATGGTGCAGGCCTGGTACCAGGGCGGCGTCTCCGTCTGGGACTTCACCGACTCGACCCGCCCCAAGGAGATCGCCTACTTCGAGCGCGGCCCGATCAGCGCCGAGCAGCTCGTCGGTGGCGGCTCCTGGTCGGCGTACTACTACAACGGCTACATCTACTCGAACGACTTGGTGAAGGGCTTCGACGTGCTGAAGCTCGACGACCGGCGCACGGATCCCGCGCGGTGGGTGAAGCTGCGTGAGCTCAACGTGCAGACGCAGCCGGACTACTTCGACGACTGATCACCGGCGGGCGGCCCGGCAGCATCCGACGGGTCGCCCGCCCCGGTCGCGAAGAAGCGCGACACGTCCGTCTCGCCGCTCCCGCCGGGCGCCTCGGTGCCCGGCGGGAACCCCTGGTCCAGGTCGAGGCCGTAGCGCCCGAACAGCTCGGCGCGCAGGGGAGCCACGGGCATGCCGACGTTCGGCAGCACCATCGCGTAGACCGCGCCCATGAGCAGCGCGCGCAGCATCGGATAGTCGGTCCCGGTGTCGCAGGAGCCGTGCCGGGCGACGGTGTCCCGGAGCAGTTCGGCGAGCCGCTGCTGCTCCGGGCACTGCACGAAACCTTCGACGTCCAGCAGTCCCGCCATGTGCTGGCGCATCAGTACGGTCCGGTCGCGGGCCAGCCCCAGGACGGCGTCGATGGCCCGCGCCATCCGCTCCCGCCCGTCCTCCGTCCGCGGCTCACGCTCCAGCGCCTCACCCAGCGTGCGGTGCATCAGCCGGTGGACCGCGGACTGGACCAGTTGGCGCTTGCCAGGGAAGTAGTACGACACCAGTCCGCGCGCCGATCCGGCCCGGTCCGCGATGTCGGCGAGCGTCGTCGCCTCGTATCCCCGTTCGCTCACCAACTCGACCGCCGCCTGCAGCAGCCGCTCCCGGGAACGCCGCCGCAACTCTTCATTGACCGAGGCGCTACGGGGGGTCATGCTGTAACTCCTGCGTTGACTGGTTGCCAGCCAACTATACTCAGCGCGTCCGGACCGGCATGTGAGCAGCCGGTTCCGGCGGTGCCGTCCTGCCCCGGGCGACGCGGGGGATCGTCCGGGGCGGGCGGTGTTCCGGCGCGGACAGCACATCAGCCGGTACGTCCGTCCACGTCCCGGCCCGCACCCGTCGATGTCCCGGCCCACAGCTGTCGATCATGGTCGCCGGCGTTCGTGGGCGGCCACCGCCAACGCCACCACCAGCGCACCCAGCAGCCAGCCGCCGACCACGTCCGTCAGCCAGTGCACGCCGAGCCACACGCGGGTCAGTCCGACGCCGGACACCGAGACGACGGCCACGGCGAGGACCGTACGGAACAGGGTGCGGTCGGCGCCGTGGTGGTGCAGCAGCCACAGCAGCAGGCCCAGGACCACGGTGGCCGTCATGGCGTGGCCGGACGGGTAGGCCGCGTACTGGGCGGAGTCGACGGGGTCCGACCACTGGGGCCGTTCACGGCCGACCGCGGCCTTCAGCCCCTGCTGCACCCCGGTGGTCACCGCGACCGTGACCACCAGCCACAGCGCCGTCCACCGGGCCGAGCGCCGCAGCACCAGCCACACCGCGACCGCCGCGCACAGGATGCGCATCGTCATGGGGTCCCAGACCCAGTCCGAGAGGACCCGGCACGCCTGTGTGAGTCCGGACCGGTCGAGGGCCCAGTCGTGGGTGGTCCGCGCGATCATCCGGTCCAGGGTCATCAGCGGGCCCCAGCCGGTGGCGACCAGCACGAGCAGCAGCAGCGAACCCAGCGCCAGCGCCGTCGCGGCTCGTACGGCCGGGCGAGGCTCGGACGTACGGGGCGGGGAGTCGACGGACAGGTTGTGCATGGTGAGATCTTTACCAACTCTTGGGGTGGGAGACCACTGTCCGAGAGTTCCGGGACAAAGGAAGACTGGATTCCACCCTAGGCTCGCCCAAGCATCCCGGGCCGGCACGGCGGCTCCGGGCGTGGCGGGTGCTACCCCAGCACGCGCAGCGCCGGTACGAACGCCACCAGGACCGGCACCACCGGCACCAGGGCCGCCGTCGCCGTGAGGCGCAGCCGGCGGGACGCGGGCAGGCGGGCCGGGGGAGTGAGCAGACGGTGCACGCGCTGGGACACGTGCGCGTGCGGGGCCGGGCCGGGACCGAACACCCCGCGGTCCTCGTTGAGTTCCACCAGGGCGAGAGCGGTGGTGAGCCTCCCGACGCGGCGCGAGGCCACGTCGTCCGCGGCGAGCTCGACCAGCCGGTGCATCTCGTCACGGAACGCGGCGAACACCGGCACCTGCGGAAACCCGCCCGCCAGCGCCGCGGAGCAGTGCAGCAGCCAGTCGTGCCGGGCCCGCGCGTGCCCCTGCTCGTGCGCGAGGACGGCGTCCAGCTGCCGCCCCCGCAGCCGGCGCAACGCCGCGGTGGTGACGACGAGCCGGGGCGGTGTGCCCGGCAGCCACCAGGCGTCCGGCCGCTCACCCTCCAGGACGACGAGACGCCCGTCGGCCGGTTCCTCGCCGGGCAGCAGCGGCGCCCGGACCAGCAGCTCGGCCCTTCGCCGCCGACGCAGCGCACGGGCCCGTGCGACCTCCCGCACCAGCATGGCCCCGCTCCACACCGCCCCGCCCGCGAGCGTCAGCGCGGTCGCCGCCGCCCAGGGGACCGCGACACCGAGCGCGTACGCCTCGACGACCGCGCGCGGTGCCGGCGCGAACACATGGCCCCGCACCGCGTGCCAGGCCGCCGCGGCGCTGAGTGTCATCGACAGCGCGCAGCACACCAGGACACCCGCCACCACGCACTGCCACACCCACAGGGCCACCACGGGTTCGCGGTCCGGCCAGTCGGCTCGGGCGAGCAGCCGTGGGGCCAGGACGGCGGTCAGGGCGCCGAGCAGCAGGAGCGCCGCGGGGACCATCATGGGAACAGCCTATGAGCGGGGGGCCGCTCAGAGGTAGGAATGATCGCCCAAGTGACGCAGGACACGAAGAGAGCTGTCACAGGGCGATGAGCATCGCGACCATGGCGATGCCCATGGCCAGGCGGCAGACCTGTGCCAGTTCGGGCCGGTCGCCCCAGCCGGCTGGGCCCGGGCCCCCCGCCACCGCCGGAACCGGGATCAGCCGGGCCCCGCTGAGCAGCACGTATCCCGCGAAGTACAGCAGGAGCGCGCCGGTGACCAGCGGGAGGCCCGAGCCGCCGTGCGCGTGGCCGGTCGTGTAGCCCGGGGAGAGGGTCATCGCCCACGCCATGTAGACCATCGCCGCGGCGCCCACCAGATGGTGCAGATGGTGCCTGCCGGTCCGCGCCACCCACAGGGCGCGCAGGGCCGCCGCGCCGAAGACGGCCGCGTAGACGGGCCAGGCCCACTGGGGTGGGCTGAACGCCGCCGCCGGTACGGCCATCGCGGCCATGCCGAACCCCATCAGCGCCTCGTCGCCCGCGCTACGGCGCTGCTCCTCGACGGCGCTGCGCAGGCGCAGCAGACAGTAGGCCCCGGTCGCCGTGCACAGCGCGACCAGCAGCCAGCCCGACGCGGCCGGTCCGTGCACCCGTACCTCCACCGCTCGACGGTCGGTCAGGGTTGCTCGATGGATAGGTATGCCCGTTTCGCGCGGCGCGCACGCGAGCGCAAGGGCGTACGCGGGGGCGTTCGGCGGAGCGCGTTCACCCTCCTGCGGCATTCGCCCTCACCGACCGCGGCACGGGCGCCTGTCGGGAACGCGCCCTCGCCGCCGCCGAACAGGCACGCGAGCACCCGCCCGCCTGCCGCAGGCACGCAGGACGCCGCGGCCCGTCCCACCCGGCAGCGGTGCTGTCGTGGCCCACCCCCGGGCACGCTCGACGCGGCACCAGGTGCCTCGCCGCCGGCCTGGTCGACCTGTGCGCCCCCCCATGGCGCCCTTCGGTCGGCGGCGGTGGGCCTCGGAGCGGGTCGTCCGAGCCGGACGGGCAGGACACCGTACGCTCGCCGCGACGGCACGACGCCGGGGGCTGCTCCTGGAGCGGGACGCCCGCGAGACGACGGAGGACGCACGGCCATGACGGGGACGAACGGGCCGGGGGCCGCCGGAGCGGACGAGAGCGGGCGGAGGCCGCGGGACGGCACCGAACCGACCGGCGGTCCGGGCGGTGCCGGCAGCTCCGATTCCTCCGGCGGCGCCACGGTGGGGGCCGGTGCCTGCGGTCAGGCACCCGGTGGCCCCGGCCGACGTGACACCGTCGCCGGAGTCGTCCACCAGTGGCACACCGTGCACCCCGGTCTCGACACCGGTCCCATGGAGATCATCGGCCGGGTCAACCGCTGTGCCGCCCTGCTGCAGCAGGCCGAGTACGCCCCGCTGCGGCGGGCGGGGCTCAGCCGGCCGGAGTTCGACCTGCTGGCCGCGTTGCGTCGCACCGGAGACGAGCTGACCCCGAGCGAACTGGCCCGGGAGACGTTCTCCTCCGGCGCCGCCGTGACCAAGCGCCTCAAGCGGCTCACCGGACGTGCCCTGGTCCAGCGCCGGGGTGACGACCGCGACCGCCGCGTCGCCCATGTCCGCCTCACCGACGCCGGACGCGATCTCGTCGACGCCGTGCTGCCCGAGCAGCTTGCCTGCGAGGGCGCCGTGCTGTCGGGGCTGGACGGGCCACGGCAGGGTGAACTCGCCACGCTGCTGGGGGAGTTGCTCGGACAGTTGGAGGGCCGTCCGGGTGCGACGGGAGGCTGAGGCCCGCGCCGGGTGTGCGGATTCCGCGGTGTGGGCGCGGGCGCACGTGGGACGGCCCCGGCTGTCGGATCAGTCGGCGTCGGTCATGCGGTGGACACCGAAGACCGCGCCCTGCGGGTCGCGCAGCACGGCGATCCGGGGGCCGTCCGGTACGGAGGTCGGCTCCATCAGGGCCGTGCCGCCCGCTTCCGCGGCCGTCGCGGCGGCGGCGTCGACGTCGGCCACCGCGAAGTACGGCAGCCAGTGCGGCGGCACCTCCTGCGGGAACTTGTCGTCCATGGTCATCATGCCGCCGAAGTCCTGTCCCGCGAGGCCCCACTGGGTGTAGTGCTCGGAGGCGTTCACGGTCCACCCGAAGACGGTCGTGTAGAAGTCGCGTGCGCCCGCCGGTTCCCGGGTGAGCAGCTCCACCCAGCCCAGCGCGCCGGGTGCGTTGAACACTCCGGCGCCCTCGAACGCCCGGGGCTGCCACAGCGTGAAGACGGCGCCGGACGCGTCGGCGGCCACCGCGAAGCGGCCCATGTCGAACACGTCCATCGGGCTCATCAGCACCGTCCCGCCGGCCGCCGTCACCTGCCGCGCGGTCTCGTCGGCGTCCCGGACGGCGAACGACACCGACCACGCGACGGGCTGCTCCTGCTGGTACAGCGGCGTCAGCGCGGCCACCGGCGTGTCTCCCAGGTGGGCGACGGTGTAGCCGCCCGCCTCCTGGCGCGGGTCCGTCTCGGACCGCCAGCCGAACAGCTCGGCGTAGAACCGCACGGCCTCCGCCATGTCGCTCGTGCCCAGCTCGACCCAGCAGGGGCCGCCGACCACCGGCTTGTGGAGCTTCATCGGACGTCCTTCCGCAGCGCGAGCCTCCAGCAGCACGCTAGTCCCGGCCACCGGCCGCGGCCATCCGGCGACCGGCCCGCGCGGGGACGCCGAAGGGGCGCTGGCCTCCGGTGCGGCCGTCCGCGACCGGCCCGCGCCCGCGCGGGGACGCCGCTGGACCGATGCGTTGGCCATGGTTCTCGTACGACCGGCCCGCGCCCGCGCGGGGACGCCGGCGACGGACGCGCCGGGCGGTCCCATCGGGCCCGGCCGGGCGTGAGGGAATGTCAGATGCCCGGCCGGTACCGGATCGGGTGGTCGTCCGGAACCTCCACCAGCACGATCGGCACGCCGTCCGGATCGGCGATCCACATCTCGACCAGCCCCCACGGCTCACGGACCGGCGGCCGGACGATCTCCACGTTCTTGGCCCGCAGTTCGTCGTGCGCGGCGGAGACGTCCTCGACCTGGAGCCAGAGCCTGACGGCCGGGGACGGCGGGGTCTCGGAGCGGCCGGAGAGTTCCAGGTGGCCACCGCCGAGGAAGTAGACGGTCCCGCGGTCCGGCCCGGTGCCGAATTCGCGATAGACGGCGAGACCCAGCCGCTCGCCGTAGAAGGCGCGGGACCGCTCGGGGTCGGTGGGCCGCAGCAGGATCCGTCCGCTCAGTACATGCACCATGCACCCGGAGCCTAGTGGCAGCATTACGCTCGTCGGTGCCCGAGCCGCGCCGGAGAATTCGGAGAGACACCCCATGGAGAGCGCCGCCCACGGACTGACCTTCCGCGATGCCACCGACGCCGACGTGGAAACGCTGGTCGCACTGATCGAGTCCGCCTACCGGGGCGACTCCAGCCGGGTCGGATGGACCACCGAGGCGGACATCCTCCAGGGGCAGCGGACCGATCCGCAGGGCGTGCTGACCGTGATCAAGGCGCCGGACAGCAGGCTGCTGACCGTGCAGCGGGACGGCGCCGTCGTCGCCTGCTGCCAGCTCGAACGCCGGGACGCCCATGCCTACTTCGGCATGTTCGCCGTCAGCCCCGTACTCCAGGGCGCCGGCCTGGGCAAGGTGATCATCGCGGAGGCGGAGCGGCAGGTCCGCGAGGCATGGGGCGCCAGGGAGATGCACATGACCGTGATCTCCGTGCGCGAAGACCTCATCGCCTGGTACGAGCGGCGCGGCTACCGCCGTACGGGCCGGACGACCCCGTTCCCGTACGGCGACGAGCGCTACGGCATCCCGCAGCGCGACGACCTGCGGTTCGAGCTGCTCGTCAAGGAGCTGATGTAGCTCCCGGCCGTGAACCGGCCACGCTCCCCACGACGTCCACGGCCCACGCCCTCCACGACGACGCCTCGCCCCTGTCCGTAGGGGCCGACCACCGCAAGGATTCGGCCACGGCCCGTCCGGACCGCCTCCAGGGTGCGCGGCTCGGTCCGCCCTGCCTCGGTGACGGCCGGGGCGGGGTGACGGCATTGCGTCCCCACCGGACGGTGTCGCCTGAACCGTTCCGGGCAGAGGGGGATCGGGGCCATGTGTCTTCGTCCGAGCCATGTCAGACAGGAAAAAATGCGGTGACGGCGGGGGTGAAGCAGAACATTTTCCCGAGCCTCCCCTTGCTGGGTGAAACTCGCTACGTATACGGTTTCCTTACGCGAGGTTCTCCCGTGGAGGATGGGACATGACGGAAATTCTTGTGCAGGTGGGTTCGGAGGAGCGGGTTCCTCCCGTGGCCAGGGTGGTGGAGCACCCTGCCTGGCCCGTGCTCAAGGATGCCGTGGAGCAGATTCGGCCATGGCAGTCGAAGGACGGATCGATCGACTTCGAGGCCGAGAGTGCCCCTTCCCCGGCCGAGGCCGAGCTCGCCGCACGACGTGTCGTGGCCGCCGTCGAGGAGCTCGCCCCGCTTCTTCCGTACGACGCCGCCTACCACGCGGCCCTCGTGAAGGACGTGCGCCGCTGGGCCGACGAGGGCTTCCGGGTGCCCGACTTCCTGGACTCGCTGCTCGCCTTCCAGCCCGCCGCGAACCGCCGGGACGGCCTCCAGCACCTGGTCCTCTTCCCCATGTACACGCAGAACGGCAACCCCGACCGCAACCTCGAAGCGGTCGTGCTGCGCATGGTCTGGCCCCAGTGGCTGGCCGAGCTGGAGCGCACCCGTTACGACAACCCGCTCTTCTGCGGCATCACCTTCGAGGACTTCACGGCCGGGTACGACACCAACTCGGCCGTGCTCTTCCCCGAGACCATCGCCGTGCGCGAGGCCCCGGAGCGCTTCTCCTGGGGCGGCATCTTCTGCGACCGCGAAGCCGCACGCTTCCGCCGGGTCACCGATGCCGCCGTCGGCCTGCTCGGTCTCGAGCTGCCCGACGACATCGCCGCCATGGTCCACGACCAGAAGCGCTGCGAGGAGGCGTTCGTGCTCTGGGACATGGTCCACGACCGCACCCACAGCCGCGGCGACCTGCCGTTCGACCCGTTCATGATCAAGCAGCGCCAGCCGTTCTGGATGTACGGCCTGGAGGAGCTGCGCTGCGACCTCACCGCCTTCAAGGAGGCCGTGAAGCTGGCCGGGGAGGGCGTCCCGCAGGCCCGTGACGTGCAGTACGCGGTGCTCTTCGACCGTATGTTCCGCTTCCCGGTGACCGGCGAGCGGGTCCGCAACTACGACGGCCTCGGCGGTCAGCTGCTCTTCGCCTACCTGCACAAGCACGACGTCGTCCGCTGGACCGACAACAAGCTGTCCATCGACTGGGAGCGCGCTCCCCAGGTCACCAACGAGCTGTGCGCCGAGATCGAGGCCCTCTACCGGGACGGCATCGACCGCCCCAAGCTCGTGCACTGGTTCGCCGGCTACGAGCTGGTCTCCACCTACCTCGCCCCGCACCCGGGCTCCAAGTGGGCCAAGGGCCCGGACGCCCTGGACCTGACCCAGCCGCCGCGCAGACTCGTCGATGACGTGCTTCCGGACGAGTTTCCGCTGAGCATGTTCTATGAGGCGCTGTCCAAGAAGCTCAAGAACGTGATTGCCTCGACCAAGGGCATCACCGCGGACCCCGCCGAGCGGGTCGCCGCGTGAGCGTCCGCACCAAGAACGCTGCTCAGGAGGCGAGGATCATGGGGAACGGTGCTCTCAGCGGTGCGGTGATCGCGGTGGCCGGAGCGGGCGGACCCGCCGGCCGGGCGACGCTGCAGAGGCTGGCCGACGCGGGCGCGATCGTCGTCGCCTCCGACAACGATCCCGAGCGGCTCGCCGAGGCCGTGGACGCGGCCAGCTACGCGCACGGCGGCGCCACCGTCGTCGGCGACACGGTCGACCTGCTCGACCGGCAGGCGGCACAGGACTGGGCCGACCGCATCGAGAAGGACTTCGGGCGCGTCGACGGCCTGGTCCACCTCGTCGGCGGCTGGCGCGGCAGCGAGACCTTCACCAAGACCCGGCTCGACGACTGGGACCTGCTGGAGCTGCTGCTCATCCGCACCGTGCAGCACACCTCCCTCGCCTTCCACGAGGGCCTGCAGCGCAGCGACCGCGGCCGATACCTGCTGATCAGTGCGGCCGGTGCCAGCAAGCCCACCGCGGGCAACGCCGCGTACGCCGCGGCCAAGGCCGCCGCCGAGGCGTGGACGCTGGCCATGGCGGACTTCTTCAGCAAGGCCGGGGGCGAGCAGGGCCCGAACGCGGCGGCTGCGATCCTGGTGGTGAAGGCACTGGTGCACGAGGCCATGCGCGCCGACCGCCCCAACGCGAAGTTCGCGGGCTTCACCGACGTCGACGATCTGGCACAGGCCATCGTCGGCGTCTGGGACAAGCCCGCCGCCGAAGTGAACGGACAACGTCTGTGGCTGACCGAGAAGCCGTGAACCCTCCGAAGACCGACGCGCGTCGCCATCACGACCCGCAGGTCCGCGGTTTCGCCAGTGACAACTACGCCGGCGTCCACCCGGAGGTGCTCGCCGCCCTGGCCGTGGCCAACGGCGGGCACGAGGTGGCGTACGGCGGGGACGCCTACACCGAGAACCTCCAGCGTGTCGTGCGCAGCCACTTCGGCGCCACCGCGGAGGCGTTCCCGGTCTTCAACGGCACGGGTGCCAACGTCGTGGCACTCCAGGCGGTCACCGACCGCTGGGGCGCGGTGATCTGCGCGGAGAGCGCGCACATCAACGTGGACGAGGGCGGGGCCCCCGAGCGGATGGGCGGTCTGAAGCTGCTCACCGTGCCCACCCCGGACGGCAAGCTCACCCCTGAGCTGATCGACCGGCAGGCCTGGGGGTGGGAGGACGAGCACCGTGCGATGCCGCAGGTCGTGTCCATAACCCAGGCCACCGAACTCGGCACGGTCTACACGCCGGGCGAGATCCGCGCGATCTGCGAACACGCCCACGCGCACGGCATGAAGGTCCACCTGGACGGCTCCCGCATCGCCAACGCCGCCGCCTTCCTGGACGTCCCCATGCGGGCGTTCACCAACGCGGCCGGCGTCGACATCCTCTCCCTGGGCGGCACCAAGAACGGTGCCCTGTTCGGGGAGTCGGTCGTGGTGATCAACCAGGACGCCGTCAGCCACATGAAGCACCTGCGTAAGCTGTCGATGCAGCTCGCCTCCAAGATGCGCTTCGTGTCGGTCCAGTTGGAGGCCCTTCTGGCCAGGGACCTGTGGCTGCGCAACGCCCGCCACTCCAACGAGATGGCCCAGCGCCTCGCCGAGGGCGTCCGCGCGGTGCACGGGGTGGAGGTGCTCTACCCGGTGCAGGCCAACGCGGTCTTCGCGCGACTGCCGCACGACGCGAGTGAGCGCCTCCAGAAGCGGTTCCGCTTCTACTTCTGGGACGAGGCCGCCGGTGACGTGCGCTGGATGTGCGCCTTCGACACGACGGAGGACGACGTGGACGCGTTCGTCGCCGCGCTCAAGGAGGAGATGGCGCGGTAGGACGTCCGGCAGCGGCGTGGGGTCATCCGCTCGGCGGGAGATCCGGACGGCCGTCCGAACGGCCTTCCGAGCCGGAGTTCCGGCCGCTGACGTGGCATGCGTCGGCGGGGAACTGCGCGGCCCGAAGCCCTGACGCACCCGCGACCCGGCGGAGGCGTCGGCAGGGAGAGCACTCACGGACGCCGGTCCGCCCCGCATCGACATCCGCGACGCCGCCGCCCTGTCCGATCCACGCCGATGGCGCGGAGGGCCCGGCGGCCGTCGGCGCCGAGGAGCAGGTGGAGCACCCCGACGCCGGTCGTCGAGGCCGGGCGGCGGCCGAACTCGCCGGGCTGCTGGTCGAGTTCCTCCCGGCGCCCGCACGTCGGTGCGCGTCCCAGGGCCGGCGGGCCGAGCCGCCGGCCCGCCGGCACTCAGCGGTTCTCGGCCTCGCGGATCTGCTCCGGGGTCGGGGCCGTGCCGCCGAGGTGGGCGGGGAGCCACCAGTGGTCGTCCGTGCCGCGGGGACGGCCCGGGTAGGCACGCTGCGCGGCGTCCAGCAGCTCCTGCACCGTCTCGCGCAAGCGGCGCGTGATCGCTCCCGCGTACTGGTCGCTGGGGGCCTCGACGGCCTCGCCCACCCGCATCGTGACCGGGAGGTGGCTGCGCTTGAAGTTGCGCGGATGGCCCTTGGTCCACAACCGCTGGGTGCCCCAGACCGCCATCGGGATGAGGGGGACGCCCGCCTCCTGCGCCATGCGCGCCGCACCCGACTTGAAGCTCTTCAGCGTGAACGACTGCGAGATGGTGGCCTCCGGGAAGACCCCGACGATCTCACCGGAACGCAGCGAGTCCAGCGCGTGCTGGTAGGCCGCCTCGCCCTGCTTGCGGTCCACGGGGATGTGCCGCATGCCGCGCATCAGCGGACCGGAGATCCGGTGCCTGAACACGGACTCCTTCGCCATGAAACGCACCAGGCGCTTCTGCGGGAGCGCGGCCAGGCCGTTGAACACGAAGTCCAGGTAGCTGATGTGATTGCTCACCAGCACAGCGCCGCCCGAGCGCGGGATGTTCTCCGACCCCTGGCAGTCGATCTTCAGGTCCCAGGCCTTGAACAGGGTCTGTGCGAGACCGACGACGGGGCGGTAGACGAGTTCTGCCATGGGCGGGGTGGACCCTTCCTGCTCTGCCTGGGGAGGTACTCCCCGCCAGAAAGTTACGTAGCCGTAGGTTTACGGCATCTCGCAGATCGTCCCCCAAGAACGGCCGGGTAGCCAGCCCCCGTGCCCTGAGGACGCGAGATCCTCGTCACGTCGGCGTACAGATCCACCTCGTGCTTTTACGGCGGCTTTACTCCACTCGTACGGTGACCTGCTGCGCGAGCAGGTACATCTCGCACGCCACGCAGCAGCCCGACGTCGTGTGCACGAAGGCGGCGACGAGCACCGTCCCGGTCGCCAACAGGCCCAGCCAGAGCGGCCCGAGGGTGTAGCCGACCAGGCCGATCCCGGCCGGCAGCAGCCCCACCGCCTTGCGCGAACCGCGGCGGTCCGGGCTCCTGCCGCCCGGCGGCCGACCCCACCCGCGGCCGTACCAACCGGTGGAACGCCCAGTCGTACGGCGACGGCACGAACCGGTGGAACGCCCAGCCGTACGGCGAACGGCCTACACCGCCTGCCGCGCCGAGCGCGAACACCAGGGTCTGCGCTGCCGGCAGCCAGGCGTTCCCGGTGATCAGGACGACCGCCAGGACGACGGTCGTCACCGCCGCGGCGAAGCGCGGCCCCCTCACGTCGATGTCCATGAACTCGGGAAGCCGCAGCGACAAGGACCGCGGGAGGCGGGAATCTTTGCGGTCTCGTGAACGCTTGTGCTCGGCATGGCGGGAGTTTTGACGGACCGGGTGGTGTGCGCGCGTGCATGAGGAGTACGACGAGCGCGGTCACAGGCGGGTCGGCGCGGCCGAGCTGGGCGCCGGACTCGGTGAGCGCGCCACGCTGGTGCAGTTCTCCAGCGCCTTCTGCGCGCCCTGTCGCGCGACCCGGCGCGTCCTCGGCGACGTGGCCGCCCTGGTTCCCGGCGTCGCCCACGTCGAGATCGACGCCGAGGCCCGGCTGCAGCTCGTCCGCGCGCTCGGCATCGTGAGAACCCCGACCGTGCTCGTGCTGGACGCGGACGGGTGGATCGTGCGCCGGGCCGCGGGCCTGCCGCGCAAGGCCGATGTGATCGCCGCGCTGGGTGAGGCGGTCGGGGCCGCGACCTCGGAGTGATGCCCAGGACCCGGACCACGGGTCGAACTAGACTGTGCGCACCGTCCGTCGTCAGCTTGACCCCATGCCTTCGGACGTCCTTCTCTTCGGCCGGGTCCACGTCGACCTCGTGCGCACGGCGAGCGCGCGCTGTCCGGGACGCTGAACAGCACAGGATCCGCTCGTCGCCGCCCGCAGAAGGTCACCTCCATGACGGCCACCCCCGGCCACGCCACGCCCGCCCCTGTGCGATCCGCCGCTCCCGGACTGCTGCGTGCCGTCTTCCGGCGCCACGCGGCCGGCGTGGCGGTGATCACCGCGCGGGGTGCCGCCGGCCCGGTCGGATTCACCGCCACGTCCCTGACATCGGTCTCCGCAGAACCCCCGCTGGTGTCCTTCGGGACGGGCACCGGATCGTCCAGCTGGCCGGCGCTGTCGGTCGCCGGCCATGTCGGCGTGCACATACTCGGTGAGCATCAGCGGGAGCTGGCGGCCACCTTCGCCCGCAGCGGCGCCGACCGCTTCGCGGCGCCCACGGGCTGGCGCGAGGGCCCCGAGGGCGTTCCCGTGCTCGACGGGGTCTTGGCGTGGATGGTGTGCCGGGTGCACGCGCGTGTGCCCGCGGGCGACCACCGTCTCGTGCTCGCGGAGGTGGTGGGCGGCGATCCGGCGGGCGAGGGCCGGCCACTCCTCTACCACCAGGGACGCTTCACCGCGTTGCGCGACTGAGCCGGAGCCTTCTGCGGGACCGTCCAGTTCCGGTTACGCTGCGTTGCGAAGGTCACAGTTCAAAGCGCTTGCTTAGCGGGCATGGACTGGTTGTACTGGCGAGTAATATCTCGTTCGGAGCGCGAGTCGCCCCGACCGGGATCCGCCGTCAGGGGCGCCTATGCTGCCTGCAAGAAGGCAGCCAGAAATTGACCGATTGCAGTAGGAGAGCCGGCGTGAGCTTGAGGATCGTTGTCACTGTGAAGTACGTGCCCGACGCCACTGGCGACCGGCACTTCGCCGATGACCTGACCGTCGACCGTGACGACGTGGACGGTCTGCTCTCCGAACTGGACGAGTACGCGGTCGAGCAGGCGCTGCAGATCGCGGAGGACGCCGACGACGCCGAGGTGACGGTGCTGACGGTGGGTCCGGAGGACGCCAAGGACGCGCTGCGCAAGGCGCTGTCGATGGGCGCCGACAAGGCGATCCACGTCGAGGACGACGACCTCCACGGCACGGACGCCATCGGCACCTCGCTGGTGCTGGCGAAGGCGGTCGAGAAGGCGGGCTACGACCTGGTCATCTCCGGCATGGCCTCCACCGACGGCACCATGGGCGTCGTGCCCGCGCTGCTCGCCGAGCGCCTGGGCGTCCCGCAGGTGACGCTGCTGTCCGAGGTCTCCGTCGAGGACGGCACGGTCAAGGGCCGCCGTGACGGCGACGCCGCCTCGGAGCAGCTGGAGGCGCGGCTGCCGGCGGTCGTGTCCGTGACCGACCAGTCGGGCGAGGCGCGCTACCCGTCCTTCAAGGGCATCATGGCCGCGAAGAAGAAGCCGGTTCAGTCCTGGGACCTGTCCGACCTCGACATCGAGGCCGAGGAGGTCGGCCTGGAGGGCGCGTACACCGCGGTCGCGGTCGTGACCGAGCGTCCGGCCCGTACCGCGGGCACGATCGTCAAGGACGAGGGCGAGGGCGGCAAGCAGCTCGCCGAGTTCCTCGCGAGCCAGAAGTTCATCTGAGCCCTGAGCTCGGCATCGCTGACCGCCCCTCATACTTCGCAAGCAGGAGAGAAGAAGTCCCATGGCTGAAGTTCTCGTCTACGTCGACCACGTGGACGGTGCCGTCCGCAAGCCCACCCTGGAGCTGCTGACGCTGGCCCGCCGCATCGGCGAGCCCGTCGCCGTCGCCCTCGGCAACGGTGCCGCCGACACCGCTGCCGCGCTCGCCGAGCATGGCGCGGTGAAGGTCCTCACCCACGAGGGCGCCGAGTACGCCGACTACCTGGTCGTCCCGAAGGTCGACGCGCTGCAGGCCGCGTACGAGGCCGTCTCCCCGGCCGCCGTGCTGGTCCCGTCCTCCGCGGAGGGCAAGGAGATCGCCGCCCGTCTGGCGCTGCGCATCGGGTCCGGCATCATCACCGACGCCATCGACCTGGAGGCCGGTGACGAGGGCCCGGTGGCCACCCAGTCGGTGTTCGCCGCGTCCTTCTCCACCAAGTCCCGTGTCTCCAAGGGCACCCCGGTCATCACGGTCAAGCCGAACAGCGCCGCCGTCGAGGCCGCCCCGGCCGCCGGCGCGGTCGAGGCGCTGGCCGTTTCCTTCTCCGACCAGGCCACCGGCACCAAGGTGACCTCGCGCACGCCGCGCGAGTCGACGGGCCGTCCGGAGCTGACCGAGGCCGCGATCGTCGTCTCCGGCGGCCGTGGTGTCGGTGGCGCGGAGAACTTCGCGCTCATCGAGGCGCTCGCGGACTCGCTCGGCGCGGCCGTCGGTGCCTCGCGTGCCGCGGTGGACGCGGGCTGGTACCCGCACACCAACCAGGTCGGTCAGACCGGCAAGTCGGTCTCGCCGCAGCTGTACGTGGCCTCCGGCATCTCCGGCGCGATCCAGCACCGCGCGGGCATGCAGACCTCGAAGACCATCGTGGCCGTCAACAAGGACGCCGAGGCACCGATCTTCGAGCTGGTCGACTACGGCGTCGTCGGCGACCTGTTCGACGTCGTCCCGCAGCTCACCGAGGAGATCAAGTCCCGCAAGGGCTGATCGTCCGCAGGCCGTACGAGGCCCCCGTGACCGGCGACGGTCACGGGGGCCTCGGCTCATCCCAGGGTCAGCGTGGCCTGCACGGGCAGATGGTCACTGGGGAACTGGCCGTCCAGCGCGAAGGTGTTGATGTCGGCCCGGTGCACGATCACGCCCGGCGTGGCCAGAATCCAGTCGATCCGGTCGCCGTCCGGCGTCAGCGGCCGGTAGCCGTGGAAGGTCGCGTACAGGTCGCCGCGCTCGGCGGCCGTCTCCCAGGTGTCGGTGAGGCCGGCGCCCAGCATGGTGTCGTAGACCGGGTCGCGGTGCGCGGCGACGTTGAAGTCGCCGGTCACCAGCAGCGGCAGCGAGCGGTCCAGCGCGGCGACGCGCTGCGCGATCAGTGCGGCGGCACGCGCGCGTGCGTCCTGGCTGCGGTTGTCGAGGTGGGTGTCGAGGAAGTAGAACTCCCGGCCGCCGTCCCGCAGATCGCGGAAGCGGACCCAGGTCACCATGCGGATGGAGCCGCCGCCCCAGGTGTTCGAACCGATCACGTCGGGGGTGTCGGACAGCCAGAAGTGGTCGTACTCCACCGGCGTGAGGCGGCGGGTGTCGTAGAAGACCGCCATGAACTCGTCGCGACTGCCGCCCGCGCGGCCGGTGCCGATCCAGTCGTGGTGCGGGCCGAGGTCGGACTCGATGTCCAGCACCTGCCGGTACAGGCCCTCCTGGGTGCCGATCAGATGCGGGCGCTCGCGGCGCAGCAACTCGCGCATCACCGGTCTGCGCGTGGTCCAGCTGTGGGGTTCGGTGGTGCTCGCGAAGCGGAGATTGAAGGACATGGTCCTCAGCCGGCGGTCGACGCGCCTCACCGGCCGCTCGGTGCCGCGTTCCTCCGCCGAGGCGGCCGACAACGACAGTGCTGTACTGGAGAGGGGCAGGGCGATCGCCGCGGCCAGCGCGCTCTTCAGGCCCAGACGGCGGGTGACTCGGCTCCGGTGGGGCACAGGGGCTCCTTCGGTCGGTGCGGCCGGGTGACAGGGCGTACCGAAGTGTTCTACCGCTTCATGAGATGAGCGTGAACATGCCGATAGGTCCGGGTGGCCCGAGAGGGAAGTGGTGTTGACCGGGCAGAGGTCCGCGGATAACTTCGCTCAACGGATTGTTGATTCCGTAGAGCGGAATACGGGAGGCTGTGGGATGGGTCAGGGCCAGGAGGAGCAGGTCGCGACGAGCCTCGCGGGCAGGGTGAGCGAGGAGATCAGTGCCTTCCTCGCCCCCGTCGACGCCGAACTGGAGCGCCGCTACCCCGGGGACCCGGGGACCCGTCAGCCCGTCCACACCGTCTACGTACCCGGTGACGCGTTCGCCGCCGACACCGTCCGGTCCTGGGGTGACCGGGCACTCGCCGCCCTCGACGAACACGCGCCGGACGCCGCCTCCTTCGCCGCCGTCCTCGGGCTCCGCGAGGACCTCGCGGAGCCCGTGTACGCGCGTGTGCGCGCCAAGCTGGAACGCGAACCCGTCGAAGACCTCCGCGTCGACTTCGAGGACGGCTACGGTTCCCACCCCGATGCGGTGGAGGACGAGTCGGCCGCCCGCGCGGCCCGGCTGATCGCGCAGGCGTACGAGAACGGGACCGCCTCGCCGTACATGGGCATCCGCATGAAGTGCATGGAGGCGCCGGTACGGGACCGTGGCATCCGCACCCTCGACATCTTCCTGACCGGCCTGATGCGCGTCGGCGGCCTGCCCGACGGGCTCGTGCTCACCCTGCCCAAGGTGACCTGTCCCGAGCAGGTCACCGCCATGGTCCGGCTGCTGGACGCCTTCGAGGAGGCGCACGCCCTGGAGGCCGGACGGCTCGGCTTCGAGATCCAGATCGAGACCAGCCAGGCCATCCTTGCCGCCGACGGCACCGCCACCGTCGCCCGGATGATCCAGGCCGCCGAGGGCCGCGCCACCGGCCTGCACTACGGCACCTTCGACTACAGCGCCTGCCTCGGCGTCTCCGCCGCCCACCAGGCCGGCGACCACCCCGCCGCCGACCACGCCAAGGCGGTCATGCAGGTCGCCGCGGCGGGCACCGGCGTACGCGTCTCGGACGGCTCCACCAACGTCCTGCCCGTCGGCCCCACCGCGAAGGTCCACGACGCCTGGCGCCTGCACTACGGTCTCACCCGCCGTGCCCTCGCCCGCGCCTACTACCAGGGCTGGGACATGCACCCGGGCCATGTCCCGACCCGGTACGCGGCCGTCTTCGCCTTCTACCGCGAGGGTTTCGAGCAGGCCGCCGCCCGCCTCGCCCGCTACGCCGGCCGGACCGGCGGCGACGTCATGGACGAGCCCGCCACCGCCAAGGCGCTCAGCGGCTATCTGCTGCGCGGCCTGGACTGCGGCGCCCTCGACATCGGCGAGGTGGCGCGGCTGACCGGACTGACCCGGGCCGACCTGGAGGGCTTCGCGGCGCCCCGGCGGGGCGACCTGACGGCGTCCGCCGGGTAGCCGACGGGTCCGCTGCGGACGACGCGCGTCCGGCAACCGGGGCGACGGCCGTACCGGCCCGAGCGCCCCGGAAGGGTGCCTGCACCGTGCGGACCTCGGAGTCGCCGTCACGCAGGCGCCCGCCCGCGCCCTCCGGTGGCCGCTCCTTCACCCGATGCCGAATCGGTCGATCTCGCGGGCCCGGTCCGTGGGGAGCCGTGGGTGTCGTGATGATCGACCGCGCGCGTACGGCCGTGCGGCTCCGGACGGCGACGCCAGGCCATCGCGGAGCGGGCGAGGACGGAGGCGGCGAGGACGGAGGGGGCGAGGACGGAGGGGGCGAGGACGGAGGGGGCGAGGACGGAGGGGGCGAGGACGGAGCGGGCGAGGGCGGCGCCTGAGCCGAGCCGCGCGAACGCCCGGTCGAGCCGCCGCGCGTCGGCCGGCCCCGGAGCGGGCGCTCGCTCAGACCGCCGGGGGCAGCTCCCCCGAGCCACGGGTGATCAGCCGGGTCGGCAGTTCGATCCTCTCCGGGAGGGCCGGTGAACCGTCCAGCTGACGGAAGAGGCGCTGGGCGGCCGTCCGCCCCAGTTCCGCCGCGTCCTGGGCCACTACGGTGACGCCGGGCCGGAGCAGGTCGGCGAGCTCGATGTCGTCGAAGCCGACGAGCGCGACCTGGCGCGGATGCTCGGCCAGGACCCGGATCACCGTGACCGTCACCCGGTTGTTGCCGGAGAAGATCGCGGTGACGGGAGAGGGGCCGGACAGCATCTCCTCGGCCGCCCGCCGCACCCGCAGCGGGTCCGTGGCCCCCAGGGACATCCAGGGACCCTCCACCCTTATGCCGGCGTCCTCCATCGCCGCCCGGTAACCGCGCAGACGCTCGGCGGCAGTGTGGATGCGGGGCATGTCGCCGATGAAGCCGATCCGGCGGTGCCCGTGCGCGATCAGATGGGCGACGCCGCCCCGGGCGCCGCCGTAGCTGTCGGAGAGGACCACGTCGGCGTCGATCCTTCCGGCCGGGCGGTCCACGAACACCGTGGCGACGCCCGCCTTCAGTTCGGGCTCCAGATAGCGGTGGTCGTCACCGGCCGGGATGATCACCAGCCCGTCCACCCGCCGCGCGCACAACGCCAGCACCAACTCCTGCTCACGCTCCGGGTCCTCGGCGCTGGAGCCGTTGAACAGCAGAGCGCCGTGCGCGCGGGCCACCTCCTCCACGGCGCGGCTCAGCGGGCCGTAGAACGGGTCGGCGAGGTCCTCCAGCACCAGTCCGATGCTCGCCGTACGGCCCTTGCGCAGTACGCGCGCGCTGTCGTTGCGGCGGAAGCCGAGTGCCTCGATGGCCTCCTGGACGCGGCGTTCGGTCTCGGGGGTCACCCCCGGTTCCCCGTTCACGACCCGGGACACCGTCTTCAGTCCGACGCCGGCGCGGGCCGCCACGTCCTTCATGGTGGGCCGGTTTCCGTAGCGGTTTCCGGCGAGGCGGTGGGTCTCGGGCACGGTGACCTGTCCTGTCCTGTGGTCCGTGGGGATGCGTGGGTCCATGGTTTGTACGAGGATGTGGCGTCGAGCATAGAGCCTGGACAACGTTGTCAGCAGCGGGAGAGACTGTCCCCCGCACTTCCCGGCCCCCGCCCCACCGCAGGGTCGGGCCAGCCCATTTCCCAAGGTTGACGGGGGATCCCACACTGATGCACACCGACCTCGTGGCCGCGCTCGACATAGGCGGCACCAAGATCGCAGGCGCGCTGGTGGACGGCGGCGGCCGGATCGTGGTGCGCGCCCAGCGCCCCACACCCGCCCAGAAGGACGGCGACACCGTCATGCGGGCCGTCGAGGAGGTGCTCGGCGAGCTCACGGCCTCACCGCTGTGGAGCCGCGCCGACGCGGTCGGCATCGGCAGCGCGGGCCCGGTGGACGCCTCCGCGGGCACGGTCAGCCCGGTGAACGTGCCCGGCTGGCGCGACTATCCGCTGGTGTCCCGGGTCCAGGCGGCCACCGGCGGACTGCCGGTCGAGCTGATCGGCGACGGTGTGGCCATCGCCGCCGCCGAGCACTGGCAGGGCGCGGCGCGCGGCCACGACAACGCGCTGTGCATGGTCGTCTCCACCGGCGTCGGCGGCGGACTGGTCCTTGACGGAAGACTCCATTCCGGCCCGACGGGCAACGCCGGTCACATCGGCCACATCAGCGTGGACCTCGACGGTGACCGGTGCCCGTGCGGTGCGCGAGGCTGCGTGGAGCGCATCGCCAGCGGCCCCAACATCGCCCGCCGCGCGCTGGAGGGCGGCTGGCTGCCCGGCCCGGACGGCGACACCTCCTCCGCCGCCGTGGCCGCCGCCGCCCGTGCGGGCGACCCGGTCGCCGTGGCCTCCTTCGCACGCGCCGCCCAGGCCCTGGCCGCCGGTATCGCGGCCACCGCGACCCTGGTCGAGATCGACATCGCCGTGATCGGCGGGGGAGTGGGCAACGCGGGTGACGTCCTCTTCGCGCCGTTGCGCAGGGCTCTCGCCGACTACGCGACCCTCTCCTTCGTCCGCCGACTGACCGTGGTGCCCGCCCAGATGGGCACCGACGCGGGGCTCGTGGGCGCGGCGGCGGCGGCGCTGAGCAGGAGGGCGGAGGCCGCGGCGGCGGGGGTGTGAGGCGGAGGCAGGAACGTTCACCCGGGCGCCGGCGTACAGGGAACGGGTAAGAGTTGCGTGACCCCGGACCGGGTCCGTCAGTTGAGCGGGGCATGAAGAAGCGCAGCATGCTCGCCATCGCCTCCCTCGCCACCGGCTTCGTCGTCGCGGCGGTCACCCCTTCGCACGCCGTGGGTGACGGGCTGAGCAACATCAACGTCGGAGACACCCTCCAGACGCTCGACGACACGATCGCCAACGACAGCCTGAAGCTGGACAAGGCCCCCCTCGTGGGCGACCAGGGCGAGAAGGCCGACGGCAAGCAGGGGCAGAAGGGCAAGCCGGCCGACAAGGCCGGCGGCAAGAAGGACCCGAAGGCCAAGGCCGGTGGCAAGGCCGGCGGCAAGCAGGGCAACAAGGGCCACTGAGACGGCCGACAGCCGCACGGCGAGGCGCCGGCACCCGGGAAGCGGGTGCCGGCGCCTCCGCTTGTGCACCCTCAACTGGGGCTGGTTTCCGTGGCAGGGTGGAGCGGGCAAGGCACAGGGGGCCAACAGAAGAGGGGGAACCGTGATCGTCTGGATCAACGGGGCGTCCGGTGCGGGGAAGACCACCACCGCACGGGAACTGATCGACCTGATCCCGAACAGCACGCTCTTCGACCCCGAGGTCATCGGCGGCACACTCGCGCACCTGCTGCCGGCCAAACGCCTCGCCGAGGTCGGCGACTTCCAGGATCTGCCGATCTGGCGGCGCCTCGTCATCGACACGGCGGCCGCGATGCTCGCCGAACTCGGCGGCACCCTCGTCGTGCCGATGACCCTGCTGCGCCAGGAGTACCGCGACGAGATCTTCGGTGGCCTCGCCGCCCGCCGGATCACGGTCCGGCATGTTCTGCTGGCCCCGGACGAAACGATCCTGCGCGAACGCACGGCGGCCCCCGAGACACCGCAGGACCTGCCCGACGGCGAGATACGGGTACGGCAGTGGACGCAGGACCACATCGAGCCGTACCAGGCCGCCATCGCCTCCTGGCTCGCCGCCGACGCCCATCCCGTCGACAACGGCGCCCTCACCCCGTGTGAGACCGCGGCCCGGATCGCCGAGGCCGTCGGCTCGGGTGCCGTACCCGTGTGCGACATCGTGCAGACGCCCGAACCCACCGCCGAGACCCTCGCCGCCGGCGTCCTCCTCTTCGACGAGCAGGACCGCGTGCTGCTCGTCGACCCGACCTACAAGGCCGGCTGGGAGTTCCCCGGCGGTGTCGTCGAACCCGGCGAGGCGCCCGCCCGCGCCGGCATCCGCGAGGTCGCCGAGGAGACCGGACTCCAGCTGGACGACGTCCCGCGCCTGCTCGTCGTCGACTGGGAGCCGCCGGCCCCTCCCGGGTACGGCGGGTTGCGCCTCCTCTTCGACGGCGGGAGCCTCGACTCCGCGGCGGCCCGGGAACTGCTGCTGCCCGGCCCCGAACTGCGGGGGTGGCGCTTCGTCACCGAGGAGGAGGCTGCCGGGCTGCTGCCGCCGAACCGCTACGAACGGCTGAGGTGGGCCCTGCGGGCCCGGGAACGCGGGAAGCCGCTGTATCTGGAGTCGGGAACCCCGGTCGGGAGGTAGGGCCCCGGGGCGGGCGACCGACGGTGACGTCGCTCGCGCGTCCGCCCGCGAGGGCGCAGGTGTGACGCGGGATTTGGACGGGTGGGCCCGTAGCCGGACGCGGGGCCGGCCGCCGGTCGCGCCGGGCTACGGGCCGGGGCTCAGCTCGCCGCGTAGTTGCGCAGGAACTCGGCCTCCGCGACCGACAGCCGCTCCAGTTCCTCGGGCGACACGCTCTCGTTCAGCGCGTGGATCTGCGCCTCGGGCTCACTCAGGCCGATGAGCAGGATCTCCGCGCGCGGGTAGAGCGCGGCGAGGGTGTTGCACAGCGGGATCGAGCCGCCCTGGCCGGCGTACTGCATCTCCTCACCCGGGTACGCCACCGCCATCGCGTCGGCCATCGCCTGGTACGCCGGGCTCGACGTGTCCGCCCGGAACGCCTGCCCCTGGCCGATCTGCTCGGTGCTCACCCGGGCACCCCATGGCGTGTGCGCCTCGATGTGCGCCTGGAGCAGCTTCGTCGCCTCGGCCGCGTCCACGCCCGGCGGCACCCGCAGGCTGACCAGCGCACGCGCGCTCGCCTGCACGGACGGGGTGGCGCCGACGACCGGCGGGCAGTCGATGCCGAGGACGGTCACGGCAGGACGCGCCCAGATCCGGTCGGCGACCGTACCGGAACCGATCAGCCGGACGCCGTCCAGCACCTTGGCGTCCTTGCGGAACTGCTCCTCCTCGTACCGCAGTCCCTCCCACCGCGCCTCGGAGTCCAGTCCGTCGACCGTCGTCGACCCGTCCTGCGCGCGCAGCGAGTCCAGTACGCGGATCAGCGCCGCCAGCGCGTCGGGCGCGGCACCGCCGAACTGCCCCGAGTGCAGGTTGCCCTCCAGCGAGTCGACCCGCACCCGCACGAGGGTCATGCCGCGCAGGGTCGAGGTCACGGTCGGCAGTCCGACGCGGAAGTTGCCCGCGTCGCCGATCACGATCGTGTCCGCCTCCAGCAGCTCCGGGTGCTCCTCGGCGTAACGCTCCAGGCCGCCCGTGCCCATCTCCTCCGAGCCCTCGGCGATGACCTTGACGTGCACCGGCACACCACCGTTGGCCTTGAGGGCGCGCAGCGCCAGCAGGTGCATGATCACGCCGCCCTTGCAGTCGGCGGCGCCACGTCCGTACCAGCGGCCGTCGCGCTCGGTCAGCTCGAAGGGCGGGGTCGTCCAGCCGGCCTCGTCCAGCGGCGGCTGCACGTCGTAGTGGGCGTACAGCAGCACGGTCCTCGCGCCCTCCGGCCCGGGGAGGTAGCCGTAGACCGACTGCGTGCCGTCCGGGGTGTCGAGCAGCGCCACGTCCTCGAAGCCCTCGGTCCGCAACGCGTCCGCGATCCAGCGGGCCGCGCCCTCGCTCTCGCTGCGCGGGAACTGGTCGAAGTCCGCCACCGACTTGAAGGCCACCAGTTCGGCGAGCTCCTCCTTCGCCCTGGGCATCAGCGAGGCGACGGTCTCGGCAACCGGATTCGACGTCATGGGCACGCTCCTCGTAGGTGCGACGTTGTACTTCTGTGTACGGGTTGTGTACAGGTCTGTCTGTACCGGACCTTGTACGGTCCGCGTGGTCGGCGGCTGCCACAGGTGCCGCACCGACCGCGTGAGTGTAGGCGTGCCCCGGTGTACGGGGCGCATACGGTGCCGATCCTCCCACAGCGGCCCGCGGCGATCACCGCCGTAGGATGCGGGGGACAGATCGGCAGGCGGCGGATCGGGAGCAGCAGACCATCGTGAGCAGCGACAACTCTTCGGCGGACGACGGGCAGCAGGTGTGGGACGTCGTCGTGGTGGGCGCGGGACCGGCGGGGGCCTCGGCGGCCTACGCGGCGGCGGTCGCGGGACGACGTGTACTGCTGCTGGAGAAGGCCGAACTGCCCCGCTACAAGACATGCGGCGGCGGGATCATCGGCCCCTCGCGCGACGCACTGCCCCCGGGGTTCGACCTGCCCTTCAAGGACCGTGTGCACGCGGTCACGTTCACCCACAACGGCCGCTTCAGCCGCACCCGGCGTTCCCAGCGGATGCTCTTCGGCCTGATCGACCGGCCCGAGTTCGACCAGCAGCTCGTCGAGCACGCCCAGAAGGCGGGCGCCGAGCTGCGTACGGGCGTCACGGTGTCGCGGGTCGAGCAGCACGGGTCGGCGGTGCCGGACCGGCGCAGCGTCGCCGTCGTGCTCCAGGGCGGTGAGACGCTGCTGGCCCGGGCCGTGGTCGGCGCGGACGGCAGCGCCAGCAGGATAGGCGCGCACGTCGGGGTCAAGCTCGGCCAGGTGGACCTCGGCCTGGAGCTGGAGATCCCGGTGCCGGACACCGTCGCGGAGGACTGGAGGGGACGGGTCCTCATCGACTGGGGACCGATCCCGGGCAGTTACGGATGGGTCTTCCCCAAGGGCGACACGCTCACGGTCGGCGTGATCTCCGCACGCGGTGAAGGCGCCGCGACCAAGAGGTACTTGGAGGACTTCGTCGGGCGGCTGGGCCTCGCCGGCTTCGAGCCGAGCATCTCCTCCGGCCATCTGACCCGCTGCCGCGCCGACGACTCGCCCCTGTCACGCGGGCGCGTGCTGGTGTGCGGGGACGCGGCCGGGCTGCTGGAGCCATGGACGCGGGAGGGCATCTCGTTCGCCCTGCGGTCGGGGCGGCTGGCGGGGGAGTGGGCGGTGCGGATCGCGGAGGCCCACGACGCGGTGGACACGCGCCGGCAGGCCCTCAACTACGCGTTCGCCGTCAAGGCCGGGCTGGGCGTGGAGATGGCGGTCGGCAAGCGGCTGCTGACGGCGTTCGAACGCAGGCCCGGGCTCTTCCACGCGGTGCTCACCGGGTTCCGGCCGGCATGGAGGGCATTCCAGGACATCACGCGCGGCGCCACGTCGCTGGGCGAGATGGTCCGCACGCGACCGATGGCCCAGCGCGCCTTGGCCGCGCTGGACCGACGCGGTGGGGGCGGGGGCGGGGTGACGGACGCCGGTGCGGCGGGGACCGCCGCGACCGGCGTCGGCACTGCCGCGGGCGCATCGGCTGAGGGGGATATGGACGGCGCCGACGAGGCCCGCTCCTGATGTCGGCCTGAGGTCCGACTCGGCGGCCGGATCGGCTTTCTCAGGCGGGTCCGCGGCGCGCCGCGCTCGGGGAGTCCGCTGTGCGCGGCGCCCGGGGAGGTCAGTTTCCGAGGTCCGTGGGGGCTGTCGCGTCCGTGTAGGTGATCGCGAAGACAGGGTGGTCGGGGGCGATGCGGCGCAGCTCCTCGTCGGAGGAGCCGGGGCCGACGCCGTTGAAGAAGACGCCGACTTCGGCCTTCCAGCGCTTGAGGTAGGCGCGCAGCAGGGCGGGCTTGTCGTCGTCGGCGACCTCGGTCGCGGCGAAGACGTCCGCCTTCTTGCCCAGCCGCAGCTCGCCACCGCCCGCGGCACGCATGTTGTGTGTCCACTGGACGTGGCCGCGAGGGGCGACGAGGTACTGCCGGCCGTCGACGGTCAGCAGATTGACGGGGGTGGTGCGCAGGGCGCCGCTCCGGCGGCCGCGGACGGCGAGGACCCGGGAGCCCCAGACGCTGACGCCGCGGCGGGTGAGCCAGGCGACGGCCCGGTTGAGGACGTTGACGGTGAACCAGCCGGGCTTCTGGACATGCGTGGGCATGCGGGGCTCCTGGGAGGGAAGGGGGAGCGGTGCTCTCGCTCTCGCTTGAGGCCAGTTTGGGGGAGAGCGCCGCTCCAAAGCAAGAGCAGTGCTCTCTTTCTGTTCTGGGCTCGGAGTTTGAGGCGTGCGTCGGGCTGCGGCTTGGGGTGTGTGTCGGGTCGCGCCTTGGGTCGTGCCGTGAGCGCCGCTCCAGTCCGTGAATGCCGCTCCCGTCCGTGCGCGCCGCTCCCGTCCGTGCGCGCCGCTCCCGTCCGTGCGCGCCGCTCCCTTACGAGAGCGGTGCTCGCGCTCCGGTTCGTTGCGGCAGCACCGCCCCCTCGGGTCCCTTGCGAGAGCGTTGCTCACTTTCGTGTGCACTGCTCCAAAACATGGAAAACTCTGCCCATGACCACCAGCAGCACGCCCCTCGGCGCCCGGGCCCGAGCCCGGATCGAAGTCACCGCGGCCATCAAGGACGAGGCCCGCAGACAGCTCGCGGCCGAGGGCGCCGCGAAGCTCTCCCTGCGCGCCGTGGCCCGCGAACTCGGCATGGTCTCCTCCGCGGTCTACCGGTACTTCCCCAGCCGCGACGACCTCCTCACCGCGCTCATCA
This sequence comes from Streptomyces sp. NPDC002309, assembly GCF_053593375.1. Classification (NCBI taxonomy): domain Bacteria; kingdom Bacillati; phylum Actinomycetota; class Actinomycetes; order Kitasatosporales; family Streptomycetaceae; genus Streptomyces; species Streptomyces sp. NPDC002309. The sequence goes on along the minus strand of NZ_JBSFCI010000016.1, from coordinate 78,221 downwards.
TCGACGCCTACGACTCCCTGGGCGACACGGCCGAGGCCGCACATCGCGAGGTCGCCGACGCCGCCCCGCTGGATCGCTGGATGACGGTGTGCGAGGCCGTGCGCGGCTGGGCGTTGACGCATCCGCACGAGTACGCGTTGATCTACGGTTCCCCGGTCCCCGGCTACACCGCACCCCGGACCACCGTCCCGCCCGCCGCGCGCGTCGGTCACCTGCTCATCGGCATCGCACGGGACGCGCACGCGGGGCCGGGTGTGGCGAAGCCGCGGCTGGCGGAGGAGTTGCGGCCCGAGGCGGTGCGGATCGCCGCCGATCTCGCCCCCGATCTGCCGCCCGAGGTCGCGGTGACGCTGGTGGCGGCGTGGGCGCAGTTGTACGGGCTGGTGGGCTTCGAGGTGTTCGGGCAGTTCACCAGAGTCGTGGAGGACCGCGAACCGTTCTTCCGGCAGGCCGTCGCCCAACTCGCCCATACCGTGGGCCTTGTGTACCCGCCGCGGGGCGCGGCGACGCAGTCCCTCCGGGGCACCGGCGCCCGCGGCGGCCGCAAGGGCGAACGGTCCGCACCCTGAAGTCGACGCGCAGCGTGCGCTGCCCGGCCCGAGGACATGCCTCGCGGACGTCGACCGCGTGGTCACGGGTGCCCGTCCGCCGAGAGGCCTGACCGGTCGCCGAGCGGCGCCGAAGCGCGGCGACCCCGGTCCGTGGCTGACCGCCCGGCCGGCGGGACCTCGGTCGGAAGCGGTCGCGCGACGCGCGGTCCGTCACGGGAGGACGCCGCCACCGGAGCGGCGGGTCAGCGGGTTGCGGGGACGGGTAGCTGGTCCGGCCAGGCGAAGGCGTAACGGGGGTCGCCCCCGCGGCTCAGCCGTACGTAGCGCAGGAGCTCGCGGACGATGCCCGCGGAGCCCATCGCCCAGCCGGTGCACGGTTCGAGGTCACTGGGGCTCGCCCGGTGCTCGACGTTGGACCAGCGGGCGCCGTCGGCGTCCCGGACGGCCCGGGCGGCCAGATCCGCGACGAGTACCTGGGCGAAGTCGTGGGGGTCGTCCTGTTCGGCGATCCGGTCGCAGGCCAGGGCGAGGACGCCCGCGGTGCCGCAGCAGCGGCCGTTGTTGTCCCAGAACCCGGGGCGCAGCCGCTGGGGCAGACCGGAGTGGATTGTCGTGTGCCAGCAGCGGTCGGCGAGAGAGTGCCAGGCGGGGTCGCCCGTGACGTCCCGCAGGTGCCGGAAGACCTGGGCGTCGCCGGCCGGGCCGTGGCACCAGCCGTAGCTGATGGGCTCGACCACGTCGGGCCGGTACTGCGGGGTGGAGTGCGGCACAAGGAAGCCCTCCGGCCCCGCTTGGTCCCGCGCCACGACGTCCGCGGCACCGGCGAGCGCCAGCTCCACCAGGTCCGCCCGGTCGCCGGCACGGCCGACCCTGGCCAGCGCCAGGACGATGCCGAGGGTGCCGTGCGAGATGTGGTGCAGTCGTGAGTCGGTGCCCGCGCGGTGGGGCCAGTGGACACCCGCCTGGGTTCGCTCGGCCGTCCGCAGATACGGCTCCACGGCGAGGACGGCCAGTTCGGGGTCACCGGCGGCCAGCGCGCCGAGGCCGATTCCCGCGTTGCCGCCCATCAGCTCGAACAACTCGCCCCAGCGCGTGCCGTCGAAGCGCGACCGTACGAGGTCGAGCGCACGGTCCGCGGCGATGCCCGAAGACGTGTCGCCGAGTTCCGTGTGAAGTGCCCGCAGGGCGAGGGCTGTTCCGGTGCGGCCGAAGTAGAGCGAATCGTCCTCGACGCTGTCGACGGCTTCCGTGAGGCCGTGGGCCGTACGCAGGGCGGTGTCGGCGAAGGCGTCGTCGCCGAAGTGCCGCCACGCCTCCAGGAGCACGGCGACGATTCCCGCCGTACCGGTGTACAGCGTGGAGTCGGGCCGGTCGGCGGACGGTCCGGTCCCCCAGGTGAGGCCTGGACCGGTGGCATCCCGTGCGGCCGCGATCAGCCATCGCAGCCCGTCAGCCGCCAGCGCCTCGATCTCGTCGACTGCCACGACGGTTGCTTCCGGTGCGGTCATGGGCCCCCCTTTTCATGATCCTTCGGTCCGCTCACCGCGAAGACGCACGTCAGCCGTACGCTGCTCAAGCTCGGTACGCGGGACCGGACCCAACCGGTGATGCCGGCCTACGAGTCGAGGCCGGTGCGTCCGGGCCGACCGGATTGACCGGCGTGCCGGAAACGGAGAAGCACGGCGACCACCCGTACGACGAACAGCGCCGGCGCGAGGACCAGTCCCGCACGGACCAGTGACGTCTCCACCGCGCTGGGCAGGTCGAAGAGCCAGGCCGGACCGGCGACCGCCCCGAGGACCACCACCGCCGCGAACGCCGCGCTGCACAGCGCGTACCCGATCTCGACGGTGATCGCGTCGCGCTCGGTCTGTGTCCGCCGTCCCCCGTAGCTCTCCATGACCGCATCAAACATGCGTGCGCCAGGCCGGGCAAGAGGGCCCCGCCGGACGCGCACCGAAGACGTCCCCCGGTGGCGAACCGGTACCACCCCGCCGCTCGCGGACGGGTACGCGCTCGCGCTCCGCCAGAGTTTCCGGCTTTGCCGAAGCCTCTGTCTCCGCCACCGTGAAACTGTGCGCGCCGGACATTTGATGCAAATGCAATTGATGTCGACGCAATGAATTTACTTCTCTGCTACGGTGCCGTCATGGCGGCGAAGAAGGCCGAGCAGGCGCTTGTCGAGCAGTGGCGGGACATCCTGGGACTGCACGCGCGCACCCAGTGCGAGATAGGGCGTGCCCTGCATCGACACGGCCTGTGCGCCAGTGACTTCGAGGTGCTCGATGTGCTCGCCGCCGGCTCCACGGCCGATGCCGGCGCCTGCGCCCTGCGGGTCCAGGAGATCTCCGAGCGCGTCCACCTCAGCCAGAGCGCGCTCTCGCGGCTGATCGCCCGGCTGGAGAAGGACGGGCTCCTGGAGCGCGCGATGTGCCCCGAGGACCGGCGCGGGGTCCGCGTGGCACTCACCGTGAAGGGGCGCGACCTGTACGGCGAGGTGCTGCCGGTGCAACGGGCGGTGCTGACCCGGATGCTGACGGACTGACAGGCGATCCTGCCGGGCGTCAGCTCCAGACGATCCCGGACTTCTCCCGCCACAGATCCGCGAGCGAGCGGTCCCCGTCGGCGCTGGGGAAGGGCAGCCGGTTCCAGAGCGAGAGGTAGAGCTGTACGGCCGGCCCCTCGATCTCGCAGTCGGCGGCACCGGCGTCGTCCCGCTCCGTCCGCGGCGGCTGCTCGGAGAGTCGTACCGTCCACACCGCGTCGTCGCTGTCGGTCGCCCGTACCCGCAGCACCCTGGGTTCCTCGGTGCGCACGGCGCTCCTGCGGCGGGAGTGGAAGCCGCGCAGCAGCTCGTCGATGCCGTCGACGGCGAACTCGGGGGCGATCTCGGCGCCCGTACCGCCGCGTGCGGCCTCCGCGTCGACGCGGTGCACGGTCGTCTCGTGCGCCTGCCGCCGCGCCCAGCACGCCAGCGGGGACGGCGCGGGCAGCACCTGCCAGCACCGCACGTCGGCAGGGGCGGCCGAGAGCGTCTCGACGAGCCGGCTGTGCCCCTCCCGGTACCAGTTCAGCAGTTCCTCACCGTCCAGACCGGGCAGTTCGCCGCCCGGCCGGTACGACGTCAGCGCCTCGGCGACGAAGGCGCTCGCCCAGCGGTGCACCATGCCGGTGTGCCGGAGCAGGTCCCTGACCCGCCAGTCCGGGCAGGTGGGCACCTCGGCACCGGTGCCGGCCTCGGCGGCGGCCGCGGCGAGCAACCTGCCCTCGCGGTCCAGGGTGTTGACGAAGTCGGCGGTCTTCATGCGGGTGAGTCTGCCGTACGGAGGGGGCTCGTGGGGGAGGCGGGGTGCCCGGCCGCCGACTCCCCGGCCTGGCCCCACGGGAGGTCCGGATGGCGTGCGGGTCGTCCGGCACCGGAGGTTTTGCGCCGCCAGGGGTGTGGGGGCGCTCTCACCCGTCGCCCACCTTGCGGGTGGCGAACCCGATCACCGCGGCGATCCCCGCGAGTACCGCCACGCTGGTGAGCGCCGTCGGGAGGGAGAACCAGTCGGCCATGAACCCGATGGCGGGCGGGCCGAGCAGCATGCCGCCGTAGCCGAGGGTCGAGGCGGTGGCGACTCCGCTCGGTCCGGCGAGCGCGCCGGCGCGTTCCACGGCGACGGGGAAGAGGTTGGCGAGACCGAGTCCGGCGATGGCGAAGCCGAGGAGCGCCGCCCACAGGGAGTTCGAGAGCGCGCCGACGAGCAGGCCGGCGGCCGCGATCGCGCCGCCGGCGACGACGGTACGGGTGCGGCCGAGGCGTTCCAGCAAGGCCGTGCCGCTCAGCCGTCCCACCGTCATGGCGAGGGCGAAGCAGGAGTAGCCCAGCGCCGCGACCCCGGCCGAGGCGTGCAGGTCCTGTTCCAGGTGCAGGGCGCCCCAGTCCGCGAGGGCGCCCTCGCCGTAGGCCGTGCACAAGGCGATGAGGCCGAAGACGAGCACCAGGCTCCTGGTCCTCGGGTCCGTCCGGCGGTGAGCCCGGGCGGCGGGGTGCGGGACGCGCTCCGGTGGGGCCGGCGGTTCGATGTGCAGCAGCACGGGTCCGGCCAGGGCGGTGACCAGCAGGCCGACGACGGTGAGGCCGAGCAGATGCCGGGTGGGGGACAGGGAACCCGCGACCAGCGCGCCGAGGCCGGCGCCGACCATGCCACCGAGGCTGTACGCGGCGTGGAAGCTCGGCATCACCGGGCGCCGCAGCGCGGTGACGAGGTCGACGGCGGCGCTGTTGAAGGCCACGTTGATGCCACCGTAGGCGGCGCCGAAGAACAGGAGGACGGCGCCGAGGGCCGGGGCGGAGTGGGTGAGCGGCGGCAGGGCCACGCTCAGGGAGAGCAGCACCGCGCAGACGACCGTCACGGGGTGGCTGCCGAAGCGGCGGCACAGGCGTCCGGTGAGCGTCATCGTCACCACCGCGCCGGCGGAGACGCACAGCAGGGCCAGTCCGAGGGTGCTCGCGGTGGCGTTCGTCTGCTCCTTGATCGCGGGGATGCGGACGACCCAGCCCGCGAAGATGAAACCGTCGAGGGCGAAGAAGGTGGTCAGGGCGATGCGGAGGCGGGTGAGGTCGTTGTCCGTGCTGCCCGGCACGGCACTGCGCGAACGGAGTTTGTTTATCAGCGGCACAAAATCAGGTTAAGTGGATGTCGGCGAGCGGGGCAAGGCAGGGGAGGGGAGCCCTGCCGTTCGCCACGGCTCTGTTCACCAGCCCCGTTCACCGCGATCCACCACGCCGACCGGCGTCTTGAGGCCGTTCTGAGGCGCTCGCGGATCCCGCACAGGTCGGGTGCGACGTCTGCTCGTTCGGGCCGTCCGGTCGTCATGCCCGACGGGCACGCCCGGAGAACCCTGTGCGACCACCCGGTGAATGACCGCCATGGCGGTGTGGTTAGCATATGAGCGCCACCTAGCTCGAAAGATAGGCCCGTGACGATCAACGACGACTCGTTCACCAACTGGAAGAACCGCGAGGAGATCGCGGAGTCGATGATTCCGATCATCGGGAAGCTGCACCGCGAGCGGGACGTCACCGTCCTGCTGCACAGCCGCTCCTTGGTGAACAAGTCGGTCATCAGCATCCTCAAGGCCCACCGGTTCGCCCGCCAGATCGCGGGCGCGGAGCTCTCGGTCACCGAGACGATGCCCTTCCTCCAGGCGCTGACCACGCTGGACCTCGGCCCGTCCCAGATCGACATCGGCATGCTCGCGGCCACGTACTCGGCCGACGACCGTGGTCTGAGCGTCGAGGAGTTCACCGCCGGGGCCGTCGCCGGCGCCATCGGCGACGACCGGGCGGAGCGCCGCGAGCCGCGCGACGTCGTCCTCTACGGCTTCGGCCGTATCGGCCGCCTCGTCGCCCGTCTGCTGATCGAGAAGGCCGGCTCGGGCAACGGCCTGCGGCTGCGTGCCGTCGTCGTCCGGGGCGGCGGCGATCAGGACATCGTCAAGCGGGCCTCGCTGCTGCGCCGCGATTCCATCCACGGCCAGTTCCAGGGCACGATCACCGTCGACGAGGAGAGCAGCACGATCTTCGCCAACGGCCACGAGATCAAGGTGATCTACTCCGACGACCCGACGTCGGTGGACTACACGGCGTACGGCATCAAGAACGCCATCCTCATCGACAACACCGGCAAGTGGCGTGACCGTGCGGGCCTGTCCCAGCACCTGCGGCCCGGCATCGACAAGGTCGTGCTGACCGCCCCGGGCAAGGGGGACGTGCCCAACATCGTGCACGGCGTCAACCACGACATGCTCAAGCCGGACGAGAACGTCCTGTCCTGCGCGTCCTGCACCACCAACGCGATCGTCCCGCCGCTCAAGGCGATGGAGGACGAGTTCGGGGTGCTGCGCGGCCACGTGGAGACCGTCCACTCGTTCACCAACGACCAGAACCTCCTGGACAACCACCACAAGGCCGACCGTCGCGGCCGTTCGGCGCCGCTGAACATGGTCATCACCGAGACCGGCGCCGCCTCCGCCGTCGCCAAGGCGCTGCCCGACCTCAAGGCGAGGATCACCGGCAGCTCGATCCGCGTCCCCGTGCCGGACGTCTCGATCGCGATCCTCAACCTCCAACTCGCCCGCGAGACCACCCGCGAGGAGGTCCTCGACCACCTCCGTGAGGTGTCGCTGACCTCGCCGCTCAAGCGCCAGATCGACTTCACCAGCGCCCCTGACGCGGTCTCCAGCGACTTCATCGGTTCGCGGCACGCCTCGATCGTCGACGCCGGCGCCACCAAGGTCGAGGGCGACAACGCGATCCTCTACCTCTGGTACGACAACGAGTTCGGCTACTCCTGCCAGGTCGTCCGCGTCGTCCAGTACGTCTCCGGCGTCGAGTACCCGACCTACCCGGCACCGGTCGCCTGACCCACCGGACACCGAGTCGACGCCCGGACCACCACCGCCCGTGGTCCGGGCGTCGGCGCGCCCCGCCGCCTGCGCGAGCGCGCGGAACGTCACCCGTTCCTCCTCCGCCGCTCCGCCCAGGGCCCCGCGCGTAGCGCCCGTGGTGACGAAAGCGGGCGAACCGGTCGGACCGGCTTGGCCGATCAGCTACTGGACGCGCCCCGGCACGTCCCTACTCTTTCCTTCATGACGACGACACAGCGCCCGGCGGTACGGACTTGACGGCGCGTCGCCCGAGACCGGCGCAGGAAGAGGCCCTTCACCGGCAGGCAACGCACCGATGCCCGTGGCGGCCATCTCCCGGTCAACATGCGCCGGTGCGGGGGCGGTTGTTAACCCACATGGCGGCATGGGGCCAACTGGCGAAGCGGTGGCTGTTGCCTGTGGCTCGGACCCTCGCGAGCATGACAACGACCAGAGCCGGACTCTCCCGTGTCGCCGCGGCCACCGCCGCGGCCCTGGCCATCCTGGCCGTCCCCACCGCTCAGGCCGCCCCTCCCGCTCAGGCCGCCCCTCCTGCTCAGGCCGCCCCCACCGCCGCACCTGCCCCCATCGCCCGGACCCTGCCCCTCGGCGACGCCGACCTGGCGGAGACCCGGACCAGCCGGCGCCTGGCCGGCGGTGTCACCCTCACCCGTATCGTCCGTGGCACCGAGCCCGCCCCAGCCGACCAGATCAACACCACGCCCCGCGGCCCCTGGGTGGTCAACGTCCTCACCATCGACCCCCGCAAGGCGCGCGGCCACCTGGAGGCCACCTACGGCCCCGACCTCGCCCGTACGGAGAAGACCACGGACCTCGTCCGCGCCTCCGGGGCGCTCGTCGGCGTCAACGCGTCCTTCTTCACGTTCACCGCCAACCAGCAGTACCCGGGTGACCCCGTCGGGCTCGGCCTGTACGGCGGCAAGCTCCTCAGCGAGCCGAGCAGTGACCCCGCCGAGGTCGACTTCGTCGTGGACTCGCGCACCGACCGGGTCGTCATAGGCAAGTTCAGTTGGTCCGGCAGCGTCCAGCACCGGGACACCGGAGCGAGCCTGCCGATCGAGTTCATCAACCACCCGCCCGTGATCCCGGCCGGGTGCACGGCCCTCCCGGACCAGACCCAGTGCACCCAGCCGGGTGACGTCGTCCGCTTCACACCCGAGTTCGCGGCGGCCACCCCGTCCGGCGCCGGTGCCGAGGTCGTCCTCGACGGGCGCGGCTGCGTGGTCCGCACGTCCACCACCCGGGGCACCCAGCTGACCTCGGGTCAGACCTCCCTCCAGGCGACCGGCCGTGAGACGGCCTCGCTCCTCCAGGTGGCGGGTGAGGGCTGCCTGCGGACCCGGTCCGACCTGGTGGACGAGAAGGGCCGGCGGCTGCCGGTGCACAGCGGTCTGACCGGCGTCAACGGCCGCTACCGGCTCACCGCCGCGGGCGCGATCGTCGTCCCGGACGGCACGGGCAGCTTCTTCGACCGCAACCCCCGCACCATCGGCGGCACCACGAAGGACGGCCGGATCGTGTTCGCGACCATCGACGGCCGGATGACCAGCAGCGTCGGCACCACCATGGACGAGACCGCCGCCGTCGCCCGGGCGCTCGGCATGCACGACGCGGTCAACCTCGACGGCGGCGGCTCCACCGCCATGTCCGTCCGGGGTGAGCTGGTGAACCGGCCGAGCGGAACCACCGAGCGGCCCGTCGGTGACGTGCTGGTCCTCCGCGGCTGAGTTCCGTCGTCCGTCCCCGCGACCGGCCGGGCCGAGCGGCCCGGCCGGTCAGCCGAGGGCCTTGTCCAGGTTGAACGCCGCGCTGATCAGCGCGAGATGGGTGAACGCCTGCGGGAAGTTGCCCTGCTGCTCGCCGGTGTGGCTGATCTCCTCGGCGTACAGGCCGAGGTGGTTGGCGTAGGTGAGCATCTTCTCGAACGCCAGCCGTGCCTCCTCCACCCGCCCCGCGTGCACCAGCGCCTCGACGTACCAGAACGAGCAGATCGAGAACGTGCCCTCGTCGCCGCGCAGCCCGTCAGGGCTGGCCTGAGGGTCGTAGCGGTAGACCAGTGAGTCGGACACGAGGTCCTCGGTGAGCGCGTCCAGCGTGGACAGCCACTTGGGGTCGGTGGGTGCGATGAACTTGGTCAGCGGCATCATCAGCACCGCCGCGTCCAGCACCTCGTCGTCCTCGTGCTGGACGAAGGCCTGACGCCGCTCGGACCATCCGTGATCCATGATCCGCCGGTAGATCGTGTCCCGGACGCCCCGCCACCGAGCGATGTCCGCGGGCAGCCCGCGCCGGATGGCCATCCGCATGGCCCGCTCGATCGCCACCCAGCACATCAGCCGCGAGTAGAGGAAGTTCTTGCGGCCGCCGCGGGTCTCCCAGACGCCCTCGTCCGGCTGTTGCCAGTTCTCGCACACCCAGTCGACCAGGGCGCACACGTCGTCCCACTGGGCGCTGGAGATCGGCTGCGCCCATTTGTCGTACAGATAGATGGAGTCGATCAGCGCACCGTAGATGTCCAGCTGGAGCTGGTCGGCCGCGGCGTTGCCGATGCGTACGGGGGTCGCGCCCGCGTGCCCTTCCATGTGCGCGAGCACCCGCTCGGGCAGGTCGGTGCGGCCGTCGATGCCGTACATGATCTGCAGTGGACCGGACCGGCTGCCGTCGCCCGGGGTGATGTGCCGTGACACGAACTTCATGAACGCGTCGGCCTCGCCGGTGAAGCCCAGACGGAGCAGCGCGTAGACGCAGAACGCGGCGTCGCGCACCCAGACGTACCGGTAGTCCCAGTTGCGTTCGCCGCCCAGTTGCTCGGGCAGGCTCGTGGTCGGCGCGGCCACGATGGCGCCGGTGGGCGCGTAGGTGAGCAGTTTCAGGGTGAGCGCGGAGCGGTGCACCATCTCCCGCCAGCGGCCACGGTACTTGGAGGCGGACAGCCAGCGCCGCCAGTACGCCACCGTCGCCGAGAACTGCTCCTCCGCCTCCACGTGCGGGCAGCAGCGCGGCGCCACGTCGTCGCCGACCTGGTCCAGCGCGAACACCGCCGACTCGCCCTCGGAGAGCTTGAAGTCGGCGTAGGCATCGAGGTCGTCGGTGTCCAGGGGCACCGTGGAGGTGAGGCCGAGCGACAGTCCGTCCGACTCGAACACCGCCACGTCCTTCACCATGCGCAGGGTGTGCGGCTTGGTGCCGTAGTGGAAGCGCGGTGCCACTCGCGCGCGGAACGGGATCGCGCCGCGTACGCACAGCACCCGCCGGATCAGCCGGTGCCGCTCCGCCTCGGCCGACTGCCCGGAGATCGGCATGAAGTCCTGCACCTCGCCGACACCGTCCTCGGTGAAGAACCGCGTGATCAGGACATTGGTGTCGGGGAAGTAGAACTGTTTGGTCCGCGCGGGCACGGTCGCCGCCAGCTCGAAGCTGCCGCCCCGCTCCGCGTCCAGGATCGAGGCGAAGACGCTCGGCGCGTCGAACGCGGAACAGCAGTACCAGTCGATGGTGCCGTTGGAGCCGACAAGGGCGACGCTGCGGAGATCGCCGATCAGCCCGTGCTCGGAGATCGGCAGATACTGGCCCTGCCCGGGCGCCCCGACGCTCGATGTTCCGTCCATCGCTGCCTCCCAGGACCGGCTCGTACAGCGCCACTCCAGCTTAGGCGAGATCGAACGCAGTGGCGGATTGAATCCGGCGCACCCGAGATGTCCGGTGTTCGGGCGAATCGGATGCAGGGCCGGGATGGGGCCTGTGAGGAGGGGCGGCGGCACGGGGGAGTCCACTGTCCGGGTGCGGTGCGGTGCGGTGCGGTGCGGTGCGGTGCGAGGTCGGGCGGTCGTGGCCGTCAGACCGCCACGACCGCTACCCCCGCCTCCTCGAAGCGCCGCAGAGTCTCCTCGTCCGCCGCCGTGTCCGTCACGAGGGTGTCCACCAGCTCGGTGCCGCAGATCCGGGCGAAGGCGCGCCGCCCCAGTTTGCTCGAGTCGGCCGCGACGACCACCCGCTCGGCGCGCTCGCACAGCAGCCGGTTGATCGCGGCCTCCGCCTCGTCGTGCGCCGCCGCCCCGTCCGTGACGTGCAGGCCGACGACCCCGAGCACCGCCACATCCAGCGTGATCTGGCTCAGCACACCGTCCGCGAGGGGCCCGATGAGCTCGTACGACTGGGCCCGCGCGACGCCACCCGTGACCACGATCTTGAACTGCGGACGCACGGCCAGCTCGTTGGCGATGTTCAGCGCGTTGGTGACGACCGTCAGCGCGGGCGCCCCGGCGGCCAGGTCGCCGCGCACGGCCAGGGCCCGTGCCACCTCCGTGGTGGTCGTGCCGCCCGTCAGCCCGACCGCCTCGCCGGGAGCGATGAGATCGGCCACCGCCTGGGCGATGCGCTGCTTCTCGGAGGCACGGCGCGCGGTCTTGTAGCGCAGCGGCAACTCGTACGAGACCCCGTGCACCACCGCGCCACCCCGGGTGCGGACCAGCATCTGCTGCTCGGCGAGCCGGTCGAAATCCCGCCGGATCGTCGCGGCCGACACCTCCAGTTCCGCCGCGGCCTCCTCGACGTCCAGCCGGCCGCGCTCGACGAGCAGTTCCAGCAGCGCCTTCCAGCGGGCGTCCCGCGACATCCGCACCTCCCGCGCGTTCCTCGGTACCCGTGACCCTAGCGCAGCCGTCGCTCGTCAGAATGCTTGATTCTGCTTGAAATAGCGCTGTACCTTGCAGGAACAATCAAATGCGGGAGGGGCACGGCATGACGCATGTCGAGGACGAGCTGCGCAGCCAGCCGGAGTGCTGGACCCGGGCCGCCGCGCTCGCGCCGGAGCGCCGTGGGGCGCTGCCCGCGCCGGGGGAGCGCGTCGCGATCGTCGGATGCGGCACCTCGTACTTCATGGCGCAGGCCGTCGCCGCGCTGCGTGAGGAGGCAGGCCAGGGTGAGACGGACGCCTTCGCCGCCTCGGAGTTCCCCCACGGCCGCGGCTACGACCACGTCCTCGCCCTGAGCCGCTCCGGCACCACCACCGAGGTCCTCGACCTGCTCCGCCGGGTGAACGGACGCCCCCGCACCTCAGCGATCACCGCCGACCCGCACGCACCCGTCATGGACGCGGCCGACGACGTCGTCGTCCTCGACTTCGCCGACGAGCGGTCGGTCGTGCAGACGCGTTTCGCCACCACCGTGCTCACCCTGCTCCGAGCCCACCTGGGCCTGCACACCGACGCCGTCGTCCTGGACGCCCGCACCGCGCTGGAGGCCGAGCTGCCCGAAGGTCTCGTGGAGCGCGGCCAGTTCACCTTCCTCGGCACCGGCTGGACCGTGGGGCTCGCGCACGAGGGCGCCCTGAAGATGCGCGAGGCGGCCCAGGCATGGACGGAGTCCTACCCCGCGATGGAGTACCGGCACGGCCCCCTCAGCATCAGCACCGAGGGCACCGCGACCTGGATGCTCGGCCCCGCCCCCGACGGGCTCGCCGAGCAGGTGCGGGCCACCGGCGGACAGTGGGTGACCGGTCGCCTCGACCCGCTCGCCGAACTGATCCGCGTCCAGCGCCTCGCCGTGGCCGTGGCGGCGGCCCGCGGCCTCGATCCGGACCGGCCCCGCCACCTCACCCGCTCGGTGATCCTCTGACCGGCCCCGCCACCCCACCCGCTCGGTGATCCTCTGAGACACGTCCGCCGGGAGGGGCCGTCCCGCCCCGTGCCCACGTGCCCGTCCGAGCAGCACCAGCAAGGAGACCCGTGACCCTCGTGACCACCGGCGAGCTCGTCGCGCGCGCCACCCGGTCCCGCTCCGCCGTCGCCGCCTTCAACATCATCACGCTGGAACACATCGAGGCCGTCGTCGCCGGCGCCGAGACCACCACGAGCCCGGTCGTGCTGCAGGTCAGCGAGAACGCCGTCGCGTTCCGCTACGGCCGGCTGCTCCCGCTGGCCCGCGCCGCGGTCACCGCCGCCGAACGCGCCGCCGTACCGGTCGCGCTGCACCTCGACCACATCCAGAGCGACAGCCTGCTGCGCCAGGCTCCGGACGCGGGCTTCAGCTCCGTCATGTACGACGCCGCGCGCCTGTCCTACGCCGAGAACCTCGCGGCGACCCGCGCCGCCGCCGACTGGGCGCACGCCCAAGGGCTGTGGATCGAGGCCGAGCTGGGCCAGGTCGGCGGCAAGGACGGCCGGCCGCCGCTGGACGCCCACGCGCCCGGCGCCCGCACCGACCCCGCCCAGGCCCGCGCCTTTGTCGCCGACACCGGGGTGGACGCGCTGGCCGTCGCCATCGGCAGCAGCCACGCCATGACGACCCGCACCGCCACCCTCGACCACACCCTCCTGAAGCACCTCTCCGCCACCCTGGACGTCCCCCTCGTCCTGCACGGCTCCTCCGGAGTCCCGGACGGCGAACTCACCGCGGCCGTGGCGGGCGGCATCGCCAAGGTCAACATCGGCACCGCCCTGAACATCGCCATGACCGGCGCCATCAGGGAGTTCCTCGCCGCGCATCCGGAGGCCGTCGACTCGCGCAAGTACCTCGGCGTCGGCCGGGAGGCGATGGTGCGGAAGGTCGCGTCGATCCTGCGCACGCTCGCGCCTACCGCTTGACGGCCTTCAGCACCACGAACTTGGCGTCGCTCGCCACGAGATGACTGTTCCCGAACAGCCGTCGCAGCTTCAGGTGGTACCCGAGGTGCCGGTTGCCGATCACCCACAGCTCACCGCCGGGCCGCAACGCCCGCCGCGCGCCCGTGAACATCCGCCAGGCGGTCGCGTCGGTCGTCGCCTGGTGCGAGTGGAACGGCGGGTTGTTCAGCACCAGATCGACGCTCCCGGACGCCACCCCGGCCAGCCCGTCGCCGACCCGGAACTCGGCGTGCCCGGGCACCCCGTTCGCCTTGTACGTCGCCTCCGCCGAGGCCACGGCCTGGAACGACTCGTCCACGAACAGCACCTCGGCGGCCGGGTCGGCAAGCGCCACCGCCGTACCGACGACGCCGTTGCCGCACCCCAGGTCCACCACCCGGCCCGCCCCGGCGGTCCGCGGCAGATGGGCCAGGAAGAACCGGGTGCCGATGTCGAGCCGGTCCGCGCAGAAGACCCCCGCGTGGTTGACGACCGTGTGCCCGGACACCGGGCCGACGCCCTCCGGGAGCGCGTAGCTGTGCGGCCACGGGTTCGCGGGCCGTTCGCGCGACGGGTCCGGCGCGCAGAGGATCAACCGGGCCTTTTTCTCCGCGAGCGACGTACGGGTCGGGCCGAGGATCCGCTCGAACAGGTCCAGCGTCGAGGTGTGGATCTCCTTCACCATCCCGGTGCCGACGACGACCGTGCCCTCGTGCACGGCGGGCGCCAGCCGCAGCAACTGGTCCTCCAGGAGCGCCAGGCTCTTCGGCACGCGCACGAGCAGCACGTCGACCCGCTCCGGCGGCGCGTCCCGCGTGGTGAGCAGAGACACCGTGCCCGGCTCGACGCCGGCCCGGGCGAGATTGGCCCGGGTCGCCTCCTGGGCGAGGTGGGAGTCCGTGATCTGCACCGGCGCGTGCCGCGCGAGCGCCGTCACCAGCGCGCCCCAGCGGTCCCCGACCACCACGACCGTCCCCGACAGCGGGACCTCCTGGTCCGCGAGGTGCCTGAGCAGATACTCGTCGGAGGCGTCCCACGCGCGCAGCCGGTCGCGCGGGTCCTCGGGAAAACGGGCCAGCGCGAGCTCGCCCCAGGGCGTCGTCATACGGTCGTTCATCGTGCCGTCCAGGCTAGCCGCCGCAGCTCATGGCCGGTGCGCGAGGATGGAGGGCATGGACGGCGAACTCTTCCCCCGGGAGCGCGCGGAGGTCGCGCCCGGCGCGGTGCACGTGCCGGACTGGCTGGACGGGGACGCCCAGAGTCAGCTGCTGAACGCCTGCCGGGAGTGGGCGCGCCCGCCCGCCGGGCTGCGCACGGTCCGCACTCCGGGCGGCGGCACCATGACCGCCCGGCAGGTCTGCCTGGGCTGGCACTGGTACCCGTACGCCTACGCCCGTACGGTCGCGGACGGCGACGGCACCCCGGTGAAGCCCTTCCCGGCCTGGCTCGGCGACCTGGGCAGGCGAGCGGTGACCGAGGCGCTCGGCGCGGAGGCGGCGACCGGCGCCGGGTACGACATCGCGCTGATCAACTTCTACGACGGCGACGCCCGTATGGGCATGCACCGCGACGGCGACGAGAGGTCCGACGCACCCGTCGTGTCCCTGAGCCTGGGTGACACCTGCGTCTTCCGCTTCGGCAACACCGAGACCCGTACGCGCCCTTACACCGACGTCGAGCTGCGCAGCGGCGACCTGTTCGTCTTCGGAGGGCCGTCGCGGCTCGCCCACCACGGGGTGCCCCGGGTACTTCCGGGCAGCGGGCCCGGTCGGCTGGGGCTGACCGGGCGGCTGAACCTGACCCTGCGCGTGAGCGGCTTCCAGGCCCCCGTCGGCTGAGCGGCGGATCATGGGAGACTCGCCCTCATGAGCGGCAAGGCGGACCCCCGGACGGCGGGGGAAGGGACCACCTCGAGAGCGCGGTTGGACCGGGGGCGCGGAGCGCTCGGGCCCGCGTTGGAGCTCGTGCACACCGGGCGCGCCCCGACGCGTGCCGTCCTCACCGCCGAACTCGGCGTCACCCGTGCCACGGCCGGCGCGGTCGCCGCGGAACTGGAGGCGCTGGGCCTGATCCGCGTGGACGCCCGGCCCGGCGCCGCCGCGGGCTCCCAGGGTCGCCCCTCGCACCGGCTGGCGCTCGCCGAGGACGGCCCCGTGGCACTCGCCGCCCAGGTGCACGCCGACGGCTTCCGGGCCGCGCTGGTCGGTCTCGGCGGGCGGATCGTCGCGACCGCGCCCGGCTGCGAGACCGTCGACGCCGACCCTGCGAAGGTGCTGGGGTCGGTCGTGGAGGCGGGCGCCGAACTGCTGCGCGAGACCGGCCGGCGGTGCGTGGGGGCCGGGCTCGCCGTGCCCTCGGCGGTCGCCGAACCCGCGGGGCTGGCGCTGAACCCCCTGCACCTGGCATGGCCGGCGGGGGCGCCGGTACGGGAGATCTTCGCCGAGTGCGTGCGCGCGGCCGGGATCGACGGCCCCGCGTTCGCGGCCAACGACGTCAACCTCGCGGCGCTCGCCGAGCACCGGCACGGCGCGGGGCGGGGCGCCCGCGATCTGCTGTGCGTGGCCACCGGGCACCGCGGCGTCGGCGGCGCGCTGGTGCTCGACGGGCGGCTGCACACCGGCAGTTCGGGCCTCGCGCTGGAGGTCGGCCATCTCACGGTCAACCCCGAGGGCCGCCCCTGTCACTGCGGCAGCCGCGGCTGCCTCGACGTCGAGGCGGACCCGCTCGCCTTCCTCACCACGGCCGGCCTCGAACCGGGCCCGGAGGTGTCCCTGCTGAAGCAGGCCGACGACCTCATCCGGCACCAGTACGCCGACCCCGCCGTCCGGATGGCCACCGAGGCTCTCATCGACCGGCTGGGACTCGGTCTCGCCGGACTGGTGAACATCCTCAACCCCGACCGGATCATTCTGGGCGGCCTGCACCGCACCCTCCTCGACGCCGACCCCGAGCGCCTGCGGGCGGTGGTCGCCGACCGCAGCCTGTGGGGCCAGAGCGGCGGAGTGCCGATCCTGGCCTGTTCCCTGGACCACAACAGCCTGGTCGGAGCGGCGGAGTTGGCGTGGCAGCCGGCCCTGGACGATCCGCTGGGAGTGCTGGCGCAGACCTGAGGCCGACCGGCCGGGTCATGACGTCGGTGAGGAAACGGCGCGTGCTTGGCCGTCGACGAACGGCGCGTGCGTGGTCGTCGACGAACGACCGGAGCCGCGGCCGATGGCAGACCGGTACGGGGTGAGCGTCCGGCCCGGCTCGGCGCTGGCCGTCGCCACGGCGCGACGCCGTTCAGCGCGCCGGGCGTGGTTCGCTCACCGCCCGGTCAGCCGGCGACGGCCGACCGGGCGGGAGTGTGTTCGGGCACGCGGCCGATCGGTTCGACCTCCGCGACGAGGCGTACCGGTTCCGTGACCGTACGGCGGGCCGGACGCGGCTGCGCCTTCACGGCGGGGGTCGTCGTGGGCAGCGTGAACCACACGATCTTTCCGTTGTCGCCGTCCGGTCGCACGCCCCAGCTCTCGCTCATCGCCGCCACCATCGCCAGCCCCCGCCCGCAGGTGGCCAGCGGATCCGCGTCGGCCACGACGGGCAGACGCGGATCACGGTCGTGCACCGAGACGGTGAGCCGGTCGAGCAGGAGCTCGATCTCGACGGTGCACGTCTTGTCGGGCAGGGCATGCCGGTGGACGTTCGAGAGCAACTCGGTCACACCGAGCGCCGCTCGGTCTATCAGGGGATCCAGATGCCAGTAGCGCAACTGCGCAGATACGATTCTGCGGACCTGGCCGATCCGCGACGGCAGGGCTTGGAGCTCCACCGTGCAGTGCCTGCTTGGGTGACTGATCACTGCTGCGACTCCCCGACGTGAGGCCCGGAAGAACACGGAGTTCGGATCCAGCAGCGCCTGAGTGGAAACGGCCGCCTGCTGTCGTGTCCGGCGGGCTGGTTCGCAGCGTTATCGCCGGTAAACCCAGAGTGACGTGAGACCAGAGTGGCGCAAGGGGTGGAAGGCCGCAACTCGCCGTGTTCCGGAAGGGGGGCGGTCCCGACGAGTCTCGGCCACGTCGGTTCGCGCGGCCCGTCGCTACCGGTGGTCGCCCCGGACCCGCGCGGCCCGTCGCTACCGGTGGCCGACTCCGGCCCGCGTCGCTCTGTGTGACCGGCCTGCCCCGGCCCGCGCCGCCCACCGCAACCGGCGATCGGCCCGGACCCGCGCGGCCCGTCGCTCCCGGTGGTCGGCCCGGACGCGTGCCGTCGGCCGTGATCGGTGGTCGGCCCAGGTCCCTGTTGTGGTGAGGGGTCTGTCCGCCCCGGTTCGCGGCGCCTGTCGGTGTCGGTCGGCCCGGACGAGCGCGTCCCGTCGCAGCCGGTGGTCTGCCCCGAAGCGCGCCGCCCGTCGCAACAGGTGGTCGGCTCCCGCCCGCGTCGCTCTGCGCGACCGGCCTGTCCCGGCCCGCGTCGCCCACCGCAACCGGCGATCGGCCCCCGCCCGCCAGGGGCGGTCCGTACCGGCGAAGGGCCCGAGGCACCCGTCAGGTGCCGCGCCCCGCCGCCCTGCGGACGGCCTCGATGAACCGGCGTGCCGCGGGCGGCCCTGGTTCGCCGGGGGCCGGGTCCTGCTCGCCCAAGGTCAGCACGTAGCGCTTGCCGTTGATGTCCGCCAGCGCTCGGTCGGCGGAGGCGAACCACGGCTTCGACGCGCGCACGGACTGCACCGGCGCGCTGTCGATCTCGCTGCCGTAGCTGGTGAGCAGCTCCACCCGGCCGCCGCTGATCCGGACCTGTCCGGCCCGGGTGAGAGAGCGCAGGCCCTTCCCGATCCGCACGCCCAAGGCCGTGAACTCCGGCTCCGCCATGCCCTCCCGCCCCCTTGTCGCCCGCGGGTCCTCTTCCGGGTCTCCGTCCCACCCGGTGCAGTCTGCACGGCCCCGTGGTCGCGCACCAGTGCGCACGTCACCGAGGCATAGGCCACCCGGTGCACTCACGTGAATGCGCCCCCGCCCGTGGCCGGCCGAGGCGACGTTCCCGGCCGCCGGGAACCGCGTGCGGCCACGGCCTGCCGAGGGCGCGGCCGATGGGTGCCGCCCGGCGGTGAGGTGCCCGGCCGGACGGTCTCCGGGGCTCCGTCCGCCCTCTCGCCCCCCTCGCGGCTTTGAGTGCCCCAAAGATGCGTTTATGCAGGTGAGAAGCGTGCGCAAGCTGCCTATGATCGGTGTGTCGGCCGCGCGACCCGCCGTCGGCGTGCAGCCCTAAGGAGCCCCGCCGTGACCACCCCTCAGCAGACCAGGACCGGCGCCACCCTCGACGTCGACCGCACCGACTCCGCCTACCGCCTCTGGCTGAAGGACGCCGTCCGCAAGGTGCAGGCCGACGCCAACCGCTCGGCCGACACCCATCTCCTCCGCTTCCCGCTGCCGGAGCACTGGGGCATCGACCTCTACCTCAAGGACGAGTCGACCCATCCGACCGGCAGCCTCAAGCA
Organism: Streptomyces sp. NPDC002309; assembly: GCF_053593375.1. Classification (NCBI taxonomy): domain Bacteria; kingdom Bacillati; phylum Actinomycetota; class Actinomycetes; order Kitasatosporales; family Streptomycetaceae; genus Streptomyces; species Streptomyces sp. NPDC002309. Next base: position 59,157 of record NZ_JBSFCI010000016.1, on the reverse strand, counting down.
CCGCCTCGCCCGCTCGCTGTTCCTCTACGGCCTCTGCAACGGCTGGATCCGTCCGGACCGCCCGGTCATCGAGGCGTCCAGCGGCTCGACGGCCGTCTCCGAGGCGTACTTCGCGAAACTGATCGGCGTCCCCTTCATCGCGGTGATGCCCAGGACCACGAGCGCCGAGAAGTGCCGCCTGATCGAATTCCACGGCGGGCGCTGCCACTTCGTGGACGACTCGCGCAAGATGTACGAGGAATCCACCCGCCTCGCGGCCGAGACCGGGGGCCACTACATGGACCAGTTCACCTACGCGGAACGGGCCACGGACTGGCGCGGGAACAACAACATCGCCGAATCCATCTTCCGCCAGATGGAGTTGGAGCGATTCCCGGAACCCGCGTGGATCGTCGCCACGGCCGGCACCGGCGGCACCTCCGCGACCATCGCCCGCTACGTCCACTACCTGGGCCACGACACGCGCGTCTGCGTCGCCGACCCGGACAACTCCTGCTTCTTCGAGGGCTGGACGACCGGCGACCCGGACGTCACATGCGACTGCGGCTCCCGCATCGAGGGCATCGGCCGCCCCCGGATGGAACCGAGCTTCGTGCCCGGTGCGATCGACCGGATGATGAAGGTGCCGGACGCCGCGAGCGTCGCCGCCGTCCGCGCACTGGAGCAGGGCATCGGGCGCAAGGCGGGCGGCTCGACGGGCACCGGGCTGTGGAGCGCCCTGAAGATCGTCGCCGAGATGGTCGCCGAGGGCCGCAACGGCAGCGTCGTCACCCTGCTGTGCGACCCGGGCGACCGCTACCTCGACAAGTACTACTCCGACGCCTGGCTGGCCGAACAGGGCCTGGACATCGCCCCGTACAGCGCGGCCATCGAGTCCCTGCTGGCCACGGGCGTCTGGCCCGACTGAGCCAGGGCGGCGCGAGCACCGACCGGTTCTCGACGCCGACCGGCGTCCGCCCCGGCCTAGGCGCCCTACCGTGCCAGCCGTCGGTCCAGCGTCGTCACCGCCTTGCGGAACGCCCACCCCAGGCCCGGGCGGGCCGGCCTCAGCGCCGCGCGGACGACCGCCGGGCCGTCGGCCGCGAACGTGAACCGCACCCGCGTACCGGTGCCGGCGGGCGTGAGCCGCCACTCCTCGACGAGCGCGCTCACGCCCGGCGCGTTGGTCTCGTCGACGCGATACGCGTACACCTCGGGCCCCTTCGCCACGAGGATCGTCTCCGTGAACCGCGCGCCGCCCCGCAGCCTGACCTCCCGCCCGGCACCGCCGTCGGTCGGCCGCGCCGTCGTCACCGCCGAGAACCACTGCGGCCAGCCGGCCACGTCCTCGGCCAGCGCGCGGAAGACGGACTCGGGGCACGCGGAGATCTGCCGCTCGAAGACCAGCCGTACCGGAGCGGAGCGGACGAAGTCGACGTCCACCGGACGCAGTCGGCGCGCCATGCGAAACCCTCTGTACGACGGGCGGGACCGGGCCGCTCACCCTAGCGCCGCCTGAGCCAGGGTTCGCCCCGTCGCGACGCCCGGCACGCCCTCTCGCCGCACCGGCCGAAAGCCCGAGTACGTCCAGTACGAGGGCTTCCGGCCGGCACGCCGAGAGCACGCTCCCCCACTCTCGGCTTCGCTCGAGCGGGAGGGGCCCCCACGACGCCGCTCCTCACGGGCAAACCCTGACTGACGCGGCACTGGCCGCGGCCGCGCCGCATGTCTGCGGCGCGCACGGCGTCAGAGCTCGTCGGCGCTCTCGTCCTCGCCCGCGACGATCAGCTGCCGCAGATGCTCCGCGATCTCCTGGCGTGCCTCGTCGGCCAGCCGGGAGTCGGTCACCAGCGTGTCGACCTGGTCGAGGGTCGCGAACGAACTCAGCCCCACCGTCCCCCACTTGGTGTGGTCGGCGACCACCACGACCCGCCGCGCCGACTGCACCAGCCGCCGGTTGGTCTCGGCCTCCGCGAGATTCGGGGTCGACAGACCGGCCTCCGCCGATATCCCGTGCACGCCGAGGAACAGCACGTCGAAGTGGAGCGTGGCGATCGCCTGGTCCGCGACCGGTCCCACCAGCGAGTCGGAGGGCGTGCGCACCCCGCCGGTCAGCACGACGGTGGCGGCGCCCTGGCGCTGACCGGAGGAGCGCTGCGCCGCGTGGAAGACGTCGGCCACCCGCACGGAGTTCGTGACCACGGTGAGGTCGGCGACCTCCTGCAGCTGATGCGCCAGCGCGTAGGTCGTCGTCCCGCCCGACAGCGCGATCGCCGAGCCCGGCGCCACCAACTGCGCCGCGGCCTTAGCGATGTCCTCCTTGGCGCTCAGCTCCAGGCCCGACTTCGCCTCGAAGCCCGGCTCGTGGGTGCTCGCCTCCGGCACCGGCACCGCGCCGCCGTGCACCTTCTCCAGGACACCCTGGCGGGCCAGCGCGTCCAGATCGCGGCGGACGGTCATGTCGGACACGCCGAGCTTGCGGGTCAGCTCGTTGACGCGCACGCCGCCGCGCCGCCGCACCTCGTCGAGGATCAGGGCGCGCCGCTGCTCCGCGAGGAGGTTCTGATTCTCACTCACGTACGCTCCGGTCCTTTCCTCGAGCCGTCCTGCAGACCCCCGCACCTGCTCCCACTAGGACATTCTCGCGCCCCCGGTGCGTGAGCGTCCCATGTTCGCACGGCTGGACCCGCGTCGCGCCACCGGCTGCGCGACGCGCACATGTCACCTGGGTCTCGTCCGTCGCCCGCCCCCTCACACGGATCGGGGAGATTCCGTGACGAGGGGTGTGCAACGCCTCCCCACGGGAGATCCTGGTGCCGCATGGACATGCTGACGGCGTGTCCCGGGGACGTGCGAACGACAACGGGGGAAGTGCGGAGAGTGGACAGCGCGCAGGAACGCGGCCTGGACGACAGGGCGGCAGGCCCCGCGGCACGGTCGGCGGAAACCGGAGCCACCCTGGAACTCCTGGTCCACGGCGTGGGCGGCGCCACGCCCGAGCACATGCTGGACGATCCGCGCACCGTGCGCGTCTCCGGCGACGACACGGCCGCGGTCTTCCGCCGCGCCGACGACGTGGACGCGGAGAACCGCCCCGCCGGCCACGCGACCGACGGCCGCCCGGTGCCCGAGGCCTACGTCTGGTGCAACCTCACCTCCGGGAACGGCGCACGAGCCCTGTGGCTGCTCTTGGTGCCGTTCATGGTGGCCAACCTCGCCCACTGGATGCGTCCCTCGGCCCGCGACCGCGCCCGCACGATCCGCCTCTACGGGCTGCTGGTGCGGCTCGTCGGTCTCAGCCTGACGGTGCTCCTGGTCGCGGCCGCGTGCGAGGTCGCGCTGGACCTCACCGCCTGGCAGTGCGCGGGCACGCGCGCGTGCTCCGAACGGCACACCTGGCTGGGCTTCCTGTCGCCCACCGCGTCCGGCGACGGCTGGTGGAGCCCGCCGGGCCGCCGTCTGGCCCTCGCGTCCCTGGTGCCCGCCGCCCTGGTCGGTCTGCTCTGGTACCTCTCCCGGCGCACCTGGAGCGCGTACGAGTCGGAGCAGCCGCTCGTCCGTGAACCCGCCGAGGAGCCCGCCCGCAGCGCGCTCGGCCGCCCCGGCTTCTGGTACGGCCGGCGCCTGGTCGCCCGGCTGCGCGGCGCCCACACCGCAGCCGGTCTGCTCACCGTGGCCGCCGCGGTCGTCCAGGCAGCCGCCCGCCGCGACCGTGAGACGGGCGGCCCGGCGGCCCTGGAGGCGACGGGCCGGGTGCTGGAGGCGGCGCTCGTCCTCGCCGCGGTCGCGGTGGTCGTGGTGGTCTGCCGGCGCGGCCGCAGCGAGAAGCACCTCGACCGGGAGATCGACGCCACCCTCGTACGGCACCTGCCGCTCGCCGCCCTGGTCCTGCTCGTCCTCACCCTGGTCCACGCCTGCTGGGAACGCCCGGCGTGGGAGTCGTCCGGCCGGCTGCCCGGCCACGCGGCCTTCGGAGGCATCGCCCTGGCCCAGGGACTGCTGGTGATCGTCCTCGCGGTCGTCGCCCACCTGCTCCACCGCAGCGACCCCGACCCGCGCGCCGCGATGCGGGGCCTCGCCGGACCCGCGGTCGCGATGCTGGCCTGCGCGCTGGGCGGCGTGATGTCCGGCGGACTCTCACAGCGCGTGGCCGACTGGCTGGACGGCACCCGGGCCTCCCTGCCCGGCCCGCCGGTCGTGCTGACCTGGCAGGCATCGGTGATCCCGCCGCTGCTCGTGATCCTGCTCCTGCTCGCCGGCTGGCAGGCGTGGCGCACCCTGCGGCAGGTCCGCGCCGAGCGCGCCGTCGTCGAGGAGGACTACGCGGGTGAGGCCAAGGATCCCGACCGCACCCGCCGTATCGCCCGCACGCGCGCGATGGCCACCCTCACCGACCGCGGTCCCCTCCTCGTCGCGGCCGTCGCCGTCGTCTCCCTGATCCTGGGCACCGGCGCGCTGGTCGGTGCGCTGGCCACGGACAAGGCCCCCGGAGCGGCGGCGCGGCACACCCACCCGATCGTCCACGGCGTCGCGGACACCTCCCAGGCACTCGGCTCCTGGCTGGTCGGCTTCGGCTTCATCCTGTTCGTCACCCTGGGCAGACGCGCCTACAAGGACATGTCCGCGCGGCGCACCGTCGGCGTTCTGTGGGACGTCGGCACCTTCTGGCCGCGCGCCGCGCACCCCTTCTCACCGCCCTGCTACGCCGAGCGCGCGGTGCCCGACCTGACCTGGCGGATCACCACCTGGACCCGCACGACCGGCGGCCGGCTGGTCATCTCCGGCCACTCCCAGGGCAGTGTCCTCGCCGCCGCCGCTGCCTGGCAGTTGACGCCGGCCGTGCGCGGCCGCGTCGCGCTGCTGACCTACGGCTCACCGCTGGAGCGGCTGTACGGCCGCTGGTTCCCCGCCCACTTCGGCCCGGCCCCGCTCGCCGCCCTGCACGAGGAGGTCGACCGCTGGCGCAACCTGTACCGGCTCACCGACCCGATCGGCGGCCCCGTTCACGTGCCCGGCGGCGACGGTCCCGAGGTCGACTGCGAGCCGATGCGCGACCCCCTCGCCCACGCCCGCGGCGATCTCCATCCGCTGCCCGCCCCGATCCTCGGCCACTCCGACTACCAGGCCGACCCGGCCTTCGACCGGGAACGCGGCCGCCTGCTCGACCGGCTCCACCCGGGGCTGCCCGGCCAGCGCCCCGGGGACACGCCCTGACGCGCACGCTCAGGTCGGCTCGGGCAGATCCTCCGCGTAGAGCAGGGTCAGCTCGTCCGTGCTCGGCTCGTCGACCTGGGCGACACGGCTCGCGTGGCGTTCCACCATCGCCTCGAAGGTCTGCCGCGCGGTACGGCCGTTGCCGAACGCGGGGCCCTTCGGCAGGTCCGTGAAGTACTTCAGCAGCGCCTCCGCGGCGCCCGGCGCGAGCCGGTACTCGTGCTCCTCGGCCTGCTGCTCCACGATCCGCAGCAGTTCGCCCGGACCGTAGTCGCCGAAGGTGATGGTGCGTGAGAAGCGGGACGCCACACCGGGGTTGACGGACAGGAAGCGCTCCATCTCGGCCGTGTAGCCCGCGACGATCACCACGACCGCGTCCCGGTGGTCCTCCATGAGCTTCACCAGTGTGTCGATGGCCTCCTTGCCGAAGTCCCGCCCCGCGTCCTCCGGGGACAGCGCGTACGCCTCGTCGATGAACAGCACGCCGCCCCGCGCCCGTTCGAACGCCTCCTGGGTGCGGATGGCGGTCGAGCCGATGTGCTCGCCCACCAGATCGACACGGGACACCTCGACCAGATGGCCCTTGTCCAGCACCCCGAGCGAGGCGAGGATCTCGCCGTACAGCCGCGCGACCGTGGTCTTGCCGGTACCGGGGGAGCCCGTGAAGACCAGGTGCCGCTTGACCGACGCGGCCTTCAGACCCGCCTGCTGCCGGCGCCGGCCCACCTCGATCATGTCGGTGAGCGCCCGCACCTCGCGCTTGACGCTGTCCAGGCCCACCAGGGCGTCCAGTTCACCCATGACGGCCTGGGAGGTCCTGCCCGGTGTCTGCGGCTGCGCGGCGGTGACGAGAGGCTCCTGCTCGGTCGTGCGCTGCCCGGGGATCGCGCCGAGCAGCCCCGGTGCCTGACCCGTCGTCTGGACGGCCGGCTCGGGGGGTGCCGTGGGGCTGCGCAGCCCGGCGCTCTCGTCGCTGGTGCAGTCCTCCACGACCGGTCCCGTTCCCGACTCGGCGTCGGGGCCGCCGTCCGCGAACTCGTAACCGCCGCGCGCGCACCGCTCCGTGCGGCACTTGCGGAGCGTCGTACGGCAGCCGTCGAGCACATGGAAGCCGTATCCGCCGCTGCCCCGCACCCGGCAGTCGAGGAAGCTGCCGCGACCGCCCGCCGAGACGTAGAACCCGGCCTCGGCGGGGGAGTCGACCGTGCACCGCTCGATGGTGGGGTCGGCCCCCTTGGTGACGATGACGCCGGTCTGGGTGCCGTCCAGCGTGCAGTTGCCGAGGGTGCCGCCGCTGCCGTGGTCCCGGAACCACGCGCCGGTCGCGGCGTCCCTGATCCGGCAGTCGTCGAGCTGCGCGGTCGCGCCGTCGCTCACCGACACGGCCGTGTTGCGCACCTGGAACAGGTCGCTGTCGACGACGTCCGCGCGCGAGCCGCGGTCGAGGACGAACAGCGCGTCGGGCACGTCGTGCACTCGGCAGGAGTCCAGCACCGCCGTGGCGCCGTCGCTGACCCAGACCGCAGGGTAGTCGCCGGTGCTGTCGAAGATCTCGCACTGGTTGGCGTCCACGCGCGTGCCCGGGTCCCACACCGACAGGCCGTTGCGCCCGAACTGCCGCACGCTGGTGCGGGTCATCGTCAGGACGGAGCGGGAGCGCAGATCGACCGCGTTCTCGGGGATGTCGTGGATACGGCAGTCGGCGAGGGTGAGCACGGCGTCCGTGTCGAGGGTGACCCCGTCGCCCGTGGTGCGGTGCACGTCGCAGTCCGTGAGGTGGGCCGTGGCCCGGCCGGTGATCTGCACTCCGCTCCCGCGGACCTCGTAGACCTCGCACCCCACGGCCTCCAGCGCGGAGTTCTCCCCGGTCGCGGTGAGGCCCGAACCCGCGGCGTGGTGCACCCGGCAGCGTTCCAGACGCGGATGCGCGCCGCCGCGCACGGCCACCCCGGCCTGCCCGGCGGCGACGACCTCGCAGTCCTCGAACACCCCGGCGCCGCCGTCGACCACCGCGATCCCGATGCCCGCCGGGTTGTCGACGGTGCACCGGCGCACGGTCGGCCGGGCGCTGCCGCGCACCTCGATCCCGGTGGCGGACCGGGTGACGACCCGGACGTCGGTCAGCTCCGGCGTGCCCTCCTCGACGAGCAGCGCGGGTGCCGCCGCGTCCTGGCCCTCCACGTGCAGGTCCTGGATCACCGCGGAGGCGCGCACGGTGAGCGGCACCCCGTCGGCGGGCGCGATCCGCACCGATCCGGGGGAGCCCTCGGGTCCGCGCAGGGTCACCGCCCGCTGCACGACGAGGTTCTCCCGGTAGGTCCCCGGGGCGATGGTGAGGATGTCACCGTCGGCCGCGGCCTCCAGGGCGGCGGCGAGCGAGGCGTACTCACCTGTGCGGCGCCGCCACCGCGAGGTACCCGCGTGCGTCACCTGGACCGTGCCCTGTGCCATGGCGTTGCCGTGCCCCCACCTCGGTCGTACTGATGCTCGATCGCCCGCGGCCACCACGGCCACCACGGCCGGTGCGGACCCGCGACCGCGCCCCGGCCCCTGTGACCGTCGCACGCTCGCGCGCTCGACACCGGCGCGCCCCTGAAGCAGGCTCGCGCGCAGGTCGATGCCGAAATTCGCTTCGGCCGGTCCACCGTAGCGTGCGCGCGGACGCCGGGTTGACCGGAGCCGGAAGGCCGTCAGATGCCGGTGCCGGTCCTGCCCCAGTCCGGGCCCACCCGGTCCCATTCCTGGTCCCAACGCGCGTACCGGCGAAGGACCATGCGCCACACGACGAGCCGTCTGCCGCCCTCGATCACGCACAGGGTCAGCAGTGCCGCGCCGAACCCGGCGAGCACGGCGTGCGTCGTCGCCGTCGCGGGGTCCAGGGGGCGCGCCACCGCACGCCCCTGCTCGTCGGCCCAGAACGTGAACCGGTCGCCCGGCGCGGGGTCCGTGAGCCGGGCGGCGACGGGCCCGTGCCGCTCGGTGCCGTCGGGGGCGGTCCAGTGGGCCCGCACCCACGTTCCGGTGTCCGCCGCCGCCGTCTCGGGGTCGGCGGCGAGCGTGGGCCTCTCCAGCTCCCGGATCACCGTGGCCGTCACCAGGTGACGGGACTCCTCCTGCTCCCGGACCGACCGGTGCAGGGCGTCCTGGGCGGCGGAGCCGGCGACAGCGCCGATGACGGGCGCGACGAGGAATACGAACAGCAGGGCGGCCAGTGCCACCCATGCCTCCCTGAGGTCGGTCGTGCGGCACAGCGGATTGTGCCGCCAGCGCCACAGGCCGCGAACAGCGAGCATCTTCCGCCCCCCTCCCGCTCCATGACACCCCCCGGCGGAGCCGTTCACCCCCCCCGTACCGGTCAAGGAGTGAGCGGCATCACCTGGTCCCCGGATCTCTCACGAACGCCTCACGGGATGTCCAACGCCCGGGTCACGCCCGCGGGTTCCCGCCCGGCGCACCCCGGCGGCATGGCCTACTCGAGGACGCGCACCGCGTCACCGACGCGGATCGTGCCCGGGGCGCGGGGCACGAGGTGCTGTCCGAAGATCAGGCGGCCGGCGATCCGGCGGTGCCGTCCGAGGGTGCGCAGGGGCTCCCGGCCGCGCTCGGCCGTCTCCTGGTCGGTGGTCGTCACGACGCACCGGCCGCACATCCTGGCGACCCGGAACTCGACCTCGCCGACGGCGATCCGCCGCCAGCCGTCCTCCGCCCAGGGCGCGCTACCTCCCACGACCACGTTCGGCCGGAACCGGTTCATCGGCAGGGGGCCCTCCTCGGCCGGACCGTCCTCGGCGATCAGCGAGTTCAGGGCGTCCAGCGAAGCGGCCGAGGTGAGCAGCACCGGGAAGGCGTCGGCGAACGAGACGGTCTCGCCGGGCAGCGCGTGGTCCGGATCGACCGGCCGGCGCGTGGCCGGGTCGTCCATGTGGACAAGGCGCGCAGACACACCGAGGTACGCGCTGCACCACGCGTGCGCGGACCCGTCGGCGAGGACCCCCTCCACCTTGTTGCCGAAGATGTCCAGCGTGACCGTGCCCGCCGCCTCCGGGACGGGCACGGTCAGCGGCTCCAGGCCGGGCCCGGACAGCCGGACGCCGCCGGGCACGAGCTCGGCGGCGGCAAGCGCGAGACGCGGGTGCTGACGTTGGGTGACGACCCTTCCCCCGTCGTCGATCAGCACCCAGCGTCTGTCCCCGGCCAGACCCCATGGCTCGACGACGGCCTCACGGGGCGCCAGGCCCCGGAACGCCTTGACCGGATGGACATGAATCGACAGCAGCTCCGCGTTCCCCATGAGGCCATCGTGCCAGCCGGCGCCGACGGCCTCACCGAGACCTCACCGAGAGATCACCGGGAGATCAGTAACCCCGGTACTGCTGGTTGTTGTAAGGGTCCTGGTACGGCGCCGGGTTGGGCCGGGGCGCCGCCGGGCGCATCGCCTCGTAACCCGTGCCGGGCGCGGCAGGGCGGGGCTGCTGCGGGCCGGGGTAGCCGCGCGGCGGGCCCGCCTGCTGCGGGATGTACGCCGTGGGTGCCTGCTGCAGCGGAGCGGGCTGCTGCGCCTGGGGGTAGCCGTACATGGGCTGAGAGGGGGCCGCCGGAAGGGCGGGCAGCGCGGACGGCAGGGCGGGCAGGTGGCTGCCGGGGGTGTCGTACGCGGCGGGGACCCGGATCGGGGCGATCTGCGGGGTGCCCCGTTCGGCCACGAGCGAGTCGTAGATCGGGGTGTCCGGGAAGGAGGCGGAGTAGTAGCCGCCGCCATAGGTGGAGCGGGGGGAGGTCATGGCACATAAGTTAAGCCAACGATGTGCTGGTTGGGGAGACCGATAAGAGGGTTGTTTTCCGTGTCGGCGGTGACGTGCGATCCCCAATGCGAGCGAACTTGGGAAAAAAGGGCATCGGGCGGTGTTCGGATCGTGTAAAGGCTCAGCTCCCGGGGGGTTACCGGCGGTTGACCATTCTCTTTCCGTACTCCTCCCGTACTCCTCATGTGCGTTCCGCGGGATGGGCAATACGTTGGGAGACGGCGACGAACGCGATGGGACGCCGGGGCGTGAGACCTGGCGTGGGGAGAGCTGATGGGGGCGGACATGTCAATGCCGAAGGGATCGAACGTCCCGGTGCCGACGACGGCGCTGCGGGTGGAACTGGGGTGGCGCTCCGGGCCGGGTGTGCCCGACACCGACGCCTCGGCGCTGCTGCTGGTGGGCGGGAAGGTCCGCTCGGACGCGGACTTCGTCTTCTACAACCAGCCGAGGCACTCCTCCGGGGCGGTCCGGCACGAGGGCAAGCGGGACGACGGCGGCCGGGTCACCGACACCCTGATCGTCGACCTCGCGCGCGTGGAGCCGGCCATCGAGACGGTCGTGCTCGTCGCGTCCTCCGACGGCGGGACGTTCGCGCAGGTGCCGGATCTGTACATCGAGGTCAAGGACGCCGGTCCGGGCACCGTGGCGGCGCGGTTCGACAGCACGGGCGCGACGGTCGAAACGGCGTACGTGCTCGGTGAGTTCTACCGGCGCCAGGGCGCCTGGAAGTTCCGTGCCGTCGGCCAGGGGTACAGCAGCGGACTGGAGGGCCTGGCCACGGACTACGGCATCACGGTGGACGAGCCGCAGCACACCGCGCCCGGCGCGCCGCCCGTCGCCCCCGCCCGGCCGTCGCACGTCACCCCGCCCCCCGCCCCGGTCGCGCCGCCGGTCGCCCCGCCCGCACCCGTCCAGCTCACCAAGGTCACGCTCACCAAGGCGTCCCCCTCGGTCTCGCTCACCAAGCAGGGCGGAACGTCGGGTGCCATGCGCGTGAACCTCAACTGGCAGGTGCGCAAACAGTTCTCGGGATGGGGCAGCAAGCGCGGTCGCGCGGTCGCCCTGCACGCGGACCTCGACCTCGACCTGTGCGCCCTGTTCGAACTCAGCGACGGCAGCAAAGGCGTCGTACAGGCCCTCGGCAACACCTTCGGGTCGCTGAACCGACCGCCGTACATCCACCTCGACGGCGACGACCGCACCGGTGCCGCGGCCGACGGCGAGAACCTCACCATCAACCTCGACCACAAGCAGGCGTTCCGGCGCATCCTCGTCTTCGTCACCATCTACGAGGGCGCCCGCTCCTTCGCCGACCTGCATGCCACGGTCACCCTGCGTCCGCAGTTCGGCGCACCGATCGAGTTCTCCCTCGACGAGTGCACGGTCCCCTCCCCGGTGTGCGCGCTCGCGCTCATCACGAACACCGGCCAGGACCTGGTCGTCCAGCGCGAGGCCCGCTATCTGGTCCCCGACCGCGGGGTGAGCATGCAGCGCGCCGTCGACCACGCCTACGGGTGGGGCATGAACTGGACGCCCGGCCGCAAGTGAGTCCGCGGCCGGCTCACCCCTCGTCGGGCAGGGCGTCCGGACGCGCGTAGGTGCGGCCCTTCCAGGCCGCACCCCGTCCCCTGTAGTGCCGCACCGCCGAGTCGACCGTCATGAGGAGGTACAGGGACGCGGTGAAGGGCAGCAGCGGAGCGAGCCACAGGGGCTGCGCGTAGTAGCGGAGCATGGGGAGGTAGGTCCCCGTCATCACGAGCCAGGCCAGCGCGCCCAGCACGGCGGTCGCGGTGCTCCCGAGGGCCAGGCCCGCGACGAGCGCGACCGGCGGCACCAGGTACACCACCGCGAGTCCGGCGACCGTCCCGGCCAGTAGGAGGGGGTTGTGCCGCAGCTGGGCGTAGGCGCTGCGCGAGACCATGCGCCACAGATCGTGCAGCCGGGGATAGGGACGCACGCTGTCCACCCGGTCGGCGAGCCCCAGCCAGATCCGCCCGCCGCCGGCGCGGACCGCCCGCGCCAGAGCCACGTCGTCGATGACGGAGTGCCGGATGGCGTCGGGGACGCGTGCCCGCGCGGCGGCCTCGGTGCGCAGCAGCACACAGCCGCCCGCCGCGGCCGAGGTCCGCGCGCCTTCCCGGCCGATCCGGCGGAACGGATACAGCTGCGCGAAGAAGTAGACGAAGGCCGGCACGACGAGCCGCTCCCACCGGCTGACGACGCGCAGCCGGGCCATCTGGGAGACGACGTCGAAGCCGCCGCTGTGCGCCGCCGCCACCAGCTCGCGCAGACTGTCCGGCGCGTGCGCGATGTCGGCGTCCGTGAGCAGCAGGTACTCGGGATCACGCGCGCGTGCCAGGGCGATTCCGTGGCGTACCGCCCAGAGCTTGCCGGTCCAGCCCGAGGGCGGCTCGCCCGGTGCGTCCACGGTCAGCGGCAGCCCTCCGCACCGCCGGGACAGCTCGCGCGCCAGCCCCCCGGTGCCGTCCGTACTGCCGTCGTCGATCAGGAACACCTCGGCCCGCCCGGGATAGTCCTGCGCGAGCAGCGACGGCAGGGCGGCCGGGAGCACCCCGGCCTCGTCGCGCGCGGGGACGACGACGCAGACGGACGGCCAGACGGCGGGCGGGGTCCGGGGCGGCAGCCGTACGTCCGTGCGCCAGAAGAAGCCCTGGCAGAGCAGCAGCCACAGCCAGGCGGCGAGAGATCCGGCGACGATCCACAGGAGGGCGCTCACCCGCGCAGTCTGCCCCACGGGGACGGCCGCGAGGGGGCCATCGTCTATCGTGACCGGGTGAAGATCGCGCTCATGGACTCCGGAATCGGTCTGCTGGCGGCCACCGCAGCGGTACGGCGCCTGCGGCCGGACGCCGATCTCGTGCTCTCCCTCGACCCCGACGGCATGCCCTGGGGACCGCGCACGCCGGAGGACCTCACCGAGCGCGCCCTGACAGTCGCCGAGGCGGCCGCCGCACACCGTCCCGACGCGCTCATCGTCGGCTGCAACACCGCCACCGTGCACGCCCTGGACGCCCTGCGCGCCCGTCTGGAACCCGCGCTGCCCGTCGTCGGCACGGTCCCGGCGATCAAGCCGGCCGCCGCCGGCGGGGGACCCGTCGCGATCTGGGCGACGCCCGCCACCACCGGGAGCCCGTACCAGCGCGGGCTCATCGAGGACTTCGCCGACGGCGTGGACGTTACCGAGGTCCCCTGCTGGGGCCTCGCGGAGGCGGTCGAACGCGCCGACGAGACGGCCGTCGCCGCGGCTGTCGGCGCCGCCGCCGAGCTGACCCCCGACGACGTCACGACCGTCGTACTGGGCTGCACCCACTACGAACTGGTCGCCGAACGCATCCGTGCCGCCGTGCAGCGCCCCGGCCTGCCTCCGCTCGTCCTGCACGGATCCGCCGGAGCGGTCGCCGCCCAGGCGCTGCGGCGGATCGGCGCGCGTGCCGACCCGTCGGCCACGCGGTCCGGCGCGGTGACGGTCCTGCTGAGCGGCCGCGAGGGCGCGTTGCCCGCGGCGGCGCTGACGTACGCCGAAGGCCGCATGCTCACGGCCGCCAGCCCCGTCCGGTGACCCCCGGTCACTGACCGGAACATCTCGGTCCGCGCCGGTCCTCGCGCCCGGTCGTCACCGTGAGCGACCCCCTACCCGCTCAGCGAAACCTGAGTAGTCTCAATGACATGAGGCACCACCCCCACGGCAAGCGCACCTCGCACCCCGACATCTGGACCGGCCGGGCGACGAACCGGGTCCAGTGGTTGCTGGCGCTGGTCGGCGCCGCCTGCCTGGCGCTCGGCATCCAGCTGGCCGTCGCCTCCGCGTGGACGGACGAGGGCCTGGCACCGCTGGTGATGTCCGTCGTCGGCTGCATCGCCGCCGGACTGCTGGTGTTGTTCGGCACACTCGCCTTCGTCCACGTCGCGCTGCGGGTGGACAAGGAGTGCCTCGAGGTGCGCTGCGGCCACATCGGGGTGCCGCGCCGCCGCATCCCGTTGTCGCAGGTCGCGGGCGCGGAGTTCGTACCGCACGTCACCCCGCGCCAGTGGGGTGGCTGGGGCTACCGCTGGCGGCCGGAGAAGGGCACCGCGGTCGTCGTCCGGTGCGGCGAGGGACTGGAGCTGCGGCTGTGGGACGGCCATACGTTCACGATCACCGTGGACGACGCCGAGGCGGCGGTCCGGGTCATCAAGGAGCGCCTGCGGCCGACCACGCCGGGCGCCGTGCGCTGACGCCTCGCCCGTCGGGAGCGGCTGCCCCGTCGCGTCGCCGGTGCGGCACACGGACCTCGCGGTGAGGGGGCCGCGGATCAGGGCACCGGGCTCTCCGAAGCGACGACGTCCCGCCCACGCGTGGGCGCCGGGACCAAGGGCCGAGCCGTGGCCAGCCCGGCGAGCAGACCGGCACCGACCGACACCGCCGTGAAGCTGAGCGCGTTGCCCACCGCGGCGATGGCCGCGAGCGCCGTCAGTGCCGCCGCCGCGCTCAGCGCGACCGGTGTGGGCCGCGCGGTGCGCCACAACGCGTACAGCAACCAGCAGAAGGCCGCGGCCAGCAGCGTCACTCCAACGGCCCCCTGTTCCGCCGCCTGCTGAAGTAGTACGGAGTGCGGCTTGCCATCGGACATCGGCGAGGCCGCCGAGGTGGCGCTGAGCTCCCCGAAGCGCCCCGGACCGACCCCCGTGACGGGGTCCTGGCGCGCCAGTGCCAGCGCGTCGCGCCAGAGCTCCACCCGGTGCCCGGTCAGCGGCCCCTCCAGGGCGGAGGCGAGTCCCGTGGGCAGCGTGCCCCCCGCGACCGCCCAGGTCAGCCCGGTCACCGACGCCGCCGCCGCGGCCAGTCCGGCGAGGCCGATCCCCCGGTGGCCCATGCGCCCGCCGGCCGCCAGCGAGCAGAGCAGCACCCCCGTACAGGCGACGACCCCGGTGATCGTGCCGAGCACGGCCGCCGTCGCCACGATCGCGACGGCCAGCGCCCACAGGGCCGGTCGCAGCGCGGGCAGGGCCGTGGACCGGGCGGCGCAGCACGCGGCGCCGACCGCGAGTGCCAGCAGGGCTGCGGTGGCACCCGCGTGTCCCAGCGGCGCGACCGGAGGCGGTCCGGGGGGCAGGTGGGGAGCCGTGATCGTCAGCGCGGCTCCCGCGAGCGCCGCGGTCACGGGCGCGGCGACCGGGGCGATCGCCCCGCAGACGCGGCCCGCGGCGTATCCCGCCGTCACGGCCAGCACCGCCAGCAGCTCGCCTTCCGGGCGGCCGCCGTGCGCTGCCGCGGTGATCAGCGACCAGAGGGCACAGGCGCCGAGCACGACCACCCCCGCCGCGTCCGAGGCGCCGCGTCTTCCGTCGTCGGCCTGCGCCTCGGGCACAGACGTCACTCCCGTGGACCCCACCCGTCCCCCCGAGACCGGTCGTTCCCCCGACCTGTTCGGGCCCGGGCCGTCCCGTCGCGCGACCTGGGCTCGGCCACACCGTAACGGCTTGTGGGCGGTTTGAGGACGTGTGTCACCGACTTGCCCGGGAACGGCGCCGCGGCCGTGCGACGGAGCGTCCCGACCGCGCTGTCGGCCGCGAAGCGGGCCGCCGTAGACTCCCGGAGTGACCGTCACCGCAACCTCCGTGGACGAGTCGGACGCCGCAACCCCGCGAACCGCGCCCGAGTCGCGCGCCGCGCGGTCGCTGCGCCGCCTGGTCCCGGCCGCCGCCGCAGCGCTCTCCGGAGTGCTCCTCTACGTCAGCTTCCCGCCGCGCACGCTGTGGTGGCTCGCGCTGCCGGCCTTCGCCGTCCTCGGCTGGGTCCTGCGCGGCCGTGGCTGGAAGGCGGCCCTGGGCCTCGGTTACCTCTTCGGCCTCGGCTTCCTGCTGCCGCTGCTGGTGTGGACCGGCGTGGAGGTCGGCCCCGGACCCTGGCTCGCGCTGGTGGTGATCGAGGCGCTCTTCGTGGCCCTGGTGGGCGTGGGCGTCGCGGCGGTGTCCAGGCTGCCCGGGTGGCCCGTGTGGGCGGCCGCCGTGTGGATCGCCGGTGAGGCGGCACGCGCGCGCGTGCCCTTCAACGGCTTCCCCTGGGGCAAGATCGCGTTCGGGCAGGCGGACGGCCTGTTCCTGCCGCTGGCCGCGGTCGGCGGGACACCGGTGCTCGGCTTCGCGGTCGTCCTGTGCGGCTTCGGGCTGTACGACGTCGTGCGCGTGGGCCTGACGGCGCGGCGCACGCGCGCGGTGCGGCGGGGTGCGGCGGCCGTGGCGCTGCTCTGCGCGGCGGTGCCGCTGATCGGCGCGTTCGCCGCGCGCCCGCTGGTGAGCGACCGGGCCGAGGACGGCACCGCGACCATCGCCGTCATCCAGGGCAACGTCCCGCGCGCGGGACTCGACTTCAACTCCCAGCGGCGGGCCGTGCTCGACTACCACGCGCGCGAGACCGAGCGCCTCGCGGCCGAGGTCGCGGCGGGCAAGGTGGCCAGGCCGGACTTCGTGCTGTGGCCGGAGAACTCCTCCGACATCGATCCCTTCGCCAACCCCGACGCCTACGCGGTGATCGACGGGGCGGCCAAGTCGATCGGGGTGCCCGTCTCGGTCGGCGCCGTCGTCTTGCGTGACGGCAGACTCCTCAACGAGCAGATCCTTTGGGACCCGCGGAAGGGGCCCGTCGACACCTACGACAAACGGCAGATCCAGCCGTTCGGCGAGTACCTGCCGCTGCGCTCGATGCTCGACATGATCAACAAGGACTGGACGTCCATGGTCCGCCAGGACTTCAGCCGGGGCGGCGATCCGGGCGTGTTCGCCATGGACGGTGCCACGGTCGGCCTCGTCACCTGCTACGAGGCGGCGTTCGACTGGGCCGTGCGCTCCGAGGTCGTCGACGGCGCGCAGCTGATCTCCGTACCGAGCAACAACGCGACCTTCGGCCGCAGCGAGATGACCTACCAGCAGCTCGCCATGTCCCGCGTCCGCGCCGTCGAGCACAGCCGGACCGTCGCCGTGCCGGTGACCAGCGGCGTCAGCGCGATCATCATGCCGGACGGGACGGTCAGCCGGCGGACGGGCATGTTCGTCGCCGACTCGCTGGTCCAGGAGGTGCCGCTGCGTTCCTCCCGGACCCCCGCGACCCGGTTCGGCATCCTGCCGGAGGTCGCCGTGGTGCTGGTCGCCGCGGGCGGCCTGGGCTGGGCGGCCGCCGCCGCGCGCGGGCGGCGCGCGGGTGGCCGGTAGCGGTACGCCGGCCGTACACGCCGGGAAGCCGTCCGGGACCGGGGACGGCTCCCGTTAGGGTCGGTCCCATGGCTACTCCTGACTTCATCCGCACCCTGCGGGCGTCCGCCGGCCACCAGCTGCTGTGGCTCCCCGGGGTCACCGCGGTCGTCTTCGACGACGACGGCCGGGTGCTGCTGAACCGCCGTTCCGACACGGGACGGTGGTCGCTGATCGGGGGCATCCCGGACCCCGGGGAGCAGCCCGCCGCCTGTGCCGTGCGGGAGGTGCTGGAGGAGACCGCGGTGCGGTGCCGCCCGGAGCGGGTGGTGACGGTCCAGGCGCTGAGGCCGGTCACGTACGACAACGACGACGTCTGCCAGTTCATGGACATCACGTTCCGCTGCCGGGCGATCGGCGGGGAGGCACGCGTGAACGACGACGAGTCGCTGGACGTCGCGTGGTTCGAGGTCGACGCGCTGCCTGATCTCCATGAGTTCGGGCGGCTGCGGATCAAGCAGGCCCTGATCGACTCACCCACATGGTTCGACCCCACCAGTTTCTAGCGAAGTATGGGGGCTGACCATATGGGTCGCCGGGCGAGGGCTGCCTAGGGTCGACCCCATGACCGCGTCCCGTGCCCTCCCGGGCCCCCACGCCCCCCTGCTCGACCTCGGCGGCCGCACGGCCCTCGTCACCGGCGCCGCCAGTGGCATCGGCCGCGCCTGCGCCCTGCGGCTCGCGACCGCCGGCGCCGAGGTCAGAGCGGTCGACCGGGACCAGTCGGGCCTGGAGGCGCTCGCCGAGCAGGCGGCGGGCCTGCCGGGCGGCGTCGAACCGCGCGTCCTCGACCTCACCGACCTGGACGCCGCCGAGGCCGCGGCCGCCGGCACGGACGTTCTGGTGAACAACGCCGGACTGCAGCTGGTGCGGCCCATCGAGGAGTTCCCGCCCGAGGTCTTCCACACCGTGCTCACCGTGATGCTGGAGGCGCCCTTCCGGCTCATCCGCGGGGCGCTGCCGCACATGTACGGCCAGGGCTGGGGCCGCATCGTGAACGTCTCCTCGGTGCACGGCCTGCGCGCCTCGGCCTTCAAATCGGCGTACGTGGCGGCCAAGCACGGTCTGGAGGGACTGTCCAAGACCGCCGCCCTGGAAGGGGCGCCGCACGGCGTGACCTCCAACTGCGTGAACCCCGGCTATGTGCGCACGCCCCTGGTCGAGAAGCAGATCGCCGACCAGGCCCGGGCGCACGGCATCCCCCACGAACGCGTGCTGTCGGAGGTCATCCTCCAGGACAGCGCGGTCAAGCGGCTCATCGAGCCCGAGGAGGTGGCGGAGGCCGTGGCCTACCTGTGCGGCCCGCAGGCGTCCTTCATGACCGGTGCGTCGCTCGTGCTCGACGGCGGCTGGACCGCGCACTAGTTCGACCCTTCTTCGGGGTGCCCGGAGTTTTCCACAGGGCTGACGGGGCGGCCCGGCGATGAGGAATCCTGTGACCATGTCCCGCGATCACGTGCAGTCCGCCGAGCGCCCCACCGGGGACCCCGAGGCGCCCCTGGACGGCGCCGAGGCGCCGTTCCTGGAGCTGCTGGCCCGTGGCGCGTCCGCCGACGCCTACGAGCAGCCCGTGCCGCTGGCCCGCGCCCAGGGCAGGCCGGCCTCGTGGATCGCGGCGCTCGAACACGCCAAGCTGCTCGCGCTGCGCGTCCGCTCGGAGCTGGAGGGGCGGCGGCGCCGGGAGGCCGAGCTGTCGGCGCTCTTCGAGACCGCGCACGATCTGGCCGGGCTGCGCGACCTGGACGCCGTGCTCCAGGCCATCGTGCAGCGCGCCCGGTCGCTGCTCGGCACCGACGTCGCCTACCTCAGCCTGAACGACCCGGCCCGCGGCGACACCTACATGCGGGTGACCGAGGGCTCGGTCGCGGCCCGCTTCCAGCAGTTGCGGCTCGGCATGGGGGAGGGACTGGGCGGCCTGGTCGCGCAGACGGCCCGGCCGTACGTCACCGACGACTACTTCAAGGACGGCCGCTTCCAGCACACCGACACCATCGACACGGGCGTGCGGGACGAAGGGCTCGTCGCCATCCTCGGCGTTCCCCTGATGCTCGGGCACCACGTGATCGGCGTGCTCTTCGCGGCGGACCGGCGCGCCAGGGTCTTCGAGCGGGAGCAGATCGCGCTCCTCGGCTCCTTCGCCGCCCTGGCCGCCGCCGCCATCGACACCGCCAACCTGCTCACCGAGACCCGCTCGGCACTCGCCGGCCTGGAGCGCGCCAACGAGATCATCCGGGACCGCAGCGGCGTGATCGAACGCGCCTCCGACGTGCACGACCGGCTCGCCGAGCTGGTGCTGCGCGGCGGCGGGGTGCACGACGTGGCCGCCGCCGTCTCCGAGGTCCTCGACGGCACGGTCGAGTTCACCGACGCCGGCGCGACACCCGCGCGGGCCCTGGAGGCTTTCCGCACCGAGAAGCACGCGGTCCGGCACGCCGGCGACTGGATCGCCGCCGTCGCCGCGGGCGGTGAACTGTTCGGCGCGCTCGTGCTGCGCGGCCAGCCCGGGCTCGACCCCGTCGACCAACGCACGCTGGAGCGCGCGGCGATGGTCACCTCACTGCTGCTGCTCGCCCGGCGCTCCGCGGCGGAGGCCGAGCAGCGTGTCCGCGGCGAGCTCCTCGACGACCTGCTCGACGCCCGCGACCGGGACCCGCGCCTGCTGCGCGAACGCGCGGCCCGGCTGCACGCCGACCTCGACGCCACCCATGTCGTCCTCGCCGCCCGCCTCGACGGTCCCGCGGCCGACGCCGACCAGGAGGCGGACGCGCGCCGGCGCCTGTGGTCCGCCGCGTCCCACCTCGCCGCCACCCGGCACGGTCTGGCCGCGGCCCGTGACGGCGGCACGGTCCTGCTGCTGCCCCTGGACACCGGTGACACCGCGACGGACCTGGCCCGCCGTACCGCCCGGCACCTGGGCACGGCCGTCCACGAGGCGGTCACGGTGGGCGCGTCCGCCCCGGTCGAGGACCTCACCGCCCACCCGGACGCGGTCGCCGCCGCCTACGACGAGGGACGGCGCTGCCTGGACGCCCTGCGTCTGCTCAGCCGCGGCGGGGACGGCGCCGCCGCCGAGGACTTCGGCTTCCTCGGCGTGCTGCTGGCCGGCGACCGGGACATCTCCGGATTCGTCGACCGCACGATCGGACAGGTGGTGGCGTACGACGAGCGCCGGGGGACGGATCTGCTGCGGACGCTGGACGCCTATTTCGCCTGCGGGATGAGCCCGGCCCGCACCAAGGACGAACTCCACGTACACGTCAACACGGTGGCCCAGCGTCTGGAGCGCGTGCGCCGCCTGTTGGGCGACGACTGGCACACCCCGGCCCGTGCCCTGGAGATCCAACTCGCCCTGCGACTGCACCGCTTGGCGAGCTCCCCGACACGCACCTGACCCCCGCACGCGACGGAGCGTGCGAGGGCCGGCGGTACGGGTCTCAGACGGTGTGCGCGTCGGCCGGCTCGGCCTTCGAGGACGCCGGACCGGTGTCGGCGTCGACCGCGCTCAGATCCCGGTTGCGGGTCTCCTTGGCCACCGCGACGGCGACGATCGTCAGGAGCGCCGCGGCGATCACGTAGAGCGAGATCGGTGTGGAGCTGTCGTACTCCGACAGTAGCGCGGTGGCGATCAGAGGGGCGGGCGCGCCCGCCGCGACGGAGGCGAACTGGGCGCCGATGGAGGCGCCGGAGTAGCGCATCCGGGTCGCGAACATCTCGGAGAAGAAGGCGGCCTGCGGCGCGTACATCGCCCCGTGCAGGACCAGGCCCACGGTCACGGCGAGGATCAGGTTGCCGAAGCCGCCGGTGTCGATGAGGGAGAAGAACGGGAACATCCACAGGCCGACGCCGACCGCGCCGATCAGATAGACGGGACGGCGGCCGATCCGGTCGGAGAGCGCGCCCCACAGCGGGATGACCGCGAAGTGCACGGCCGACGCGATGAGCACGGCGTTCAGGGCGGTCTGCTTGGAGATGCCGGCGGCGGTGGTCGCGTAGACCAGGATGAAGGCGGTGATGACGTAGTAGCTGATGTTCTCGGCCATGCGGGCGCCCATCGCCACCAGGACGTCACGCCAGTGGTGGCGCAGCACGGCGACCAGGGGCGTCTTCTCGGCCTGTGCGGTGCTGTCGGACCTGCGCGCCTCGGCCTGGGCGCGCGCCTGCTGGAACACGGGCGACTCGTCGACGGACAGCCGGATCCACAGCCCCACCATCACCAGCACACCGGAGAGCAGGAAGGGAATCCGCCAGCCCCAGCCGATGAAGGCGCTCTCGGAGAGGACGGCGGTCAGCAAGGACAGCACACCGGTGGCGAGCAGTTGACCCGCGGGCGCGCCGGTCTGCGGCCATGACGCCCAGAAGCCGCGGCGTCGCGCGTCCCCGTGCTCCGAGACCAGCAGGACGGCGCCGCCCCACTCGCCACCGAGCGCGAAGCCCTGGACGAGCCGCAGCACCGTCAGCAGCACCGGGGCCGCGCTGCCGATCGTGGCGTGCGTCGGCAGGAGGCCGATCGCGAAGGTCGCCCCACCCATCAGCAACAGGCTCAGCACCAGCAGCTTCTTGCGACCGAGCCGGTCGCCGTAGTGCCCGAAGACCAGCGCGCCGAGCGGCCGCGCCGCGAAACCGACGGCGTAGGTCAGGAACGACAACAGCGTGCCGACGAGCGGGTCTTCGTCCGGGAAGAACAACTGGTTGAAGACCAGCGCGGCGGCGGAGCCGTAGAGGAAGAAGTCGTACCACTCGATGGTGGTGCCGATGAGGGACGCGGCGACGATGCGCTTCAGTTTGTTCGGCGTCGGTGGGGCGGATGCTGCGGAGGTCATGTGCGCCACTTCCTCGTGTGCGGTGGGGACGGGTACGTGTCGCCACACGGTAGAAACATGCAGGTCAGGCGCACATGTGGCGGGGCAACATAGTTCGAGGGTTGGCTATGCGTGCAGCCACCATGCCGGCTCGTGGAAAGGCGACTCAGGGGATCGATGGCGGTCGAAACGGGTGCCGTCCGGGACGCGCAGTTAAGGATGATTTGACGGTACGGTGCTGACTCCCGTGCTGGTTTGGTGCTGACTAAAAGCCCACGTCATCACCCGTCTTCACCTGTCCCGTGCTGACTTGGTGCTGACTACGCTCCGTTGAACTCGGACATCTTGTGGCTGATCGGCTCAGGGCCGTTGCGTGGTAGGCGACCTGACTGATGGCTCGACCCGGCTTTACCGTTCGGCTCTGCGGGCACGGACAGAGCGCTGCGGTGTGGTGGTGGCGCGTTCGTCCCAGCAGATTCTTCGTCTGCTGGTGGTACACGCCTGACCTCGCTCCTGACTTGCGACAAAGAGCGGGAACATCGAGTGCCAGGCTGAGTCGGTCCGCACCTGGGCCGGATCTTGATGAGTGGTACGTGGTGCTAGCGAGTGGGCCGCGATACCACATGGCACAGGTTGTAGAGACCGTCCGTGGGCGTCCAGGTCAGTCCAAGGTGAGCGCGTAATGCCAGGTCAGGGGCTTTTGGTCCAGAGGAGTCGACGCAGTCGGTGATAGGCGTGTGAGAGCGGCGTGCGACGAGAAGCGCCGCGGGTGCGGCCTGGCGGGGCTTCCGCACGGGTGGGTCCCCCACGCCGGTGCGGGCGCCGTTGCACTCGGTTGTCCTCTTGGGAGCCACCCGAAGCAAGAACGCAGCGACGGCACGCGTTATACGACCCGATGCGCAACACACGACTCGGGGACTTGGTGCGATCAACCAGGACTCTCTCCTTTGCTAGCGCAAAGTTCAGCGTCTCCTGATGCGGCTCACGAGGTCAGCCTGAAGTCGTCCTGCACAGGCCGGCTCTCGCCACGGCAGGCTCAGGGGCAGCAGCGGTTGACCACCCTGTTCTCCGGCTCCTCCGCAGCGGTTCGGGCGTCCCAGTTGCTGTCGGCGGGCGGCCGATGCGGCGACGGTGACCTGGTCGATCGGGGCCTGGGCAGACGGTTCCCGGGAGCGGTGCAGGAACGCCTGCCTGAGCAGCCGACCCGCCGCACGAAGACACACCCCGGTGCGAAATACTGCCCCGATGAGTTCACGCACTTCGCCGATCGGCCAGCCGATCACGATACGGAGGGCCGTTGCGCGGGATGCCAAACGGCTCACGCGGCTCGTGCGTGGCTCAGGCGCCTACGAGGGTAAGTACGCGGCCGCAGTCGCGGGCTACCGGGTCGGTCCTGATTACATCGAGGCCCACCGCGCCTTTGTGGCCGTCGGCGCTGACGAGCATGAAGGCCGCGTGCTCGGATTTTACTCGCTCGTGCTCGTGCCACCGGAGCTTGACCTGCTGTTCGTCGCCGACGAAGTGCAAGGACGGGGTATTGGACGGCTGCTCGTGGCGCACATGCAGTCCGAGGCCCGTGCCGCCGGGCTCGACCGTCTCAAGGTCGTGTCGCATCTTCCCGCCGAGGACTTCTACCACCGCGTTGGTGCGGTGCGGACCGGGACCGTGTTTGCCAACCCGCCCGCCGTGCCGTGGGACCGTCCCGAATTCGAGTTTCGCATTCCTCCGGAATGACGCGGTGTGCCGGTTGGCGGGGCACCGGCTTCGCCTGCATGGTGGCCGGCATGCAGGAGCCGCTGGACGCCGCGCGCTCCGTGTGTGCCGTCGCCTCAATGACCCTCGATCCGGCCAAGAGAAACGGTTGGGGCCGGGCCGCCGGCGACGTTCTTCGCGGAGGGCGTCGATAAACCGGAGTAACGCCAGGGTGCCGTGCGCCTCGCAGACGACCGTTCGCACGATTCGCTACTCAGTATGTGTACCCGCGCTGTAGGGCTGCAGCGCATCCGAGGCGGCGGGCAGCCGGGCCGCCGCCCAGGGGTAGGCCGCCCATCCCTGATCGAGGACTGACCTACGACTACGACGAGGAGGGCCCGGACCACCGCAAGGTCTTCCGCGCCACCGTCCGCACCGGAACAGGTTGCACGGCGGAAGGCACCGGCCAGTCCAAGAAGGCGGCGCGGGCGGCGGCGGCACGAGCACTGCTCGACGCATACCCAAAGGTGGCTGCGGCGGCGGGCGCCGAGCGGAAGGCGACACCCGCGAACCTGCCTACCGCGTCGCCGCTGCCCTACGCGCAGCCGGGCAACCGACATCGGGATGTCGTGAGTGACCTGGCGGCGATGTTCGAGCTTGGGCATCGCGCGGACGGGCTCCTCGCCCAAGCCCTCACCCATGCCTCCTGGGTCCACGAGAACCAGGCGGTGGCGACCGCCGCCCGCCAGCGCGACAACCACCTCCTCGCCCACCACGGCTCGCACGTGGTGAACCACCTCGCCGCTCACGTCCGCGTCCGCCAGGCCCTCGCGCACGGCCTCACCCCCGACGAGGACGAGGCACGCATCCTCACCACCTCTGACGATGACACCGCCCGGCTCGGTGCGACCCTCCAGCTCGCCGAAGGGCTGCTGACGAGCCGCGGTGAGAGCGGACAGAGCCGCACAGCGGTGTCGGACGCCACCCAGGCGGTCGTCGCCACAGCCTGGCGCATCCACGGGCCTCGGCTGCTCAGGCGCCGGCCCGCCGTCCTCGACGACTGGCTCTCCGCCTTGGAACACCAGCACGACCCGGTGACCATCCTCGCCACCATGGCCACCACATACGGGATCGACCACGATTACACGTACGACGTCTCGGGGCCGGACCACCTGAAGAGCTTCACCGCCACGATCAGGCTGCGGGACGCTCGAGGCCGTGTGCACCGGTGGACCGAGCGTCTGCCCGGAACCCCCGGGAAGCCGGAGGCGAAGAGGGCGACCGCCGAGGCCGTCCTCGACATCCTCGCCACCCCCGTCAACGGTGCCGTCAACGATCTCCCCGCCCCGGAACGGGACCTGCTCGTCTTCCTCCTGCGCGCCCAACTCGATGGCCTCGGCCAGCCGACGGAAAGGCAGCGCGCCCGCATGCTCGCCCGCGGCGACCTCGGCACCGACCTCCTCACCACCGGCGACACCGAGGCGCTTCTTGCCTGGGCAGAACGCATCCGCCAGCTGCTCGGGCCGGACGGCACAGCCGTACCGGACGCCCTGCGCGAGCTGTACCCGAAGGTCCTCGACGACACCCGACTCGGGCCTGGATCGCTCCTACGCCGTATGGCTGCCGAACCTGGATCAGACGTCGCGAGCGTGGTTCGGCGAAACGCGGCGGACGCCGTACGGCGAGCGCTGAGCAGCGGGCCGAAGGCCGCCTTCGTTCGCGTCGTCGTGCAGGACTGGTGGCGCGATCAGGCCCCGGCCACCGGCGTCACGGTCCGCGACGACATGCGTCAGGAGATCTTCCGCCCGCTCCCCATCCACCTCGGCGCGCTGGACGAGACCCTGAAGTGGGGCGGCGAAGCCGCCGAGGCGGCCGATACCCGCATCGACGTCGAGCTGACGGTTCAGGACGGCACGCTGCACCTCTGGCTCGGCCTCGACAAGGTGGACGTCCGGGCGGCTTGCGACGATTTCGCCCGCCTGCTGTCGCACACCCTTCCGTACACCGACTGCCTGGTCGCTGACGACCATGTACTGCTGCGCCTGCACGGCGATCTCGAGACAGATCCACTTCATCCCTTGGCCGCCGCAGGCATGGACGCCTACGCCTCCGGGCCGAAGGACCGGCGACGGCTCATTGAGCAAGTCGCCGACGGACCTGCGGAAGCACAGGACAAGCAGCCGTATTCGTGAGCCCGCAACCCGAGCCGGGCCACGTTCTTCGCTCCGCTTCAGCGTGGCAAGGGTGTGACAGGAATGGCGCTGCAGAGCCCCCGCTGGCTCTGGAAGGAAACGGCTACCCCTGGGCGCTCACCGAAGGCCCGGCCGACGCCGGGACGGCGAAAAACTTGGTATGCGGAGCCGACGGGACCAGGTAACGTCTTGCTCATGTTCTTCCAGACGCCGATTTACGAGTGAGAGCGTGATGGGCCCCTGCTGACGTCCTTCGACTTCGCCGTGCCCGTCCCCCCCACCGATGAATCCGTAGATCACTTCACAACATTCCGGGAGAACCCGTGAGCAAGAACATCAACAACCCCGTGGGCATGGGCGGCGGCCAGCGCAAGAAGCTGTCCCGCGCCGAACGGCAGAACAACGGTCCGCACCGCAACCTCGACCGCCAGGGTGCCGCCGACCAGAAGGCGGAGCTGGTGCGCAAGATGCGCGAGAAGACAGCCGCAGCCGAGGGCGTCGGGCAGACGGGCGACAACACCGTACAGAGCTGACGCACCGCCACCGCAGGGCGGCACCGCACGGGGCAAGGCCCGAACCGCGACACGTGGTCCGGGCCCTGTTGCCGTACCAGGCGCGGCCTGCCCCGCTCAGCTCTCGGCCGAGCACCCGCGTCTCAGCCGACCAACCGGGGCAGCCGCAGATTCAGCAGCCCCGTCATGTCACCACCCCGAGCTGCACCCGCAGCGTCACCACCAGCGCGTTCCATGTGCCCAGCCCGGGCGACACACCGCCTCGCTGAGTTGGCCAGCGTCGACGCGCCTCAGCGGGCCCTTCGAGTCTGAGTCGGGTGCAGTAAGCCGTCTAGAGAGGTTCGAGTGCCTCCGGCGGCAGGCCCGGTGGGCGGATGGTCGAAATCGGGTTCAGTGCATGAACTTCACCATGTCGCTGACCTGCGAAAATCACATCCCAAAGTGCGAGTGGCCCGATACGCCGAGTTGGTGCAGCCCGGTGCCGCTCATTCGCTTTCGTCGTTGGTGACGGTCTCGAAAATGGTGTCGGCACAGGCATCGTCACGGCTGATCGTCAGCGGAGCGCTGGATGCGGTCGGGCCTGACTGTCAGTGGTGCCACATACCCTGAATGAGCACCTCAGTCGGCTACTTGTCGACGGGCCGTGTCCAGCAAGGAGGGTGGGGCGATGGCTGATCGAAAGACTGTTACGCGCCAGACGTTCATCGGTGAGAAGGGCATCGCCCTGATCGAGCGACGCTGCCTGGAGATGGGCCACCTCTTCCATCCCCGGCGCGTCGATCACGGCATCGACGGACACATCGATCTAGTCGACCCCGACAGCCGTGCCGTGCTGAACCTGACCCTGCTGGTCCAGAGCAAAGCGCGGGACCGGCGCTTCTCTGGCGAGACGGACGACGACTTCCACTATCTCTGCGACCAGCGCGATCTTGATCACTGGCTGTCCTGTAACTCGCCGGTAATCCTGGTCTTTTCCCACCCCGGGAGCGATGAGGCGTGGTGGGTGGAGGTCAAAGGCGGCGTTCCCGGACGCGGTCAGCCGTGCTACCCGCCGCGTGGACATCGACAAGCACACCCAGCGCTTCGACCGGGACGCCGCGCAGGCACTGCTGCGCTTGGCGATGCCGCGGACGACGGGCCTGTACCTGCGGCCCGCGCCGATCACCGAAGTGCTGACCACGAACCTGCTGCCCGTCATCGAGATGCCGCCGACCGTGCATCTGGCCCCGACGGCCTTCACTGACTACCGCGCGGCCGGTGGCGCACTGGAGACGCAGGGCCGGCGTGAGTCCGGCTGGATCCTGCGGGACAACCTGGTCCTGTCGTTCCACGACCTGCGGGACTCGCCTCTGCGGGTGCTCTGTGACGGAGATCCCGAGCGGCACGAGACCAGAGAGTGGGCGGACAGCAACGACCTCGACACCCAGCACCGCTTCGCTGACCTGCTCTCCCGGACCGTTCAGGGCTCCTATCCGGAACTGCGGTGGCATAAGGACCGCAAGCACATGCACTTTCGCGCGACCTCGCACCTGGGACCCCGCAAGGCGGGCAAGGGACCCGGATCACGCGGCCGGACCGTGTTCGGTCCGCACACCTCGAAGTCCGACCCACAGCGCGTCGGCTACTACCACCACGCCGCACTGCGCACGAGATTCCGGCGCCTGGACGGTGTCTGGTACTGCCGGCTGGAACCGGACTACTGCTTCACCACCGACGGGTACACCGAATACCCTTTCGCCGACCGGCTCCTGGCGGGGATCAAACGTCTCGACCGGCATCCGGCGGTCCGAGGCTGGACCCGCATGTGGGCCAACTACCTGCGCCAGGACGCCGGCTTGTTCACGGAGGCACGGCCCGTCCGGTTCGGCGAGCTGGCCACCATGACGGTCGAGCGCGGTATCGACGACCTGTTGTGGGGGCCGGCGCCGTCCGGGGCCGCACCCGAGGACGGCCAGGACCCGTCCGCCGGAGGCCAGGAAGGTCTGGACGCTGTACTGGCTGTCGCGGATGCGGACACCCAGGATCTTCTCAGCCTGCTCCAGGACGGCGAGAGCGACGAGGGCGTTCCTCGGCGAAGAAGCCCTGGAAGCAAAGCCAGGTCTGCAGGGCTGCGGACGCCCCATCAGGGACGGGCGAGCGGTGCGAGGCGAGGTCGATGATCAGCTCGGTGATCCTTGACGAACCAGAACTGGAATTCGGCGGAGCGGCCCGGCACATCGATCCACGGTTCGGGATCACGAACTACGGTCCCGCCGATCTCGGCGCGGCCGACGTGCCCAGGGCGATCCGCGTCGGCCTGGTCGGTCCTGCGGACCAACTCGACGGGCTGCGCCGATGGCTGGAGCGCTGCCGGGAACCCATCCCGGCCAAGGACGAGAAGTTCCCGCATCTCTTCCCGGAATTCCCCGGCTGCGACACCGACCGCGGTCTGCACACCACCCTTGTCTTCAGCGACCGCAACACGCGGGCGATCAGCGGCCGCGACCTGCGCGCCATCGAGACCGCCGGCCAGCCGGCAGCCCTGACCAAGGCCGTGAGCATCTACGCGGAAGAGATCAGGACCCTGGCTGACGATAACCGTGTCGACGTCCTCCTGGTCGCCAGACCCGAGCAGCTCATCGACACCGCCAGCCGATCAGCCCGCGGCCCGAAGGAGGCCGACGAGCTTCCAGCCCGGGACACGCTCGACGAGCCGCCACCGGCCCAGTTCGCCAACTTCCACGACCTTGCGGTGGGAAGGGATGCGTATTGCGGTAGTCGAACTGGGCGAGCAACCCGAGCATGTCGCAGCCAGTGCACCGTAGCCACTGCGGGAAGACCCGGGACGGGACGCCGAGGTCGTTGCCCTCGGCGGACCGGCTGTGCTTCTTCGGCTGCGCCAACGAGGCCCCCGAGCAGCGTGATTGAGACGTCAGACATCTCGATCAACAGCCCGGGGGCCTCGCTCGTCCGGGACGCGTAGTTCAGGGTGATGTGACGGTGCGCGGTGCTGACTCCCGTGCTGGTTTGGTGCTGACCAAAAGCCCACGTCATCATCCGTCTTCACCTGTCCCGTGCTGACTCGGTGCTGACTCCGCTCCGTTGAACTCGGGCATCTGGGATTGATCGGCTCAGGGTCGTTGCGTGGTAGGCGACTGGGCTGAGGGGCTGAGTGAACCGTGCCGACTTCGGCGGTCTACAGCGGGGTGAAACGCGGCGGCCTCCCGGAACGCTTACGGTCCTCAAGGGCCGGAAGACCGCCGGTGGCGAACCGGCCCCGCCATGCGCGTACCGTGTCCACGTGCAGGCCCGTCTCGCCGGCGATCCGCGCGTTGGAGCGTCCACGTGCCGTACGCAGTACAAGGTCCGCGTCGCGCATCCGGGCCTGGTGGGGAGCCGCCGCGACCGTACTGCGGGCTGGAACAGGTCCGGCGGCGCGGATGCTCGGGTTACTTACCGCTGCCTTCGGCGAGGGTGTGTGCGACAAGCGCGTTGGCGTGGCCGTGGCCGAGTCCATGCCCGGTCTTGAGCCAGGTGACGAGTTCCATGTGCTTGGTCAGGGGCGAGGAGCGGATGAGGTCCTTCCAGTCGGCGATCGGGCGGCCGTACTTCTTCTCGATCGAAGGGAAGTAGCTGGCGGGGCCCTTTACCGGTCCGGTCATTGCGGTGTCCTGTCTCTCTGTAGTGATCTTGATTGTTGTCTTGGTTGCGCCCGCGATTCATGGGCGGGCGCTGCTACTTCTGTGCTGCGGGGAGGGTCGTCATCAGCCGGGCGGTGACGGCCGTGAGCCACAGGAGGCCGAGTCCGGCTCCGGCGGTGAAGGCCAGCACGGTGGTGGAGGAGGCGGCGAATCCGGCGAGGATCCCCAGCGGTACCAGGCGTGAGCTCACGGCCCATCCGCGCTGCCGGTGCGTGGCGAAGTGTCGGGCCAGGACGAGGAACGCCGCGGACAACGCGAGGAAGCCCACCATGGCGCTGAGCATGTGGACGGCGCCGTGCCAGCTCAGGGAGGCGGCGGGAGCCTGGGGGGCACCGGCGGGGAAGCCCGCCCCCGGGTCCGCAGTGAACACCGCGGCGAGGGCGAACGAGACGCCGAACACACGGATGAGGCGCGGCGCCCAGGTGCCGGCAGGTGCGCCGTCCAGTGCGCGGCGGATCCCGGCCGCACCTGCGGCGGCCAGCATGCCGGTCAACAGAAAGCTGGTCACCTGGATCCAGCCGAGATCGCCCAGGCTGAGCTGACTGATCGCGTTGCGGGTGAAGTCGAAGCCGTCGCGGGTGAGCCCCTGGACGGCACCGAGGCCCAGGAACAGCGGACCTGCCGTGACGCCGCCCGCCAGCAGAACCCGCGTCGTCGGCCATGCCGACGCGGAGCGGGCCGTGACCGGGACGCCGATGTTCTGGGTCATGCGATTCCCCCATGTGTAGAACTAGACGGTGTGGTACTCAGCGGAGCCGGGCGCTAGATTAGTCACCTAAGAACTGGACTGTCCAGTACTGAAAGGTGGGCGATGGAAGCGAGCGAGCAAGGCCGGTCCGCACGCAAGCACAGGGCGATCCTGGACGCCGCGACCCAGGCGTTCATGGCCAAGGGGTACTCGGGGGCCAGCATGGACGACATCGCGAAGCAGGCCGCAGTCTCCAAGCAGACCGTCTACAAGCACTTCGCGGACAAGGAGCAGCTGTTCGCCGAGATCGTCATGGCCACGACCGACCAGGTCGACGCCATGGTCGACCTGGTGGCCGACATCCCGGCCGACGCCGAGGCGCTCGAGGAGAACCTGACCCACCTGGCCCGCCAGTTCCTGGCCGCCCTCACTCAGCCCCAGGTCCTCCAGCTGCGGCGCCTGATCATCGCCAACGCCGACACTTTCCCCGAACTCGGCGCCACTTGGTACGAGCAGGGCTTCGAACGCGTCCTCGCCACCCTGGCAGCCACCTTCCAACGCCTCGCCGACCACGGTCTCCTCCGCGTTGCCGACGCGCATCTGGCCGCCAACCACTTCGCCGGCCTGCTCCTTTGGATCCCCGTGAACAAGGCCATGTTCCACGGCAGCCCCCAGTACACGCAGAGCGAACTCGAGCACTATGCGGACGCCGGCGTCCGGGCCTTCACCGCTGCCTACAGCTGACCCCAGCGACCCGCACCAAGTCGCCTCCCGGCACGCCGGTCAGACGCTGAACCAGTTCTCCCGGTTCTTCGCGAACTGAGCTGGAACCCAAACCGTGGGGCAGGTCAAGGTGTCACCCAACCCTGCAGCAGTCCCGATGGTCGGCGAATACCTCGAAGCCTGCGCGTCCTTGACGACCGGCACGCACAACAGTGCAACGGCCGCGATGAACGGACGCCCGAACGCCGCCAAATACGCGTGGCTGCTGAAAGGCGGAAGAGTCCTGGCTGGTCGGCACCCGGGACGCCCTGAAGGCGGACGGCCTCACCTACACGTCGATCACGTCCGCCCTCTCGGAGGCCCTGGTGATGCCTGCCGTCGACGGATCGGTGGCTGTCCGTGCCGTGGAGCGAGCAGCGGACGCTCGCGGACACACCGTCTGACCCGGAGACGAGCGAGGCTACCGTTCTCTACACCTTCTCGGGTGGGGACGCTCCCGTGCTGCGCGGCAGGATGAACGCCGGGCAGTACGAACAGCACCTGGCGAAGGACGACGACGCCTCGGTTCGGTGACCTACGGCTGAACACGGAGACCAAGCAGAGACGGCCGACGGAAAGGCTTACGTGAGCGCACACAACACCAACCGTCTGAACCAGCGCCTCGACGTCTGCGTCAACAGTCAGAGGAGCACATGGGCGGTCATCGTCCACGTCAAGCCGGGGTGGTGCTGATGGTCGGAATTCCTGAACGTAGATGGGTCGTGGCGGCGGTCCTGGCCCTGTGCCTCGGATCGGCCGGCGCCGCCTGGTGGCTGCTCCGCGAGCCCGCCCCCTACGCACTGCGGGACGCGCCCGCTGTGAACGTGACGGTCCGGCCCGTGGAGTCCCGCTACCCCGAGGCGGAGGAGGTCGCCCGTGAGGTCGAACCGCTCGTCAAGGTGTACGTCCAGCGCCTTCAAGCCGGTGACGTCTCGGACCTCGCCCGTATCGGAGCGCCGTGGTACACCGGCAAGGAGGGGGCGGCACAGAGCCTGATCTCCAGGTACGGCACGCACGCCGACGAGCCGGTCGAAGCAGTCGTAGCGGACCCCGTCGCACCGGGTCTGGCCACCGTCGAACTTCGCTTCGGCGGCGGGCAGCGACAGATGGTGGATCTCACCCGGAACGACGATGTGTGGTGGCTGGCACTGGGGAACGGTGATCCTGTGAAGCCGTAAGCATCTGCCTCCCACGCGTGAGTGCGACCGCTGCCCACAACTGTTCTTGTGGGCAGCGGTCGCTGCATTCCCTCGATGCGCGGAGTGAGCCGGCGTTCCCGGACAGCCGAGGATCACCACCCGTATGCGTTCAAAGCCGGGCAGCCGACGACCGTGACGTCGTCGTGCAGGGCGGGACGCTCCGGCTTGCGGCAGGAGGCCACTGACGAGGTCCCGGCCGCGTCAGCCGCCGAGTCGCTCCGCGATGTCCACGAGATGCCTTCCCTGGTAGTCGGCCGCGGTCAGTGTGGCCTCGTCGGGGCCGCTCGTGCCACCGCTCGGCCAGCTGGTGCCGTAGGGATTTCCGCCCGCCGCGTAGATGAGCGGGTCCGTGTACCCGGGCGGCACGATGACACAGCCCCAGTGGTAGAAGACGTTGTTCAGCGACAGCAGCGTCGACTCCTGCCCGCCGTGTCGGTTCATGGACGAGGTGAAGCTCGTGGCCGGCTTGCTGTTGAAGACCCCGGCCTGCCACAGGCGGCCGGTCCTGTCGATGAACTCCTTCAGCTGGGCCGAGGTGTTGCCGAAGCGGGTCGGCGTGCCGAACGCGTAGGCGTTCGCCCACTCGAGGTCCTCCGTGGTCGCCACCTGTACGGAGTCCTTGGTTGCGTCGACATGCGCACGCCAGGCCGGATTGCCGTCGATCGCGGTGTCGGGCGCAAGCTCGGCGACCCGTCGAAGCCGCACCTCCGCCTGCCTGTCGGCGGCGCCCTTCGCCACGGCCTCGGCGAGCCGGTGGACGTTTCCGGTGGCGCTGTAGTAGATCACTGCGACACGCACACTCACAGTTCGCTCCCGTTCCTGGTAGTGACCAGAAAGCACGGTACGGGTGCTATGTGCGTATCGCTGATATTTGGGTGTGCTGCGCGCGGCCCCGCGGCCTTCGGCCGCGGGGCCGCGTCTGTCCTGTCGCGGTCAGGCGGAACTCACCGCACAGGCCCCGCGGTCGGCCCTCATCGGGCCTTCGGCGGAGGGCCGGATGTCGAAGTCGAATATGGCGCTGGGCACGTACAGCGAGCAGCAGGCGTTGGGGATGTCGACGATGCCGCTGATGCGTCCCTCGATCGGCGCCGAGCCGATGAGCAGGTAGGCCTGCTCGCCGCTGTAGCCGAACTTCTTGAAGTACTCGACGGCGTTGAGGCAGGCCCTGCGGTAGGCCAGCGTCGCGTCGAGGTAGTAGTTCGTGTCGGTGTCGTGGTCGACGGAGATCCCGATGAAGGTGAGGAACTCCGTGTAGCGCGGCTCGACGTTGCCGGGCACGAACACCGGGTTGGTCGAGATGCCGTACGTCTCCATGCCGCCCTTGATCAGGTCGACGTGGAAGTCGATGAAGCCGCCCATCTCGATGGCCCCACAGAACGTGATCTCCCCGTCGCCCTGGCTGAAGTGCAGGTCGCCTCCGGAGAGCTTGGCGTCTTTGACCTGCACGGGGTAGAAGACCCGCGAACCTCGTGTGAAGTTCTTGATGTCGTGATTGCCGCCGTTCTCGCGGGCCGGCACCGTGCGCGCGCCCTCCGCGGCTATGCGCGCGGCGAGGTCTCCGGTGGCCGTTCCGGCGAGTGCGTTGGTGCTGTCCGGCGGTACGGCCAGGGGCGGAACCCGGTTCGGGTCGGTGTCGATCAGTGCCTTCTCGCGGGCGTTCCAGCTGGCGAGCATTTCGGCCGACGGTGCCGTTCCGAACAGCCCGGGGTGGGTGATTCCGGTGAAGCGGATCCCCGGCAGGTGACGGGAGACCGCCTGCTGTCCGTGGAAGTTCCATACCGCCTTGTAGGCGTCCGGGAAGTAGTCGGTCAGGAAGCCGCCGCCGTTGGCCTTGGCGAAGATGCCGGTGTAGCCCCAGTTCTGGCCGGCCGCGTCGCCGGTCTGCTGCGGTACGGGGCCGAGGTCGAGGATGTCGACGACGAGCAGGTCGCCGGGTTCGGCGCCCTCCACGCCTATCGGCCCGCTGAGCATGTGGGGGATGGTCAGGTCGATGTCGCGCACGTCGTTGGCGGAGTCGTTGTCGCCTATCTGGCAGTCGGTCCAGTCGCGACACTCCATTCGGAACTCGGCGCCCGGCTTCACCATGGCGGCGACGGGGACGTCCGGGTGCCACCTGTTGTGTCCCGGGGTGTCCTGATCGCGCATCGACTTGGTCTGGTCCACGCTGAAAACAACGTCGGGCATGACAGCTTCTCTTTTCTGATCAGGTCAGGACGGGGATGCGGCCGACGCGGCGGCCCGAGCCGCCTCCCGCGACTTCCTGGTGAGTGGCCACAGTGCTGCGAACACCACGACGCCGAAGACACCGAGGGCGATCGCGATCTCCGTGGGGTGCTTCCAGTAGCCGGACAGCAGCAGCGCGGCGGGGATGACACCGGTGACCCAGCCCTCGATCGCCGTCACCCAGCCGACATAGGAGTTGAGCTCCGTCTTCTTGAGGCCGAGGACCACGAAGAACAGGGCCCACAGGAAAGCCCAGTACAGCCAGATCACACCGAACGGGTAGTCCTTGAACAGGTGGAAATTGACGAACGAATACCCCAGGGCCACGATCGCCACGAACAGCGAGTAGTAGCCGACGCCGATGTTGTCGATGCCGGCGAGCAGGACAATTCCCACATAGAGGTAGGTGAATCCGAACAGATAAATTCCGGATGCCGCGAGAATTTCGTCCTGGGCGCCGTTTGCCGTGAAGATGAGATAGGTCGGTGTCAGCACCTGCAGTGCACCCACGAACAGGTTGAACACCCCGGCGGATTTGGCGTCGACCTTCCCCAGCAGCAAGAGCCCGTTCATGAAGAGCACTGCGCCGACGAAGAGCAGTCCCACGTTGGCCACGGGACGCACCTCCTAAGTCCGCGTGCGGGAAGGAGTTGTCGAAACCCGCACGAGACGTCCTGCCACGTCCACCACCGACCTCAGGGGCGAGGCAATCGCGAGAGCGCGGGGTGCGGGCGCCGCGGCGCCGTTCTGACCGGCGGCACGTCGGAAACCACCGCCGGGGCGTCACGGGACTGTTCCTCCCGCTCATGGAGAGAGGCGACCGTCTGCGACGTCCGCCTGAGGCCGGGCGAGGAATACACGCGCCTGGCCGTGCCCGCGCACACAGGGCAGCCATGGGCGGGAGGCGCAGTACCGATCGCCAGCTTCACATCGAAAGGCCCACAACGGCTGCATAGAAATTCATAGGTAGCCATCAGCACTCCGGGTGTCGATTGGGCGCTGGCCAACCCGAGATTCTTGGCGCGGCACTTCGGACGGTGCGCGTCGCAATACTTCCTTACTTTCAAGGAGACGACTCGACGATGCACGTGTCAAGTCACGGAGCCATTCCCCTGCTTGCGCGGAAGGGCCGGCCCGTAGCTGAATGTGGAGAACGTGGTGCGGATGCCGCAGGGGTCGGCGTGGACGACGTCGTGAGCTGCTCCGACAGGGCGGCCCTCCGCGCACCGGCACCCGCGAAGTGGTGGAGGACCGGTTCGGCGGGCGCGCCGTCCGTCCGGAGGAACGGCGGCCGTGGGCCGTGGATCGGCGGCGGATCCCGCCGGAGATCCACTTTCACCTCGTGATCTTATGTCCGTTGTGACCTGATTCACCCGTTTTTTTCTGGACGGGCGGCATTCACCGGCTTTAACGTCGATGAATAGCTTGATTTCTGCCATGCGACGGCAGTGGCGCCGCGCATATTCGTTTCGCGAGGAGAATCACGGCGGCGCACGCCGGGAAGGTGGATCAGTGAGCAGCATGGACGCCGTGTGGGTACGTGGCGTGAATGGCATTCAGATGCATCACGTGACCGACCTTCAGGATGCGGGACGGTTCCTCGGCAACGCGGCAATGGCTCTGCGGGCCGCGCACGTGCGGACCGGCACCGACCGGTACGCGGGACTGGGCGACGAGCTCAAGGCCCTGGTGCGGCGGGTGCGGGAGCTGGAGGACGAGGCGCGGTCGGTCATGCACGAACTGCACTCCAGCGACCCCGAGCGCTTCGCCCGCTGCCGGGACGGCCACGAGCCGTGGCCCGGTGAGATCCCGGCGGGATTCATTCCGCGCCACACCTGCAAGGACGAGTGCCTCTACCACGACCGCGACGTCCTCGAAGCGATCATGCAGTGCACCTGCGGTCGGCCGCCGTGCCAGGCCTGCGAGATCGGCGGAGCGCTCTGACGTTCTGACGCCCTGCCGCCCGACGACGGCCCGTGTCGGACTTCCCGGTCATCGGGGAGCCCGCGCGGGCCGTCGTCGGGCGCTCGCGATCTCAGTCGAACCACTCGTAGGACTTCCGGCGGAGGCCCTCCGCGTGGCGGCGGCAGCTTCGGCGCGCTCGCAGGGGCCGGGAGACGTGGGCGTCCGTCCAGCTCATGAGGGGCTGGGCGAGGCTGCCGTCGGACCTGAGGACGGCACGGCGGAACCGGATGGTGCACAGCCCGACGTCGGCGATGTCGATCGAGGTCCCACCCGTGGTGAATCCGGCCGGAAAGCCCGGCAGGCGCCTGCTGGATAGAATCGCAAGTGGGTACGAGCGGCCTGGAGCGTAGGCCGGTCATCAGGCCGTCCCGGTGAGAGGGCGCCGATGGACATGGCGGCGAACGACATGAGCCTGTACACGGGCCGGCCTTCCGGCCTGGTCGGTCAGCAGATCGCGGGCTACCGGATCGAGCAGGTGATCGGCCGCGGTGGCATGGCCGTCGTCTACCGTGCCAGGGACCTGCGGCTGGACCGCACGGTGGCCCTGAAGCTGATCGCCCCGGAGCGCGCCCGCGACGACACCTTCCGGCGGCGGTTCGCCCACGAGTCGAGGGTGGCGGCGGCCATCGACCACCCGCACATCGTTCCGATCTTCGAAGCCGGGGAGACCGACGGCGTCCTGTACATCGCCATGCGTTACGTCTCCGGTCTCGATCTGCGGGCCATGCTGGACCGGGAGGGCGCGCTCCCCGTCGCGACCGCCCTGCGGATCGCCGTCCAGGTGGCATCCGCCCTCGACGCGGCCCACGAGCACGATCTGGTGCACCGCGACGTCAAGCCCGGCAACATCCTGGTCGCCGCGGGTACCGACAGCGAGCATCCCGAGCACATCTACCTCACGGACTTCGGGCTGACGAAGAAGTCGCTCTCGCTGAGCGGGTTCACCGCCGCCGGCGAGTTCGTCGGCACACTCGACTACATGGCGCCGGAACAGATCTCCGGCCGGCCTGTCGACGGCAGGTGCGATCTCTACAGCCTCGCCTGTGTCGTCTACGAGACACTCGCCGGCGGTCCGCCGTTCCAGCGTGAGGAGGATGTGGCGCTGCTGTGGGCCCACCAGTACGACCAGCCGCCTCTCCTGACCGAGCGGCGGCCGGGGATCGCGTCGGCCGCGGCCGATGTCCTGGCCAAGGCCCTGTCCAAGATCCCCGAGGACCGCTACGGCTCCTGTCTGGAATTCGTGGCGGCGCTGCGTGACGCCACCGGGAGCGGCGCCGTCCTCGGCCACGCGCGGTCCCTCGCGAATGCCTCCCGGTCTGTCGGTAGCGCGGACCCGGAGTGGCCTTTGGAGCCTCCGGACTGGGCCAGGCCGGTGTTCCGGGGCCCGCCGGGGTGGCGGTAGACGGCTCCGGCCGCGCTGCGGGTCGGGATGCGGGGCGAGGTGCGAGTCGGGTCGGCGTGACGCGCGCGGCCGGCGGGTGGCTCCTTGGTGGTCACAGTCCGAGGGAGATGGCCAGCCGGGTCAGTTCCGCGGTGCTGTTGATGCCGAGCTTGGCGCGGATGCGGCGGAGGTAGGCGTCGACCGTGTGCTGGGAGAGTCCCATGTGGCGGGCCGTCTGCAGATAGGTGCGTCCGGCGGCGATGTGCCGCAGCGTCTCCTGCTCGCGCGGGGCCAGCGCGGGGGCCGGGGATTCGACGAGCGGCGTGGCGATGGTGAGGCTCATGGGATTCACTCCGATGGGTCGGCTCGGCCATCCCTGCTCACGTCCGTGGAAGCGGATGGCATATGCCGTTATGTCGCATTTTGTCCTCGTGTGAAAAAGCTTGACCTTGCGACTTCATGACAGCGTCCGTGGACTGTCACAGGCGCGTCACAAGGGGCGGTGCGGCTTCCCTGGCGGGGGCGCGAGGTGGGATCGGCGGGTGTCACCCCGCGAGGGACTGCTCGGCCCAGATGGTCTTGCCGATCGGCGCGTGCCGGGTGCCCCAGCGCTCCGCGAGCTGGGCGACCAGCAGCAGCCCACGCCCTCCCTCGTCGTAGGTCCGGGCCCGCCGCAGATGCGGAGCCGTGCTGCTCGAATCGGAGACCTCGCAGATCAGCGTGTTGTTCTCATGGATCAGCCGCAGCTGGATGGGCGGCCGGCCGTAGCGGATCGCGTTCGTGACCAGTTCGCTGACCAGGAGTTCGGTGACGAAGCCGACGTCGTCGAGCCCCCAGGCCGTGAGCTGGTCGGTGCTACGCCGACGGGCCTCGGCGACGATCGACGGGTCGGGCGGCAGCTCCCACACGGCGACCCGGTCCTCGTGGAGGGCCCGGGTGCGGGCGACGAGCAGGGCGACGTCGTCCTCGGGACGGTGCGTCAGCAGTCCCGTCAGCAGCCGGTCGCAGAGCGCCTCCAGCGTGGCGGCGGGACGGGTGAGGGCCTCGAACATCCGGTCCAGGGCGTCGTCGACGTCGTGGTCCCGGATCTGCAGCAGACCGTCGGTGTAGAGAGCGAGGACGGTGCCCTCGGGAAGCTCGGTCTCCACGCTCTCGAACGGCAGCCCGCCGAGTCCCAGGGGTGGGCCGGCAGGGACGTCCAGGAGGTACACATCGCCCTCGGGGGAGACCACGGCGGGCGGGGGATGGCCGGCCCGGGCGATGCTGCACCCCCGGGACACGGGGTCGTAGACCACGTACAGGCACGTCGTGCCGATGCCCCCGGCGGCGTCCCCCGCGCCCTTCGGACCGGCCTCGTCGGCGGCGAGGTGGATGATCAGGTCGTCGAGATGGGTGAGCAGCTCGTCCGGCGGCAGGTCGACGTCGGCCAGGGTGCGCACCGCCGTACGCAGTCGGCCCATGGTGGCGGCCGCGCGCATGCCGTGGCCGACGACGTCGCCCACGACCAGGGCCACCCGCGCCCCGGACAGCGGGATCACATCGAACCAGTCGCCGCCCACGCCGGACTCGGTGCCGGCCGGGAGGTAGCGGGAGGCGATCTCCACGGCCGAATGGGCCGGGAGCGACTGCGGCAGCAGACTGCGCTGCAGGGCCATGGTGTTGGTGCGCTCCCGGCTGTGGCGGCGCACGTTGTGGATGCTGACGGCCGCCCTCGTGGCGAAGCGCTCGGTCAGCCGCAGGTCCTCCGGCCCGAAGGGGTCCGGGCGCCGGTGCCGGCCGAGCACGGCCAGGCCGACGGTGGTTCCGCCCGCCCGCATCGGCACCGCCATGATCGAGTGGGTGCCGTGCTGCCTGATCCAGGCGGCCCCGGGATCCTGGGCCACCCAGCGGGCTACGGCCGGGTCGTCCGCCGCGTAGACGGCTCCGCGCCCCGCGGCCAGGCACTCGACGGGCGGTGACGCCGCCGGACAGACCGTCGTCGCGCCGATCCCGACGGCCGACACCGGGTCTGCCCCCAGGGCCGACCGCACGGCGGTACGGCACAGGGTGACCGGCTCCGCGACGGGGAAGGAGTACGGCTCGGTGCCGCTCGGGGGCGGGTCGAGCAGGTCGACGACCACGAAGTCGGCGAGCCGGGGGACGGTGACGTCGGACAGCTCCTGCGCGGTACGGGCACTGTTCAGACTGGTGCCGATGAGCGAGTCGGCGTCGGCGGTGAGGGACGCCGGCTGCGTGGCGCGCTCGGTTCCGCTGCGGTCGTGCGCTGCCAGGAAGACGCCCCGCACCCGGCCGTCCGGGTCCCGCAACGGGGTCAGCGAAGCCTCCCCGCCGGGTTCGCCGCCCGCACCCGCGCCGTGCGGGAACGTGCCCACCTGCTGGGGCTCCCCTGTCTCCAATGCCAGGCGCATCCTGTGTTCGGTCTCGTCGCTCACGGCGTCGGGCACGATGTCCGGCAACCGCAGCCCGCGCATCGCGTCCTCGGGGAGGGACAGCGCGCGCTCCATGCCGGCGTTCGCCCGCAGCAGCCGCAGGTCCGTGTCGAAGATAGCCGTGGCGCAGGGGGACTGGGTGAACGCCCACTGCTCCACACGTTCACCCCAGGATGTGCGCGGCCTGCCCGGCACGGGGGACACCACGAGCCACTGCGCCACCCCGCCGCGGGGACGCCGGTGGTGCGCGAGCAGTCCGACGTCCACTCGGTGGCCGTCGCGGTGCCGTAGCGCCACGGTTCCGCTCCACCGGTCCTGGCCGGACGGGAGCCGCCGGGTCGTGGGCCATCGGGAGTCGGTGTCGCCCAGCAGGCGGGCGGCCGGCAGCCCGATCACCTCGGAGGTCTCGTAGCCCAGCAGCCGACGGGCGCACTCGTTCCACCCGATCACGATGCCCTGCTCGTCGATGGTGGCCGTCGCCGTTCCGGCCGGCTCACGGGAGCGGTCCGGGTCCTGCGGCCGCTCACCAGGAGAGACGGGAAATCGTTCCATCGCCGCTCATCTCGCCCTCGTCAGCTCCTTCTTCCGCCGTCCCGCACGGGGACCCGCACGGCAGAGGACTCCACTGACAAGCATGATCTAGCGCGGCCGGGAGCACCAACGCAGCGCTGACGCGAACGAGATGGCGCGCGGTGGTCGCGGGGCGGTGACCACGGGACTGCGGTGGGGGTGGCCGCCGGGCGTGACCGCGGGGCCGCGGGGAGGGGCGGCCGCCGGGCGCGGAAACGTGCCGAAAGTTAAAATTCAGACACGGCGGAGCGGTTCGCGCCGGCCGAGACGCGCCCCTGTCCGTCTCCCGGCCGAGCGGTTCTCGTGCCCCGGACACCTGGCCTGCTGGCCTCCCGGCCACCGGGCCCTCCGGCATCACTCCGAGCAGCAGAAGTGGAAGACATGGCCAGCCCCGACGCCGACTTCCTCGCGACCCACGTCATACCCGCCGACGGACTGGCCGCCTGGGAGGTTCCCGACGTGTCCCGGCCGACCGTGCCGCTCGACGCGCTGCTGCCCGTCCAGCTCCTCGAACGGCGTGGCGACTGGGCGCGCATCATGTGCTGCAACGGCTGGTCGGCCTGGGTCGACGGCCGTCTCCTGGTCCCCGTACCGCAGCCCCCGCCGGAGTCCGCGGCGCCGCCCGCCCGCTCGGCGGAGCTGCGTCGGCTGCTCGCCCTGGCGATGGACGGGCTCGGCCACTACGAGCAGGCCACCGATGACCTGGCGGCGGGACGGGCCGACGGCGAGACCTTCCGGGAGCAGACCGAAGGGTTGCGGGCCGGGATCGTCATCGACGGCGAGGCGGCGTGGCTCTACGACGTCGAGCAGGAGCGTTGGATGTACTGCGACGGCGCGCGGATCGGCACCTACGCGGTCTCCTCCGCGCCGTCCGTCGACGAGGCGCCCTCGTCGGCGCCGTCCCCGTCCTCGAACGAGGTGCCGAAGCGGACGCAGATCGTGGACTGGCCGGGGGAGCCCTGACCGGCGGGACCGGTGATCGAGCTTGGGTCCGATGGCGCCGGAGCGCACAATGAGATCAAAAGCGCGAGTGCGCAGGAAGTGCCCCCCGTCGTCGACGGGGTCTTCGACCGGCGCGGCTCCTACGCCCGGCAGGAGGTGAGGCCGTGACCCCCGGACCGGAGCCAGAACGTCCGACCGGCCCGCCCTCC
This sequence comes from Streptomyces sp. NPDC002309, assembly GCF_053593375.1. Classification (NCBI taxonomy): domain Bacteria; kingdom Bacillati; phylum Actinomycetota; class Actinomycetes; order Kitasatosporales; family Streptomycetaceae; genus Streptomyces; species Streptomyces sp. NPDC002309. Next base: position 16,668 of record NZ_JBSFCI010000016.1, on the reverse strand, counting down.
GGGCCTCTGACCGGGCGCCCCTCCGGCGGATCGGCGGGACATCCGCCACCGCCGCCCCCACCCGGCCACCGGGGGCCGGGTGCCCCGTCGTCCGGTCCCGGCGGGGGGTCGGCACAGGGTCCGGGCGGGCCGCCTCGGGGCCCGCGCGGGGGGAGCGGCCCTGGCGGCTCGGACGGCGACTCGGACCGACCGAAGCGGCGACGCGGCGGCGGAGGGGGGAGCCCCTGGCGGCGGTCCGTGCCGCGGATCATGGCGGTCACCGCCGCGGTGGCAGCCGTGGGTCTCGCCGTCGTCTTCACCCGCCCGGGCGGCGGACCGGCGGAAGCCGGCGAGGTCATCCTGCAGCCCACGAGTTCGACCGGGCCGGACCCGTACACACAGTCCACCGCGAAGACGACCTCGTCATTGCCGTCTGCCGCGCCCAACACGCCGGCGCCCAAGGACAACGCCATCCGCAGCGTCACCGGGTCGGAACCCGGGCTCTACGGGGGAACCCTCAACACCGCCAGCTGCGACGTGGAGAAGCAGATCCGTCATCTGACCTCCGATCGCGCCAAGAACAAGGCCTTCGCCTCGGTCCTGGCCCTGCGGGAGTCCGCGGTCGACACCTATCTGCGCTCACTGACCCCCGTGCTGTTGCGCTCCGACACCCGCGTCACCAACCACGGGTACCGCGACGGCGCCGCGACCGACTACCAGGCCGTGCTTCAGGCGGGAACGGCTGTCCTCGTCGACGGCCGCGGTGAGCCGAAGGTGCGTTGCGCCTGCGGAAATCCGCTCACCCGTGCGGTCCCTCAGAAGACCGCGCCCCAGGAGAAGGGGACCCCGTGGTCGGGGTACCGGCCGCAGAACGTCGTGGTCGTCAACCGCTCGGCGAAGGAGATCAAGGAGTTCGTCATCTTCGATGCGAGCGACCGGAATTGGGTTCGCCGCGACTCGGGTGACCAGGGCGATGCCGACCGGAAGACCACTGCCCCGGCAAGACATTGGCCCCTGCCGCCGAAAGAGCCACCGGCCAAGGAGCCACCGGCGAAGGAGCCACCGGCCAAGGAGTCGCCGCCGACTCAGGAGTCGCCGGACGGGCAGTTGCCGGAAAACGATCCGGGCCGAGACGACGTCGAGCCGCAGCCTGACTACGACTCGCCCGAGCACAAGCCCAACGACCCCGGAACCAAGCCGGACGAGAACAAGCCGGACCAGGACAAGCCTGAGCACAAGCCGGAGCAGAACGAGCCTCAACACAAGCCTGACCAGGACAAGCCCGAGCACAAGCCGGACGAGGACAAGCCCGAGCACAAGCCCGACGAGGACAAGCCGGACCAGGACAAGCCCGAGCACAAGCCCGACGAGGACAAGCCGGACCAGGACAAGCCCGAGCACAAGCCGGACCAGGACAAGCCTGACGAGGACAAGCCGGACCAGGACAAGCCCGAGCACAAGCCCGACAACCCCGGAACCAAGCCGGACGAGAACGAGCCCGAGCACAAGCCGCAGGAAGAGGAGAAGCCTGAAGAGGAGAAGCCGCAGGAAGAGGAGCAGCCTCAGGAGGAGCAGCCGCAGGAAGAGCAACAGCCCGAGCAGAACCCCGAAGTGGAGCAGCAGCCACAGGAACAGCAGCCTCAAGAGGAGCAGCAGCCCCAGCAGAACCCGGAAGAGGAGCAGCAGCCCCAGCAGAACCCGGAAGAGGAGCAGCAGCCCCAGGAGGATCAGCAGCCGCAGCAGCCCGAGCAGGAGCAGCAGCCTGCTCCCGACATCAACCCCGGCCCGGGCAACCAGGGTTGATCTGCGCCGGAGCCGGGCACGGAGCGGGCGCTGCCCCGTCCTGACCGGGCCCGCGCGGCGCCTTGCCGCCCGGACACGGGGGGCCTCGTGGGTGTCGGCACCGAGGCCACCGCATCTGCCGTCCATCATCGCGGCGGCGAAGCCGACGAGGGACGTCATGTGCGCGAAGGCCCTCGGGACGGTGGGAATCCTCGGTCGTGGCGATACGGTTCATGGCTTTCCTCCCGTTCGGTGGAGTGAGTTCCTGTCGAGTGCGGACTTCCGGGTCCGGGTTCGTTCTCCGGGTTTCGTTCTCCGGGTTCCCTCTCCCGGTGAAGCCCGCACCTCAAGTAGGCCCTGAGGGAATCCCGGGGTCATGGCACGACAAATCGTGACTTGACCGAGTGCGTGACGTCAGATAAGGGCCGCGCGGGCGCCGACTGTGACGGCCCCCATTGCGCCGCAGGGTCGGCCCCGTGAAGGCTCTCGCGGAACACGTGTCCGAAGAACTGTTATCCCGGGGCCCCCGATCGATCTCCCAGGTATCGGACAGGATCGTTCGGCGTCGAGGACAGGAAGACTTTTGATGAGTACAGAGCGCACGAGGGAGTCCGCGGCACTGGTGACTGCTGCCGCCGAGGGCGATCCCAAGGCTCAGGACGCTCTGGTCAGCGCGTTCCTGCCGCTGGTCTACAACGTCGTCGGCCGGGCTCTGAACGGTTCGGTCGACGTCGACGACGTCGTGCAGGACACCCTGCTCCGTGCCCTCGACTCGCTCGGCTCCCTGCGGGCTCCCGAGAACTTCCGCTCCTGGCTCGTGGCCATCGCGATGAACCAGGTCCGGACGCACTGGCACGACCGTCAGTCGGCCCCCGGCGCCGTCGAGGAGGCCCAGGACCTCGCCGATCCCGGCGCCGACTTCGTCGATCTGACCATGGTCCAGCTCCAGTTGACCGGGCAACGCCAGGAGACCGCCCGCGCGACCCGCTGGCTGGAGCCCGACGACCGGGGACTGCTGTCGCTGTGGTGGCTGGAGTGCGCGGGCGAGCTGACGCGGTCCGAGGTCGCCGCCGCACTCGAACTGTCCCCGCAGCACACGGCCGTACGCGTGCAGCGTATGAAGGCCCAGCTGGAGGCGGCCCGGGTGGTCGTGCGGGCGCTCGACGCGCGCCCGCGGTGCGAGGAGCTGAGCGGGTCGCTGGCTGCCTGGGACGGCCGGCCCTCGGCGTTGTGGCGCAAGCGAACAGCCCGGCACGCACGTGAGTGCGCGCGCTGCTCCGGGCTGTGGAGCGGGCTGATGCCCGCCGAGGGGCTGCTGGCCGGTCTGGCGCTGGTCGTCGCGACGCCCGCACTGCTGGACCGCGTGCTCGCCGCCTCCGGTGGGATGACCGCCGTGGGATCGGCGTCCCGGCCGGGCCCGTCCGGCGGCAGCGGCGGCTCGGGCACCGGAGTCGGACACCGCGCCGCGCAGGGGCGGGCGGGCTCGCGCAGCGCGGCCCGTCGGCGCAGGCGCGTCCGGCGCCGGGCCGCCGGAGTCGCCGTCCTCGCTGCCTGTGTCACGGGTGGCGGCCTGTGGTACTTCGACTCGGACCCCGACACCGCGAGCGAGGAGGCGTCCGCCGCGCGGACGACCGTCTCCCCCGCGGCTGAGGTCTCGACCGCCGGCACCGCCGAGGCATCCCCCTCCGCCTCCAGGTCCGCGTCGCCGTCCGCCTCACCGTCGAAGAAGGCGAGCCCCTCCAAGTCCCCGCGCCCGACCAGGAAGACGGTGCCGGCCCCGCGGCCGTCCGCCACACCGACACGCACCGTGTCCACCGCCCCGAAGACGCAGCCGGTGCCGACGGGTGACGTCGCGCAGGTGGTGGCCCTGGTGAACAAGGAGCGGTCGGCGGCCGGTTGCGGTCCGCTCGCGGAGGACGGCCAGTTGAACCGGGCCGCCCAGGGACACTCGCAGGACATGGCGGCCCGCGACTTCTTCGACCACACCAATCCCGACGGCGCCGACCCTGGGCAGCGCACGACCGCCGCGGGCTACAACTGGTCCACGTACGGCGAGAACATCGCCCGGGGCCAGCAGACCCCTGAGGCCGTGATGGACTCCTGGATGAACAGCCCAGGCCACCGCGCCAACATCCTCAACTGCTCGTTCAAGGACATCGGCGTGGGCATCCACGAGGGCTCCGGCGGACCGTGGTGGACGCAGAACTTCGGCGCCAGGCAATGAGAGAGCCTGGCGGGACCGACGGGTGAGGCCCTCCCAGGGACCCGGCTCCGTGGTGAGGGCCGCCGCTCCGGGGAGGGAGTGGGCGCGACCCGACGGCGGTGCGGCCCGCCCGAGAGGCCGTGAGTCGATGAGCGTGTTCGGATAGATCACCGGGTACCGCCACACCCTCCGGTCGGCCTCGGTCAGACCCGGCATCGGGGTCCGGCCCGCCGGGCGCCGCTCACGCGCACACCGCCGCGCAGCGGCGGGACCTGGAGGGGGCGTTGGTCCGGCTCAGAGCGCGGCACCCACCCTCGTCCTGTCCCTGAGCGACGGCTACGGCATCCGCCTCATCCTGCGCGACCCGACGGTCACCCTGGACGGCGCGCTCGGCTCCGTCTGGCGCCACGTCTCCGCCGCGCTCGGCCTGCCCGGCACCCTGCCCACGGAGTGACCCCGCGGCACCGCGGATCCCCGTGACCCCGGCGGCGACCGCTCCGCCATTCGGCGGCGACCGGCTCGCGCGCCCCGCCGGACCACGGTGGGCTTGCGGTGTACGCGTGCCGGTGCCCCGCGCGTGGGCGGCGTCGGGCGCCCAGCCGTGAATGGACAAGGCATGCACATATCCGCACCGACGGGCCGCCGCCGGGCCTGTGCCGCGGCCGTCGCCGCCGTCGTCACCTGCGCGACCGCACTGGCCGGACCGGGCCTCGCCACCGCCGACGGCACACAGGCACCCAAGTCGTCCGCCCCGAAGCTGAACTGGAGCCCCTGCGTCAAGGGCAGCCCCTTCGACTGCGCGACCGCGAAGGTGCCGCTGGACCACGGCGACCCCGGCGGACGCCGGCTCGAACTGGCCGTCGTCAAGCGGAAGGCGACCGCACCGACACGGCGCATCGGCACCCTGTTCTTCAACCCGGGCGGCCCCGGAGGGCCCGGCACCGTGCAGATGCCCCAGAACTACGACCTCCTCCCGCGCGAGGTCCGGGAGCGGTTCGACGTCGTCAGCTGGGACCCACGGGGGATCGGCAACAGCACCGCGGTCAACTGCTTCACGAGCACCGCCGAGGCGGAGAAGTGGACGGCGGCCAAGACGACCGGCGTCCCGGTGGGCGCGAAGGAGCGCGCGGCCTGGATCAGCGCGTACCAGGACCTCGGCAGGCGCTGTCAGCAAAGGGACCCGGAACTGCTGCGCCATGTGTCCACCACCGACACGGCACGCGACCTCGAAGAGCTCCGCAAGGCGGTGGGCGACCCGCAGCTCACGTACCTCGGCATCTCCTACGGCACCTACCTGGGCGCCACCTACGCCAACCTCTTCCCCGACACGGTCCGGGCCATGGTCCTGGACAGCAACTGGGACCCGCGGGCCTGGACGGACGACGCCTCGCAAGCCGCGGCCCGGCTCACCACCATGCTGCGGCTGGGATCGGACCGCGGGGCCGCGGCGGTCCTGGACGGGTTCCTGGAACTGTGCGGGGCCGCCACCACCGCCCGCTGCCCGTTCTCCGCGGGCAGCCCGCAGGAGACCCGGGAGAAGTTCGACGAGTTGCTGCGGCGACTGCGGACGGAACCCGTGGGCGAGTGGGGCTACGGCCCGACCGTCGGTGACGTGGTGAGCGGGCTCTACTCCGTCCTCCCGGGATGGGCGGACCTCGCCGACAGGCTGCAGGACCTGTGGCAGGGCCGGGCGCCGCGGCCGGCCGTGCTCCCGCCCGCGCCTCCCGTGGCGAAGCCGAGTCCGTACCTGGGAGAGGAACAGGCCGTCGCGGTCGTGTGCGGCGACAGCCCCAACCCGCGCGACCCCGGCGCCTACCCGGCCATGGAGGAGGCCAGTGCCGCGACGGCGGGAGACGCCGGGCGCTACTGGACGTGGGCCACCGTGGCTTGTGCCGCCTGGCCGGGGACCGCCCAGGACGTCTACCGCGGCCCGTGGAACAAGCGGACGGCCCACCCCGTCCTCGTCGTCGGCACCACGAACGACCCCGCGACCCCGTATTCGGGTTCCCAGGCCATGGCCAGGGAACTGGCGGACGCCCGTCTGCTCACCCACGAGGGTTACGGGCACACGGCCCTGATCAACCCCAACAGTTGTGTGCAGGCGCACGAGAGCCGCTACCTCGTCGACGGCACGCTGCCGCCGGCGGGGACGAAGTGCCGGCAGGACAGGCCGCCCTTCTCGGCGGGCTCGGCGGACACCCCGGACGCGGCGGAACGCGAGGGCTCTCCCGACTCGGCGGAACCGGAAGGCTCTTCGGATCCCGCGGATCCCGCGGATCCCGCGGATCCCGCGGATCCCGCGGACGAGCCGCGGGGCGCCGTCTCCGCGGGTGAGGGCGGCATGGCCAACATCCTCACCAGCCGTCCGTGACGACGGCCGTCAATGACGACAGCCGTCCATGACAGGCAACTGCCGCCCCGGACAACAGCCGTCGTCAGTAGGGCAGCGGACGCCCGGACGGGGTCCGCAGGTCGAGAGCCGTCGGGCGGCGCGGAGGCCGGGGACGCTTCTCCTCCTGGATCCGCTTCATGACCGCCTCCTCCTCCGGGTCCCGCGGATCGCCGTCATGCGCTCCGCGTGCAGGTGAACCGTCTCCTCGGCCGGAGGCCGGCCCTGGACGAGCGACCCGATCACCGGTTACGCCGGACCATTCCCCTCGGCCGGCGGGCCCAACCCCCACGGGCGCCTCCGTAACGGGCGTCACGGGCCGGGGCCTTGACCGGTGGGCGGGGCGGAGACGCCGGGCGTCCCGTCAGCCGACCGGGTCGCCCGGTCCCACAGCGTGTGTCTCCAGGTCAGGAGCCGCCAGCAGTTCGGCGATCAGTTCCGGGGACCCGCCGACGTAGGTGCTCGCCAGGTCCACGTCGCTACCGACGCACCAAGCGCGGTCCTGAGGCCACCACAGGTCGGGCAGCTCGCGGAACTCGTCCAGCGCGGTGGGGGAGACGGCGTCGGCGAGCGCGCCCGCGAGCAGTACCTCCTCCCGGCCGGGGGTCTCGAAGACGGGGAACCGGCCGAAGTCCCAGCGTCCGTAGCCGCACCAGAGCCCGAACCAGCAGTCCTCCGGGGTCCGGGTGTGCCGTTCCAGGACCGGGATCAGAGCAGTGGCGACGGGCAGCGGCGTCGACCCCTCCTCCGGGCGCTCGTCCCAGACCCCGGGCAGCTCGAACCCGGAGGCGTCCTGGTACTCGTCGCCCAACCCGATCAGTTGGTGCCAGCGTGCGGTCGGCGTCACCGTCCGCCCGTGGGCGGCGGCCACCGTCGCCCAGCGCACCGGCCGCTCGTCCAGGCCGGCCGGGTGCAACACCCGAACGTATGAGGGGAATCCGGGCACGGCCACGCCGCCCACAGTGCCGAGGCCGCCGGGCTCGCCGAATCCTGCCGTGCGTCCCGTCAGCCAGTCGGCCGGGGTCAGGTCGGCGGTGCGCACCCTCAGGCGACCGTACTGTTCCGGAGCGAGGTCCCGGTCGACCGGGCGGTAGTCGTTCACACCGCCCAGTCTCACCGACCGGGACCACGGACGAGGTTGCGGGTCAGCGGGTGACCAGCAGCCCGCGGTGGCGCAGTACCCGCCGCTCCAGCGGGCTGAAGAGCAGCAGGTCGACGGCGACACCGACGAGCAGGATCAGCAGGATGGCCAGGAACACCTGCGGCATGCTGCTGTTGGTGCGCCCGTTCTCCAGCAACTGGCCCAGTCCTATGCCCAGATCGGGCGAGGAGGCGATGATCTCGGCGGCCATCAGGGACCGCCAGGCGAACGCCCAGCCCTGCTTCAGTCCGGCGAGATAGCCGGGCAGCGCCGCCGGCATCACGATGTGCCGGGCCTCGCGCAGCCCGGTCGCGCCCAGGGTCCGCCCGGCGCGCAGGAACAGCGGCGGAATCTGGTCGATGCCCGCGACCAGGCCGTTGGCGATGGAGGGGACCGCGCCGAGCAGGATCACGGCGTACATCATCGAGTCGTTCAGGCCGAGCCAGATCACGGCGGGCGGCACCCAGGCCACCGACGGCAGCGACTGCAACCCGGACAGGACGGGACCGACGGCCGCCCGGACGAAGCCGACGCGGGCGACCAGCAGGCCGAGCGGGGTGCCGATGGCGAGCGCCATCAGGAAACCGAGCAGCCCGCGCGAGACGCTGGTCCAGATGTAGCCGAGGAGCGTGCCCTGGAGCCAGGCAGCGCGCAACTCGCCCCACACGTCGGACGGCGACGCCAGTTTGTAGTCGGGGGCGACCTCGGCCCACACCAGCAACTGCCAGACCACCAACACCAGTACGACGGCGGTGACGGGGGGCAGCACCTTGCGCGTCAGCGTCTCCCGCAGCGGTGTACGTGCCACCGGTGCCGACTCCAGGGCGTCGAGCCCCGCCTCCAGTCCCGCCAGGTCATGGGGGTCCTGCGGCTTCCCGGCGGCCGTGGGGCCGTCCTTGCGCACGTCGGCCTCGGTGCCGACGCCGTGGTCAGTGCCGGCCATGGCGGCGGATCTCCTCACGCAGTTCCTCGGTGATCTCGGCGGCCAGCCCGGCGACCGCGCTGTCCTCCAGACGGCGCGGCTGCGGAATGCCGACCGTCCACTCGCGCGCGATCCGCCCCGGGCGGGAGGACAGCAGCACGACGCGCTGTGCCAGCCGTACCGCCTCGCGCACGTTGTGCGTCACGAACAGGACCGAGACGCCCGTCTCGTGCCAGACGCGGGTCAGCTCGTCGTGCAGCACGTCCCGGGTGATCGCGTCCAGCGCGGCGAACGGCTCGTCCATCAGCAGCAGTCGGCTGTCCTGCGCCAGCGCGCGGGCCAGTGCGACGCGCTGGCGCATGCCGCCGGACAGCTCGTGCACCCGCTTGCGGTACGCGCCTCCGAGCCGTACGACCTCCAGCAGCCGTTCCGCCTCGGAGCGGCGCAGGGGAGCGGTGACCCCACGCAACTTCAGCGCGAGCTCGATGTTCTTGCCGGCCGTCAGCCACGGGAAGAGCGCGTGCTCCTGGAACATCAGGGCGGGCCGGCCGTCCGTGCTGATCGAGCCGGAGGACGGCAGGTCCAGCCCCGCGACCAGGTTGAGCAGGGTGGACTTGCCGCACCCGGAGGCCCCCAGGAGGGTGACGAACTCGCCCGGCGCGACATCGAGGGTGATGTCGTCGAGCACGAGCTGCCGCCCGCCGGGCGCGCCCGGCGCGGGAAAGGACTTCGAGACATGCTCGACACGGGCGGCGTACGTCGCCTGCGGGGCGTCCTCGGCGGCCTTGGCGATCGTGGTGGCCATGGTCGTCACCTCCTGGGAACTTATGGGATCCGGTCGGTCGTCAGGGCGTGCCGAGACCGGCGTCGTCGACCTCGTCCTTGCCCTCGGCCTTGAGCACCCCGTTCAGCGGCGCGAGGTCGTAGATGCCCTTCAGCTGCGGCTCCTCCAGCAGACCGGCCTTGACGGCGTGTTCGGCCTGGGCGTCGAGGGTGGCGGCCAGCGGGTCGTCGAGGAAGGTGATGGACTTCCACGCCGGGTCGATGACCTCGGCGGGCAGCTCCTTGCCCGACAGCTTCTTCAGCGCCGCGTTGGCGGACGCCTTCGCGTCCTCGGGGTTGGCGTTGATCCACTCGTTGGTCTTCACCGAACCGCGCAGCACGGCCTCGACGACGTCCGGGTGCTCCTTCAGGAAGCTCTGCGACACGATGATGTTCGTGATCACGAACTTCTTGTCGGGCCACAGGTCGGACTCGTCGAGGAGCACCTTCGCGCCCTCGGAGACGAGCTTGGACGCGGTCGGCTCGGGCACCCAGGCGCCGTCCACGGAGCCGGACTTGTAGGCGTCCGGGGTGATCTTGTTGTCCGTGCGGACCACGGAGACGTCACCGCCGCCGCTCTGCGCGTCGACCTTCCAGCCCTTCTCCGCGATCCAGTTGAGGAACGCGACGTCCTGGGTGTTGCCGAGCTGGGGCGTGGCGATCTTCTTGCCCTTGAGGTCGTCCAGGGTCTTGATCTTGTCGGGATTGACGACGAGCTTCACGCCGCCGGAGGCGGAACCGCTGATGATGCGCAGGTTCTTGCCGCCCGACTTGGTGAATCCGTTGATGGAGGGGGAGGGGCCGATCCAGCCGATGTCTATGGAGCCGGAGTTGAGCGCCTCGATCTCGGAGGGGCCGGCGTTGAACGTCGACGCCTTGATCCTGGTGCCGCCCAGTTCCTTCTGGAGCAGGCCCTCCTGGACGCCCACCAGGGCGGTGGCGTGGGTGAGGTTGGGGAAGTAGCCGATCCTCACTTCGTCGGCGGACAGCTTCTCGGCGTTCGCCGCGACCTCCGGCTGCTTGTCGTCGGAGGTGGACTCGGCACCGTAACCGCAGGCGGTCAGCAGGAGTGGGAGCGCCGCTGTGACGGCGAGGGCGCGCAGGGCGATGATCGGTCTTGCGGCAGACACGGAGGTGTCCTTTCAGGGAAAGGGCTGATCAAGAAGGTGCTGAACGTGTGGGGGGTGCGGCGCGGAAGCGGGCGCCGGAGCGCCGCTCACCGCGCCCTTCGAGGTGCAAGGGCGCGGGAGTGGAGGCGGGGCGGAGGCGGGTGGAGGCAGGGCGCGGAGGGCGCGGCCGGCCGAAGGGCGTCGCTGCGGACGGCCTCAGACGGGCCGACAGATGGCGCTGGACGTGCGGCCGAGGTCGATGTGGCGGCGCGAGGTCAGCAGCGGGAGCGACCGGCCGGCCCGGCCGTGGCGGTCGCATCGGTCGAACGCTCGCATGGCCCACCCCCCGGGATTCCTAGCTTCCCTACCTGACTGCTAGGGATCGTGGCAGAAGGTCGCCCTCTCCCCAAGGGGGTGTTCGTATGATGGACGACCTCATCTCGCAGTTCGGAATCCGGTCACCGGCGGGATGCCGGCGAGGCCGCGACGGCCGGGGCGGACGGTGCGAGGAAGGACGTGAGGTGCCACGTTCACGGCCGCCGGTGGAGTCCGGTCCCGGGCTCAGACCGGCAGGGCGAAAGGAGGATGCGTGCCGTCGAGGAAGTAGTCCCCGACCTCACGCAGCCGGTGGGTGCCGGGCTCGAACAGGGTGTGGGTCCGGGCATTGCGCCAGAAGCGGTCGAAGCCCAGCCGCGCCGAGGCGGCGCGGGAGCCGATGACGTCGAGGGCGCGGGTGGTGGTCTCCCGCGCGGCCCTGGCGGCTGCCGCTTCGGCCATCGCCGCGAGGACGGAGATCTCCGCGTACTCGTCGTGGGCGAGGTCCTCGCCACGGGCCAGCCCGCCGTACAGGGCCGCCAGTGCCTGATCGGTGAGTGCGGACGCGGAGCGGGCGAGGACCACGAGTTCCCCGTAGGCGGCCCGCACCTGCGGGTCGTGGGAGGTGCCGGCCGGACAGGAGGGCGGCCAGGGGGCGTGGCCCGGCCTGCTGTACTCACGGGCTTCCGCGAGAACTCCGTCGGCCATTCCGAGCAGCACCTGGACGGAGAAGAGGCGTCCGACCGGGGACGCCAGGGCGGTCGCGGGCGACAGGACGTCCTCGTCCGCGGGCAGGGAGCCGAGGACGTCGTCGGCGGTGACCGGAACGGCGTCGAACTCGACGCTGCCGCCGCCCGCGAGTCGCTGGCCGAAGGTGCCCGCGTCGTCGTCGATCCGCACGCCCCGGTGGCCGGGATCCACGACGACGGCGAGCGGTTCGCCGGTGTCCGCCCGTACGGCCCGAACGGCGAGCCGGTCGGCGACGAGGACCCCGGTGACGTAGCTCTGCCGGCCGTCGAGCACCGAGCCGTGGGGCTTCCCGGTCAGTCTGGGCGGGGCCTCCCGGGGCGCGAGCCCCCCTCCCCAGCACCACTGCTCCGCCGCGGACCGCCGCTCCAGCCGGGCGGCGCGGTCCGGCTGGGCGAAGCACCGGGCGCTCCACGACAGGAAGTAGTGACAGCCCAGCAGTTGACCGATCGCCCCGTCCGCCGCGGCGATCTGCCGGACGACGGAGTAGGCCGTCGGCCAGTCCGTGCCGCCTCCGCCGGAGCCGGACGGTGTCAGGAGCGTCAGCAGCCCCGCCTCACGCAGCCGGGACACTTCGTCGAACGGTGCCTTGCCTGCCTGCTCCCTGGCCACCGCGTCGGTGGCCAGGTCGTCCGCCGCTTCGCGGGCCACGCGCAGCCAGTGCGCCCGACCGGGCCCGGTCCGGTCGGCCGGCGCGGACTTCTCGGGTTGCTCGCGTGCCCCGGATGCCGACTCGTGTGCCCCGGATGCCGATGCGGGTCCCGGCGGTGCGGCGGCTACGCCCATGGCGGTCGTCTCCTCACCGTCCGTCCAGGCACGCGGAGCCTGGGCCGTGGCCGGGGCCGCCGTCGTGTGCGGTGGGGGTCGCCCACCAGGCGCGGCCGTCGTGTGTCGGGGAAGTGCCGTGGTCATGGCGGTCGTCCCTCGGAAGTGTGCGGGTCCGTCAGGCGGGGCGGGTGACATGCCCGGCAGTCCGGCCGGCTGGAGGAAGGGTGTGCGGGGGCACGGGCGATGCGGGGAGAGCCGGGTGCCTTACGCGGGACAGCGGGCGGCGCTGACGACGTGACCGAAGTCGAGATGCCGGCGACGAACGAGTCGTTGCTGCGTACGGGACATGAACAGCATCCTGTGCGGCTGCTCCGCACCCGTCAAGGCTTTCCTAGTAATTCGATAGGAAACATAGGGAAGGAGCTCTCGCGGCGGGTCGCCGCCTCGGCGTGGAGGGGTTGTTTCCGGTCACGGACCCCGGATCTGGCGAATCTTCGTCTTGCGCCCGGAGACCCCCTGCTTCAACCCGGTCTTAGGTTAGGCTAACCTTCGCAACGTGCGAGCTGCTGAAGAGACCCCCGGGCCCGTGAGTCCACGTGGTCATGAGCTGTCGGCCACGGATGTCACCGTGGCCTACGACGGCGTCGATGTCGTGCACGGTGCTGCGCTGAAGCTGCGACCGGGCGAAGTGACCGTGCTGGTGGGGCCCAACGGCAGCGGCAAGTCGACGCTGCTGCGCACCCTGGCGCGGCTGCAGCGGCCGAGGGCCGCCGAACTCGTCATCGACGGCGAGACCGACGCCCTGGCGCTGACTCCCCGTGAGTTCTCACGCCGTGTCGCCCTGCTGACGCAGGGGCGGCCCACGCCCACCGGGCTGACGGTCCGGGACGTCGTCGAGTTCGGCCGCTACCCCTACCGGGGACGCTGGGGTCGCGGCGACACGGAGGGCCGGGCCGCGGTGGACCGCGCGCTCGCCCTGACCGGCGTCGCGGAGCTCGCCGAACGGGGCGCCGAGCACCTCTCGGGCGGCCAGCTCCAGCGCGTCTGGCTCGCCGGCTGCCTGGCCCAGGAGACCGGCGTCCTGCTCCTCGACGAGCCCACCACCTATCTGGACCTCCGGTACCAGATCGAACTCCTCGACCTCGTCCGCGACCTGGCGGACGAGCACGGGATCGCGGTCGGCGCCGTCCTGCACGACCTGGACCAGGCCGCGGCCGTGGCCAACCGGATCGTGCTGCTCCACGAGGGCCGGATCATCGCCGACGGCCTGCCCGAGGACGTCCTCACGGCACAGCGGCTCACCGACACGTACGGCATCCGTATCGAGGTCGACACCGACCCCCTCACCGGCCGGCTGCGCACCCGCGCCATCGGCCGCCACCACACGCGAAGCGAAAGGCTCAGTACCACCTCATGAGACGCCTCCTGCTGACCGCGGCGGTCACCACCGCCGCGGCGCTCACCCTGACCGCCTGCGGGACCACCGAGCCCGCCGCCGACGACGCGCCGAAGAAGACCAGCGAGCGCATCACCCTCACCGACGCCACCGGCGCCAAGGTGGAACTCGACGGTCCGGCCAAGAAGGTCGTCGGAACCGAGTGGAACGTCGTCGAGAACCTGATATCGCTGGGCGTCGACCCCATCGGCGTCGCCGACGTCAAGGGCTACAAGACCTGGGACACCGCGGTCGCGCTGAAGAACGAGCCCAAGGACATCGGCACGCGCGGCGAGCCCAGCATGGACACCATCGCCTCGCTGTCCCCGGACCTCATCGTCGCCACCACCGACCTGCCGCCGGCCGCCGTGAAGCAGCTGCGCGAGGTCGCCCCGGTCCTGGAGGTCCGCTCCGCCGACGCCGCCGACCCGATCGGGCGGATGACCGAGAACCTGGACCTCATCGCCCAGGCCACCGGCACCACCGACAAGGCGGACGAGCTCAAGAAGCGGTTCGACGCGAAGCTCGCCGAGGGCAAGAAGGCCCTCGCCGACGCCGGACTCACGGGCGCCGACTACGCCTTCGCCGACGGCTACGTCGTCTCCAACCAGGTCTCGATCCGGCCGTACACCGGCGGCTCGCTCATCGGCGCGGTCAACGAGAAGCTCGGCCTGAAGAACGCCTGGGCGATCGAGGGCGACAAGGACTACGGACTCGCCTCCACCGACGTCGAGGGCCTGACCGAGCTGGGCGACGTGCAGTTCGCCTACATCGGCAGCGAGGGCGACAAGGCCAGCACCCCGTTCGCCGGCGCGCTGGCGAAGGACAAGGTGTGGACCTCGCTGCCGTTCGTGAAGAAGGGCAACGTGCACCGGCTGCCCGACGGCATCTGGATGTTCGGCGGCACCGAGTCGATGGAGCTGTACGTCGACGCGGTCGTCGAGGCCCTGGCGAAGTAGCACCGTGGCCGTCACCGCAACCGCTCCCACCACCCGCCCGACGCCCGCCACGTCCCGGAGCGGCGCCGCCGCGGTGACGGCCACGCTGGTCCTGCTGGTCGCCGTGCTCGCACTGGTGGACATCACGCAGGGCACGGCCGCGGTCGGCGCGCCCGAGGTGTGGAAGGCGCTCACCGGCGAGGCCGAGCCGGGCGACTCGTCCGTCGTCGTCGCCTCCCGGCTGCCCCGCATGACGGCCGGCCTGGTCGTCGGGATCCTGCTGGGCATGGCGGGCGCCGCCCTGCAGGCCGTCAGCCGCAACGTCCTCGCGTCCCCCGACACCCTCGCCGTCAACGCGGGTTCGTATCTCGCTCTCGGCGTGGCGGCCGTCACCGGCGTCTCGCTCCCGCTGTTCGCCTCCTCCGGCGTGGCGTTCGCCGGCGGCCTCGCCGCCGCCGGCGTCGTCCTCGGACTGTCCGGTCCCGGCTCGGGCACCGTACGGCTCGTGCTGGCCGGCAGCGCCCTGATGCTCGGCCTCGGCGCCGTCACCGAGGGGCTGCTCCTGCTGTTCCCGCAGCAGACCGAGGGCCTCTACCGCTGGAACCAGGGCAGCATCGCCCAGAACGGGTTCGACGGCGTGCTCCAGACGGCACCCATCGGTGTCGCCGGTCTCGTCGGGCTGCTGCTCGTCGCCCGGCGGCTCGACGCCCTGGCGCTCGGCGACGACGCCGCTCGCGGCCTGGGCGTCCGGGTCCGCACCACCCGGGTCACCGTCGTCGTGTTCACGGCGCTGCTCTCCACGGCCGCCGTCACGCTCGCCGGACCGATCGGCTTCGTCGGCCTGTGCGCCCCCGCGCTCGTACGCCCCCTCGCCCGCAGGTTCCGCGGATTCACCCGCACCCGTGCGAACATGCCGCTCGCGGGGCTCGTCGGCGCGTCGCTGGTGCTCGGCTCCGACGTGCTGCTGCGTGCCGTCGTCCCCACGGAGCTGGCCGTCGCGGTGCCGACCGGGGTCGTCACCAGTCTGGTCGGCGCGGTCTTCCTGATCGCGATGGCCACCCGGGTGCGGGACGGCGCCGCCGCCGCGCCCGACCGGCTGCGCATCAGGAGCCGAACCGTCTTCCTCACCACCACGGCCGTCCTGGTGGCCCTCCTCATCGGGGTCACGATCGCCGCCGTGCTGCTCGGCGACAGCAAGCTGCTGCTGGGCGACGTCGTCAACTGGGCGCAGGGCAGGGCCGGGCGGACCGTCGGCTTCGTCCTCGACACCCGGGTGCCCCGGGTCGCCGCGGCGCTCCTCGCGGGCGCGGCGCTGGCACTGGCGGGGACCCTCGTACAGTCCGTGACCCGCAACCCCCTGGCCGAGCCCGGTGTCCTCGGAGTCTCCGGCGGCGCGGCGCTCGGTGCCGTACTCCTCGTCACGACCGTGCCCCTGGCGGGGTCGTGGACCGTGGCCGGCGGGGCGTTCGCGGGCGCGGCGGTCAGCTCCCTGCTCGTCTTCGGGCTCGCGGCGCGGGGCGGGTTCCAGCAGAACCGGCTCGTCCTCGTCGGGTTCGGCGTCGCGACCGGCGCGAGTGCCCTGATCAGCCTGCTCATCATCCTCACCGACCCGTTCAACGCGACCAAGGCGCTCACCTGGCTGTCGGGCTCCACCTACGGCCGGACGCTGCCCGACGTGGCGCCGCTCGCCGTGGTCCTCGCCGTCGGTGCGGCCGTGGCGGTGCTGCGGCGCACGGAACTCGACCTGGTGTCGCTCGACGAGGACACCCCGAGGCTCCTCGGGCTCGACGTGGCCCGCGGGCGCCTGGGCTTCCTCGTGGTGAGCGTGCTGCTGGCCGCCACCGCCGTGGCCGCCGCGGGCACGATCGGCTTCGTCGGCCTCGTCGCGCCGCACGCGGCCCGTGCCCTCGTGGGCCGGCAGCATGTGCGGGTGGTGCCGGTCGCGATGCTCCTCGGCGCCCTTCTGGTCTGCACGGCCGACCTGATCGGCAGGACCGTGATCGCACCGGCACAGCTCGGCGCGGGCCTGATGACCGCGGTGATCGGGACGCCGTACTTCCTGTATCTGCTCGTCCGCAGCCGCCGCTAGCGGCGGCTGCGGACGGCTGCGGACGGTCA
>NZ_JBSFCI010000015.1:0-160418 GCF_053593375.1 Streptomyces sp. NPDC002309 | reverse complement strand
TCTTCGTGACGAGCGGTATCCAGTTCAACCTCGGCGCCCTGTTCGAGGACGCCGGGACCATCCTCCGGGTGCCGATGTTCCTGGCCGCGCTGCTGCTGGTCCGCGGCCTTCCGGCACTGCTGTACCGCGCAGCCGGACTCTCCTGGCCGGAAGTCGCGGCCGGAGCTCTGCTCCAGGCCACCTCACTGCCGGTCATTGTGGCCGCAGCGACCATCGGCCTGAAACTGGATGCCATACGGCCCGAGAACGCGTCCGCTCTGGTCGCCGCCGGGCTGCTCTCCGTGGTCATCTTCCCCCTGATCGCGCTGCCCCTTCTCCACCGCTCCCGGCAGCAGCCGGCAGCGGGTGCCCGGACACGGCCCCCCGGTGCGCCTGCCGGGATCTAAGGCTTCACGCTGTCCCGTGCGCCCGTCCGACTGAGCGTCGTCGATGATCCTCAGGCGCCGGTGCCATCCACCGTGATCGCTTCGTTGCGACGGCGCAGCCGCGGCAAGTGCGCCTTGCTTGCCGGCATGCACGGACCGCACCTCCTGTGATGCCGCTCTGCAGGCGATGCGAATGCCGTATCGCGCCGTAAGACGGGGGCTTGGACACGGAGATGGCCCGAACGGGCACGAGCGCTGCGCCGGACCGCGGAGGGTCGTCCGCGTACTGGGCGTACGCGAGCGATCCCGACAACGCGGCGAGGCGCCGTGCCAGGCGTCGCAGAGCAGACGGGATTTTCGAAACACGACCTAGCGAGCCCGCTCCACCCGCCGCTCGTCCCAGACCGGCTCCGGTGTCTCCCGGAGCCGGCCGTCGGTGCCGAAGACCAGGAAACGGTCGAAGGAACGGGCGAACCAGCGGTCGTGCGTGACCGCCAGGACCGTGCCGTCGAACGCCTCCAGTCCCTCCTGGAGCGCCTCGGCGGACTCCAGGTCGAGGTTGTCCGTGGGCTCGTCGAGGAGCAGGGCGGTGACGCCCTGGAGTTCCAGCAGCAGGATCTGGAAGCGGGCCTGCTGACCACCGGAGAGCCGGTCGAAATTCTGTTCGGCCTGACCGGTCAGCTCGTAGCGGCGCAGCCGGGACATCGCGGCGCCCCGGTCCTGGGCGTGCTCGCGCCAGAGGATGTCGAGCAGGGGGCGGCCCATGAGTTCCGGGTGGGCGTGCGTCTGCGCGAAGTGACCGGGCACGACCCGGGCCCCGAGCTTCCACTCCCCCGAGTGCGCCACGTCCTCCCCGGCGAGCAGCCGCAGGAAGTGGGACTTCCCCGAGCCGTTGGACCCGAGGACGGCGACCCGCTCGCCGTAGTAGACCTCCAGGTCGAACGGCTTCATCAGACCGGTGAGTTCGAGCCCCGCGCAGGTGAAGGCCCGCACGCCGGTGCGGCCGCCCCGGAGCCGCATCGTGATGTCCTGCTCACGCGGCGGCTCCGGCGGCGGGCCCGCCTCCTCGAACTTGCGCAGCCGGGTCTGCGCCGCCGCGTACCGGGACGCCATCTCGTGGCTGACCGCCGCCGCCTGACGCAGGTTCAGCACCAGCTTCTTCAGCTGGGCGTGCTTCTCGTCCCAGCGCTTGCGCAGCTCCTCGAAACGGGCGAAGCGTTCCCGCCGGGCCTCGTGGTACGTCGCGAAGCCGGCGCCGTGCACCCAGGCGTCGGCGCCGGCCGGGCCGGGTTCGACGGAGATGATCCGCTGGGCGGCGCGCGCGAGCAGTTCGCGGTCGTGGGAGACGAACAGGACCGTCTTGCGGGTCTCGCTCAGACGCTCCTCCAGCCAGCGCTTGCCGGGTACGTCGAGGTAGTTGTCGGGCTCGTCGAGCAGCAGCACCTCGTCGGTGCCGCGCAGCAGCGCCTCCAGCACGAGCCGTTTCTGCTCACCGCCGGAGAGCGTGCGCACCTGCCGCCACTGCGCCTTGTCGTACGGAATTCCGAGCGCGGCGGTGGTGCACATGTCCCACAGTGTCTCCGCCTCGTAGCCGCGCGCCTCGGCCCAGTCGGCGAGCGCCTGCGCGTAGCGCATCTGGGCCGCCTCGTCGTCGACGGTCATGACGTCGTGCTCGGCGGCGTCGACGGCCTTCGCGGCCTCGCGGATGCGTGGCGACGACACCGACACCAGCAGGTCGCGCACGGTCGTCTCGTCCCGTACGGAGCCCACGAACTGCCGCATCACTCCGAGCCCGCCGCTCACGGTGACGGAGCCGCCGTGCGGCTTCAGCTCGCCCGAGAGCAGCCGGAGCAGGGTGGTCTTGCCTGCGCCGTTGGGTCCGACGAGGGCGGCGACGGCGCCCTCGCCCACCCGGAAGGACACATCGCCGAGCAGGGTCCTCCCGTCGGGGAGGTGGTACTCGATGTGCGCGGCTTCCAGATGTCCCATGAGGCCGCATTGTGCGGGCGGGCGGCGGGACGGGGCAAACCGATAACCGGGGCGGGTCCGCGCTACCGGGAGCTACCGGGCGTGTCCGCGCTCGTCCGTCGGCCGCCGGGTGGGGCCGTCCTCGCCCGCGAAGGCGACCGTGGCACCGGCCCAGGTCAGGGCTTTCCAGCCGTCGGACGGGGAGCCTTCGAGGATCACCACACCGGTGTTGTCGAGGGGGTGGGTGAAGGAGATGTCGACGTTCTCGGCGCGGGCGGCCGCCCACATCCGGATCACGGCGCCGTGGCTGACCATGGCGACGGTTCCGGCGCCGGCGGCGGCGGCCTCGGCGACCACTCCGTCGAAGCGTGCGAGCGTCTCCTCGCCGCTCTCGCCGCCCGGCATGCGCAGGCCGGTGTCGCCGTCGGCCCAGGCGAACACGGTCCGTATGTACTCCTCGCCCCTGCGCGAGCCGCCCGGCAGCATCTCGAGGTCGCCCGCGGACACCTCGCGGATCCCGTCGCGCACGAGGACGTCGAGGCCGCGGGCCGCGGCGAGCGGCGCGGCGGTGAGCTGGGTGCGCACGAGGGTGGAGGCGTAGAGCGCCTCGATGTCCTCGTCGGCGAGCGCGCCCGGCAGGGCGGCGGCCTGGCGTTCGCCCAGCTCGGTCAGGCCGGGCCCCGGGACCGCGGTGTCCAGCAGGTGGGCGACGTTCGAGGGGGTCTGGCCGTGGCGGACCAAGAGCAGGCGCACGATGGGTTCCTCCGGGTGCCGGCCATCACGGGCCGGACAGAAAACAACCGCATCAGGGTACCCGCCCCTGCATGAGCCCAGATGTCGACCTCACCGCCCTCGAACCCGGCCGCCACGCGCTGCGTGAGCGGCTGCTCGCACTGGACAACCGGCTGTTCGAGTTCGCCGCCGCGCGGGACTGGCCGGCCGCCGCGCCCGTCCTGCCCAGGCTGAGCCGCGCCGCGAACCACGGGCTGCTGTGGTTCGCCGCCGCCGGCGTCGTCGCGGCGAGCCGCACCCCGAGGGCGCGCCGGGCCGCCGTACGCGGGGTGGCGTCCCTCGCCCTGGCCTCGGCCACGATCAACACGATCGGCAAACGCAGCGTGCGCCGCACCCGCCCGGTCCTCGACGCGGTGCCGTCCGTGCGCCGTCTGAGGCGGCAGCCGATCACGACGTCCTTCCCGTCCGGGCACTCCGCCTCCGCTGCGGCCTTCGCGGCGGGCGTGGCCATGGAGTCCCCGGCCTGGGGTGCCGCGGTCGCCCCCGTGGCGTTCTCCGTCGCCATGTCCCGCGTCTACACCGGCGTCCACTTCCCCAGCGACGTGCTGGCGGGCGCGGCCCTCGGGGTGGGCGCCGCGTTCGCCGTAAGGGCACTGGTGCCGACCCGTGACCAGGTCACCCCGCCGCCCCGGCCGCGCGCGGACGCCCCGGCGCTGCCCGAGGGCGAGGGGCTGGTCGTCGTGGCGAACACGGCGGCGGGCAGCTCCGACCTGGTGCGGGCGCTGCGGGACGCGCTGCCCCGGGCGGAGGTCGTCGAGTGCCCGCCGGAGGAGGTGCCGGACGAGCTGGAGAAGGCAGCGGCCCGCGCCCGGGTGCTGGGCGTGTGCGGCGGCGACGGAACGGTCGGCACGGCCGCCGGGATCGCCGTGCGCCACGACCTGCCGCTCGCCGTGCTGCCGGGCGGCACGCTCAACCACTTCGCCCTGGACCTGGGCGTGGAGGACGTCCGGGCGCTGGCCGGGGCCGTCGAGCAGGGCGACGCGGTCCGCGTGGACGTGGGCCGGTTCGTCTGCGGCGACAAGCGCGGTGTCTTCGTCAACAACCTCAGCCTGGGTGTCTACCCGGAGCTGGTGCGCGAGCGGGACCGCTGGTCGCACCGGATCGGCAGCTGGCCGGCCGGGTTGCTCGCGGCGCTGCGCGTGCTGCGTGCCGACCGGCATCCGCTGGAGGCCGAGCTGGGCGGCAGGGTGCGGCCCCTGTGGCTGGTGTTCGTCGGGAACGGCACCTACCACCGGACGGGTCTCTCCCCCGCCCGCCGGACGGACCTCGCGGACGGGCATCTGGACGTCCGGGTCGTGCACGGTGGCCGCCGGCCGGCGCTGCGGCTGCTCGCCGCCGCCTTCGCCGGACCGCTGACCGGCTCCCCCGCCCACGCCGCCGTCCAGGTCCGCCGGCTGCGGCTGGCGGGCGTCGCCCCGGGCACGCTGCTCGCCCACGACGGCGAGGTCACCGAGGTGGAGGGGGAGGTGTCGCTGGAGAAGGTGCCGGAGGCACTGGTGGTCTACCGGCCGCTCCCTCTGCGGGACTGACCGTCCGACGCGCCGTCCGTCCGGATGGCGAAACACACTGTCTCAGCATCCGGCCGGACGCGTACCGTGTCCGAGGACGTGGTCCGGCCGGACGAGAAGGGGCACCGCCATGGCGAAGGCGAGGGAGACCGCCGTCTACACCCACGGGCACCACGAGTCGGTGCTGCGCTCGCACACCTGGCGGACCGCCGCCAACTCCGCGGCGTACCTCCTCGGCTCGCTGGAGCCGGACATGCGGATCCTGGACGTCGGCTGCGGCCCCGGCACCATCACCGCCGACCTGGCGGCGCTGGTCCCGGACGGGCATGTCACCGGCGTCGACCGGGCGCCGGAGATCCTGGAGCGGGCGCGGGCCACGGCTGCCGGGCGCGGACTGGCCGACGTCGACTTCGCGGTGGCCGACGTGCACGCGCTGGACTTCCCGGACGACTCGTTCTGCGTGGTCCACGCCCATCAGGTGCTCCAGCACGTCGGTGACCCGGTGCAGGCGCTGCGCGAGATGGCGCGGGTGACGCGGCCGGGCGGCCTCGTCGCCGCCCGCGACGGCGACTACGCCGCGATGACCTGGTACCCCGTCTCCTCCGGCATGGACGACTGGCTCGACCTGTACCGGCGGGTGGCCCGCGCCAACGGGGGCGAGCCGGACGCGGGGCGGCGACTGAAGGCGTGGGCACTGCGGGCGGGGCTCACCGACGTCACCGCCACGTCGAGCACCTGGACCTATGCGTCGCCGGAGGAGCGGGCCTGGTGGAGCGGCCTGTGGGCGGAGCGCACCGTGGCGTCCTCGTACGCGCGCCGGGCGGTCGAGGGCGGTCACGCGAGCGAGGCGGAACTGCGGGCCATGGCGGAGGCGTGGCGGGAGTGGGGGGCGGCGGCCGACGGCTGGTTCGGGGTGCTGCACGGGGAGATCCTGTGCCGCAAGGCCGGCTGAGACATCCTTCGCCGGGATTCCCTCCGCCCGGGCCGCCTGAGCACCCGGGCGGGCCCGGCCGTGTCCACCAGGGTGATCGCCGGCCGTGCGATCACCCTCACGGCTTCTCCCCCGCGAAGGAGTAGGCCGCCCAGGGGCCGGTCAGCTCCACCCGGACCCCCGGCATCTCGTCCTTCGTCCGGTCCACTATCTCCACGAACTCCTCGGAGCGGCCGCGCGGCACCAGATAGGCCGCGTCGAGCACGTTGCGGCCCAGGACCCCGGACACCTCGGCGCTCCGGGGGGCGTGCGTCCGGGAGTCGTCGGCGTGCGCCATGAGCCTCTCGTGCAGGCGCTCCGCGAACTCCTCGATCCGGCTCTGGCCCCGCTCGCGTTCCTTGACGCCGCCGCGCGCCGGACGGTCCCGGCCCGACGCCGGCGCCGGGGCCGCCCGCCGGTTCCACGTGTCCGGACCGTGCGCGGACCGCACCGAATCCACCGTGGTGCCAGGCTCCGCCGGCGCCCCGGACACGGTGGCCGACGGTTCGGCGAACACCTTCACGCCCCATTCCACCCGGCCGGCCAGCCGGTCCAGGGTGCGCAGGAAGTCGCCTTCCCGTGCCTCCAGCATCATCCGTACGCCGCTGTCGTCCCGGAAGACCGTGCCCAGCCGGAGCGGCAGCGGCGTGGTCACCGTGGTGAGCGCGTCGATCACGCCCTGGTGGCTCCGGGCCGTGGCGGTGAACCAGTCGAGGTCCTCCAGATGGGCGCGCAGCGGCTCCTCGGCGAAGTCGTGCTCCGGCACCGAGCTGACCACGGCGATCAGACCGTGATGGTGCAGCAGCTTGGGTGGCGCACCCGCCACACCCGTCAGCTGGGACTGCAGCGCCGCGTCGAAGGGGCGGCTGACGGCGTACACGTACCGCAGTCCGGTCATGGGCTCTCCTCCTGTGCGCGGCCGGTCCCGGGCAGCACCGGCCGTTCCCGCAACGTGTTCGATACGACCACCTCGCGGTTCGGGTGGCCCTCGATCCCTTGGCCAAACCTTCGGGACCGGCACACCTTCCCGGCGACGTCCAGCGACCTCCAGGAAGGCCCTCGACGCCCGCGCCCGGACGGTGGGAGCTCAGCCACGCAGCGTGTCGAGCCGGCGCCGCGCCGGGCCGAGGGCACGCCCGCGGTTCAGCACACCGGCCCAGGGGTGGGTACGGGCCTGGTCGACGGCGTCGGCGACGGTCCAGCGGCGCGGCCCGAACCCGGGGTGGTCGAGCTGGTCCCAGCCGACGGGCACGGCGACGGGGGCTCCGGGCAGGGCGCGCACGGAGAAGGGGGCGACGGCGGTCTGCGCGTAGCCGTTGCGCTGCACGTCGAGGTAGAGCCGGTCTCCGCGGTCCTTCTTGCGGGCGGCGGTGGTGCACCGGTCGGGGTGCGCGGCGGCGAGGGTGTCGGCGACGTCCCGGGCGAACTCTCTCACCTCGTCGAAGTCGTGGCGCCCGTTCAGCGGCACGACGACATGCAGTCCGCGCGAGCCGGTGGTCATCAGCGCCGAGGGCAGTCTCAGCTCGTCCAGCAGCTCGCAGAGCAGCCAGGCGGCCTCGCGCACCGGCGCGAAGGAGTCGCCGGACGGGTCGAGGTCGAACACCAGCCGGTCCGGCCGGTTCAACGCGCCGGTGCGGGACAGCCAGCGATGGAGGGTGACGCACGCCTGGTCGGCGAGGTGGACCAGGGTGGCGGCGTCGTCGCAGACCGTGTGGCGGACGGTGCCGCCCTCCTTGGGCACCTCGACGCGGGTGATCCACTCCGGATAGCTGTCGGGCGTGTTCTTCTGCAGGAACTCCGGGCCGTCGAGTCCGTCCGGCCGCCGCTGGAGCATCAGCGGACGGCCCCGCAGATGCGGCAGCATGAACGGCGCGACCGCCCGGTAGTAGTCGACGAGATCACGCTTGGTGTACTCCTTGCCCTCCTCGCCACCGGGGAAGAGCACCTTGTCCGGCCGGTGCACCTCGACCGTGCGCCGGCCGGCCCGCACGGAGTGGACGTCGTCACCGCTCACCGGACGACCGCCTGCTCCACCAGCAGCTGCACGGCGGTGGCGATGGAGTCGGCGTCGATGCGGGCGGCGTGCAGCTGCTGGTCGGGCGCCGCCGAACCCGGCATGGCGCGCACCGCGAGCCGCACCAGCCGCGGCGTCGGGCGCCCGTCCAGGAAGGCGTCGACGACGGCGTCACCGAGGCCGCCCTCCTCGCGGTGGTCCTCGACGGTGACGAGGCAGCCGGTGTCCTCGGCGGCCTGCCTCAGGGTGAGCCGGTCCACGGGCTTGACCGAGTACAGGTCGATCACCCGCACCTGGATGCCCTCGCCGTCCAGCATGTCGGCCGCGGCCAGCGCCTCGGGCACGGTGACACCGGCGGCGACCAGGGTCAGGCGGTCGGTGGCACCGGAGCGCAGCACCTTGCTGCCGCCCACCGGGAACTCCTCGTCGGGACCGTAGATCACCGTGGTCTTGCCGCGTGAGGTGCGCAGATAGCGGATGCCGTCCAGGTCGGCCATGGCGGCGACGAGACGGGCGGTCTGGTTGGCGTCGCACGGGTAGAGGACCGTCGAGCCGTGCACGGCCCGGAACATCGCGAGGTCCTCCAGGCCCATCTGCGAGGGCCCGTCCTGCCCGATCGCGACGCCCGCGTGCGAACCGACCAGGTTGATCCCGGCCCCGCTGATCGAGGCCATGCGCACGAAGTCGTAGGCGCGGGTCAGGAAGGCCGCGAACGTCGAGGCGTACGGCACCCAGCCGCGGGTGGAGATGCCCACCGCGGCGGCGACCATCTGCTGCTCGGCGATGTAGCACTCGAAGAACCGCTCCGGGTGCTCCTCGGCGAACGCCTCGGCCCGCGTGGAGTCGCTCACCTCCCCGTCGAGGGCGACGACGTCACCGCGTCCCCTTCCGAGGGCGGCGAGCGCCTTGCCGTAGGCGTCGCGGGTGGCCACCTGCTCACCCTTGTCGAAGCGGGGCAGCTCGACGTGGTCCTCGCGGACCACGTGCAGCAGGGGCACGGCGGGCGGCTCCTGCAGATGGACGCGCAGGTCGCGGAGGCCACCGAGTTCGGCGACGGCCGCCTCGGCGTCGGGCAGCGGCTTGCCGTGCAGCCCTTCGCGGTCCTGGACGGCCTCGACGCCCTTTCCCTTGAGGGTCCTGGCGAGGACGACGGTCGGCCGGCCCTCGGTCGCGGTCGCCTCCCGGAACGCCCGGTCGACGGCGTCCACGTCGTGCCCGTCGACCTCGACGGTGTGCCAGCCGAACGCCTGGAAGCGCCGGGAGTAGGCGGCGAGGTCGTGGCCGTGCCGGGTGGGGCCGCGCTGGCCGAGGCGGTTGACGTCGACGATCGCGGTGAGGTTGTCGAGGTTCTCGAACGAGGCGTGCTCGGCGGCCTCCCACACGGAGCCCTCGGCCAGCTCGCTGTCCCCGCACAGCACCCACACGCGGTAGTCCTCGTGGTCGAGCCGTTTGCCGGCCAGGGCGATCCCGACGCCGACCGGCAGTCCCTGGCCCAGTGACCCGGTGGCCGTCTCGACCCACGGCAGCCGCCGTGGCGTGGGGTGCCCTTCGAGGCGGCTGCCCAGCGTGCGGAAGGTCAGCAGCTCGCCGTCGTCGAGGGCGTCGGCGGCCTTGTAGGCGGAGTAGAGCAGGGGCGAGGCGTGCCCCTTGGACAGCACGAAGCGGTCGTTGCCCGGGTGGTTCGGACGGTCGAAGTCGTAGCGCAGGTGGTGGGCGATGAGGACGGCCATCAGATCGGCGGCGGACATCGACGACGTCGGATGCCCGGAGCCTGCCGCGGCGGCGGCCCGTACGCTGTCCACGCGCAGTTGCTGGGCGAGCTCGACGAGTTCGCGGGTGTTCATCGGTCTCCTTCGTCGGGCGTGTCGATGCGCCTGACGGGGCCCGGCGCGCGGTGGTCGGTGCCGCGCACGGGCGTGTCACCGCCGCGCCTGCCGCCACGGTGCTTCTGCGCCGGCGCGTCACCGCCGTGCTTCCCGGCGCGGTGCTTGCGTGCGGGTGCGTCACCCGGCGGCTTCCTGCGCCCGGCCGGTTCGGCGCCGGTACGGTGCGTGGCCGGTTCGGCACCGGGGCGGTTCCTCGCGGGTCCGCCGTCACCGGCGGCACGGGGCGTGCCGGGAGGCTCGGCGGCCCCGGGACCGTTCCGCGCCCCGGCACCGGGCTGCCGCTGCGTGCCGTCCGGCGCCCGGACCACCTCCGGGGACGCGGTGTCGAGCGGCACCGACCACGACCGTACGAGCCCCAACTGCACGGCCTGGCGCGGCAGTACCGCGTCCAGCAGCCAGTCCGCCGCGACCCGTACCCGGTTGCCC
The DNA here is from genome assembly GCF_053593375.1 of Streptomyces sp. NPDC002309. Lineage (NCBI taxonomy): Bacteria > Bacillati > Actinomycetota > Actinomycetes > Kitasatosporales > Streptomycetaceae > Streptomyces > Streptomyces sp. NPDC002309. The sequence goes on along the minus strand of NZ_JBSFCI010000015.1, from coordinate 150,489 downwards.
GGCATCGCGGCGAGGTGGTAGCCGCGTGCGACGGCCCCTGCGGCGATCCCGGACAGCGGCACGCCCAGCGGATCGGCGGCCGCCTTGACGCCGCCCAGGTCGACCACGAACCCCAGGTCCCGGTGGCGGTAGGCCCGCGGCTCCCCGTCACCGAAGGAGGCGGCGATGTTCCGGGCGCACACCTTGCCGTGCCGCCAGGCGTGCTGCGCGGTCATCGGCGTGTACTGGCCGGGGTTGTCGAGGTCGGGCACGGCGGCGGCGTCCCCGCACGCGAACACCTCGGGCCGGCCCGGCACCTGGAGGTAGGGGTCGACGAGCAGCCGCCCGCGTTCCATGGGCAGGCCGAGGGAGTCGGCGAGCGGATCGGGCCGTACGCCCACGCACCACACGATCGTGCGGGTCTCGACGAACTCCCCGTCGGTCAGCAGCACCCCGGCGTGCGTGGCCTCCTTCACGGAGGTCCCCATCCGCACGTCGACGCCCCGCTCCCGCAGCACCCGGTCGGCGGTGCGGGAGAGCCGTTCGTCCAGCTCGGGCAGGACGCGCGGGGCGATGTCCAGCAGGATCCAGCGGGGCCGCATGCCCTCCCGCAGGGGCTGCTTCCGCACCTGCGCGTCGGTGTAGAGCTGACCGAGCGCGGCGACCTCCGTCCCGGTGTAGCCGGCGCCGACCACCACGAAGGTGCAGCGCGCCGCGCAGCTCCCGGGGTCGCCGGCGGCGGCCGCGAGCTCGACCTGGCGGGTCACGTGGTCGCGCAGGTAGAGGGCCTCGGGCAGGCCGCGGAAGCCGTGGGCGTGCTCGGCGACGCCCGGGATGGGCAGCAGTTTGTTCACGCTGCCGGCGGCGAGCACCAGCCGGTCGTACTCCAGCGTGCCGCTCCCGCCCTCGGGGTCGGAGTAGTGCACGGTCCGCGTGTCGAGGTCGATACCGTCGGCCTCGCCGAGGACCAGCCGCACCTGTGGCAGGGAGCCCGACAGGGAGATGGTGACGCGGCGCGGCTCCAGGACTCCCGCGGCCACCTGTGGCAGCAGCGGCAGATACAGGAAGTAGTCGGTCGGGTTCAGCAGTGTGATGTCGGCCCTGCCCCGGGCCAGCCGCGACAGGTCGCGGGCCGTCCGGTAGCCGGCGAAGCCGGCGCCGACGATCACGATGCGGGGTCGACTCACGGTCATGCCTCCGGCGTTCGTCTCGTCCGAGGTGTTCCGCGTCCCCCTGGCCAGGACGCCCAAACCCGGACGGCCCCCTCGATCGGCTCCGCGTTCCGGCCGGAGAGCGGGTCGTGTGCGGGGGCGAGAGCCACACGATCGGCCGTGGCCGGGACGACGTCCGGCCACGGCCGATCGGTGGGGACATCCCGCGTCAGGCGCGGTGGTGCGGGCCCCCGGGGTCGATGTCGTCCGGCCGCCGCAGCGGCGGCCCCGGTGTCTCGGTCGGCGCGGCGGCACCGGGCGGGGCCGGCGGCATCTGCGGGTACTCGGCGGGGCCGGCGTGCGGCGGGACGGCGCCGTGCGCGTGGTCCCGGTCCGCCGTCAGCTCGGCGCGCCCGTGCGGCGTCCCGGTGGCGTGCGGCCTGGCGGCGCCGCGCAGCAGATGGGCGACAGCACCGAAGACCGCCGCGGTGATGAGCGCGGCGGCCCAGCCGGGCAGGACGAGGGCGAGGGCCAGCCCCACGGCGAGGGCGACCGCCGCGCCCGCGTACAGCGCGAGGGCGCCGGACGCGGCGTACAGCGTGGCCTTGCGGCGCTGCTTACGGGTCTGCTGGCGCAGTTCGTCGCGGATCGTCTCCCGCGCGACCTGCGCCAACTCGTCGACCAGATGCTTGTCCAGGTGATCCAGATGATCCATGCGGTCCATGGCGGCCGGGTACCCTTCACCGCCCTCGCTTAACGCCGGCTCCCGAGCGGCCGGTCGGTCCTCAGAGTGCGGGCGGCCGCATCCGGAAGTCGTGGCGCGCCGGCAGCGGACCGCCGCCGATCCGCTCCCACAACCGCCCCAGTACCTCGTCGCCCTCCCGCAGGTCGGCCACCTCGAAGCCCGCCGCGAAGACGGCGCGGGCGTCCTCGATCCGTCCCTCGGCGGCCAGCAACTCGGCCTCCAGCAGCCGGAACCGGCCCCGGGCCCGCGTCGCGGGAAGCAGCCGCTCCCACACCGCCCGCGCCTGCCCCGGACGCCGTACGGCGAGCAGCGCGACGATCGCCTCCCGGCCCAGCGCCGCCATGGCCGCCGTCCACACCTCACCGTCGTCGCGCCGCTCGCGGCACAGGTCGTCGAACGCCTCCACGTACCGGTCGGCGGCACGTTCGTGGTGGCCGTCGTCCCGGTCCGCGACCGCCAGACAGCGCAGCAGCGGCCAGAGGGAGGGGGCCAGCGGGAGCGCCCGCTCCCAGCTGCGCACCGCTTGCGCCCGGTCCCCGGCGTGCCACTGCGCGACCCCGAGGTGGTACTCGGCGAGGGGCGTCGCGGGCGCCGTCTCCAGCATGTCCCGCCAGTGCGCTCCGACCGGTGTCCGGCCCGGCGGCCGTACCCGGCGCGGCTCGGGCAGCGACCCGGCGCGCAGCAGATGGAGCCACGGCGCCTGGGCGTCCTCCAGGGTGGTCTCCTCGAAGGGGGTGCCGGGCAGCTTCCAGCCGCCGCGCAGCACTTCGAGCGCGCCCCAGCCCGAGCCGGTCGCGAGCCGCTCCCGGGGTTCGCCGTCGGCGCACGGCTTCCACGCCTCGTAGGCCGCCACCACGTCCGCGCGTGGCAGCACCGTCTCCAGCCGGGCCTCGGCGTCGCGGACCACCGCGGTCCAGTCCTCGCCCTCCGGGGAGGCGGTCAGCGGCCCGTACGCCTCCAGCCAGGACACCTCGCTCTCCGGCTCCAGGCGTACGTGCTCCAGCTGGGTCCGGGCGAGTCCGGCCTGGATCTCGCAGTAGCCGCCGGTGCCGGGCTCGGTGAGCCACTGCTGCCAGCGCCGCCCGCCGCCGCCCGAGCCCCACACGAACAGCTTGCGCCCGCGCAGCACGTCGGTGGACGTCTGTACAAGCCCCTGCCCGTCCGCGCCGAGCGCGGCGATCCAGGGGCGCCGCCCCTCGGGCAGCTCGTAGAAGTAGTCGGCGGGGTAAGGGCTGTTGAGGGGGTAGGTCCGGTCGGTCCCGTCGTGCGCGGGGACCGGCACACGGCGCAGGCGGCGCTCGTAGCTGAAGTTCCACGCCTCCTCGGCCGGCGCGAGCACCCGGCAGTCCTCGGGGACGGCGATGTTGGACCACCAGTAGGCCGGCACCGGCCGCTCGTGCGGATTGCGGATGCGGACGCCCACGTAGAGGAAGTCCGAGCCGTCGGGCAGCCAGAGGTCGACCTGGAAGGGCAGGTCGCGCAGCCGCTCCCACTCCCACAGACGCAGCATCTCCGTGCCGTCGGGAGCGGGGACGCGGGCGGCGTGCAGGGGTGAGCAGGACAGGGTGGTGTGTCCGGTCGCGCCGATGTTCCATTCGACGCCGCCGGAGAACCAGGCGCCGTTGAGGGCGAAGTTGGCGGGCTGGAACACCGGGTTGCGGTAGAGGAGTTCACGGCCGGACGGCAGGTGGACCAGGGAGACCAGCCGACCTCCGAGGGCGGGGAGCACGGTGGCGCGCAGCCGGTCGTTCTCGATCACCACGGCGTCGAAGTCGCGGGGTGCGCGGGCCCGTTCGTATCCGTCCCGGACGCCCACCGGGAGCAGGCTGCGCAGGGGCTCGTAGTCGATCTGCCGTGCCATGTCACGCGGCAGTTCCTCGCGGTCCCGGTCGTCGATGCGGTGCGTCTCGTCGAGGGGCCGTAGCGGGGGCAGGGGGTTGTCCGGTCCCAACTCGGCGGCGGGCAGTGTCACTACGTCGCGTCGGATCGTCGTCACGATCTCCATGGAACCCGCCCGCCGCCGAACTGGCCAGGGTGACGGCGGGCCGGGATCACGCGAAGGCGCACGGGCCGGGCCACGGCTTCCGGGGGCCGCGCTCGACGGTCACGGCACTCGGCACTCGGCACTCGGCACTCGGCACCGTGAGGATGCCACCGCGGTCGGCATCCTGAGGGTCAACCACCGGTCCGCATCTCGGCGGTGAGCGCCCAGCGCTCATGGTCCCGCCAGGCGCCGTCGATGTGGAGCATCAGGGGCGAGAAGCCCTCCAGGCGGAAACCGCAGGCGCGGGCGAGGGCAATGGACGCGGTGTTGCCGGGTTGCACGTTGATCTCCAGCCGGTGCAGCCGCATCGGCCCGAAGGCGTGGCCGATCACCAGGTCCAGCCCTTCCCGCATCAGGCCGCGCCCCGCGGCGTGCGCGAAGGCGCCGTAGCCGAGGGCACCGCTCTGGAAGGCACCGCCGACGATGTTGTTGATGTTGATGTACCCGGCGAGGGCCCCCGTGGCCGTCTCGCAGACCAGGAACCCCGCGCTCCCCGGGTCCTCTATCAGCCGGCCGGCATAGCGGGCGTAGGCCGAGGCCGTGTCCGGCGGGAAGAGCCACGGGTGGTGGAGGTCCTTGCTCTCCCGGACCCGCGCCGTGAACTCGGCGCCGTCCTCGTAGGTGAAGTGGCGTATGCCCACGCGGGGGCCCTCGGCGAGATGGCGGGACGCGATGTGCGGCATCCCGCCACCCTACGACCGGCGCCCGGCCGGCGCAGCCCCGGCCGACGCTCCCGGACCGCGGGCAATCCCACGCCACCAACGCCGCCGAACGCGCGCACCCGGCCCCCCCGGCGGACGAACACGGGACCGGCGCTCCCGGCCCCGGCAGCAGACGGATGCAAGCCCGACGGCACGCACACCCGATCCCGGCCCCGCCGGCAGACGAACACGAGACAGGCGCACCCGGCCCCGGCAGCAGACGCACACGAGCCCGACAGCACGCGCACCCGGTCCCGGGACCCGCAGCAGACGCACACGGAACCAGCGGCACGCGCACCCGGCCCGGCACCAGACGCACACCAGACCGGCGGCACGCGCACGCGGGACCGCGCCGGCGTCGGTCCTTCGGTGCGGACGACCGTGACGACTTCCGCGGGGACCGGCGGAGCCTCAGCGCAGGGCGGGCTCGTCCAGCGTCAGCGTCCCCGCGTAGGTGTCCAGCTCCGCCCTCACACCGAACGGAATCGTCAACGCCCCTTCGCAGTGCCCGAATCCGAACTCCTCGGCGACCGGGATCCCGAGCCCGCCCAGCCGGTCCGCGAGCACCGGGCGCAGCTTCTCGTACGGCCCGCAGTCGACCCAGGAGCCGAGGGCGATGCCCGTGACCCCGTCGAACCGGCCGGCGCGCAGCAGCTGGGTCAGGATCCGGTCGAGCCGGTACGGCTCCTCGCCCACGTCCTCGAGCATCAGCAGCCCGCCCCGGGCGTCGGTGCGGGCCCCCGGTGTGCCCAGTTCGGCGGCGAGCAGGCTCGTGCAGCCGCCGAAGGTCACACCCCGGGCCCGGCCGGGCACCAGGGCCCCGCCGCCGGAGGTGATCGTGCGCACCGTCTCCGGCGCGAACAGCGTGGCCCTCAGATGGTCCTGCGCCCGCGCGTTCTTGATGAAGTCGAGGCCGGCGGCCATCGGCCCGTGCAGGGTGACGAGGCCGAGCCGGGTGGCGAACGCCTCGTGCAGCGCGGTGACGTCGCTGAAGCCGACGAGCACCTTCGGCCCGGCCGCGCGCAGCGCCTCCCAGTCGAGCAGGTCCACCATCCGCTGCGCCCCGTACCCGCCGCGGGCGCACAGCACGGCCGCCACGGACGGGTCGCACCAGGCGGCCTGGAAGTCGGCGGCCCGGTCGGCGTCCGTGCCCGCCAGATAGCCGAACTCGGGGTGCCGGTCGAGCGTATGGGGGGCCACCACCGGGTCGAGGTCCCAGCCGCGCAGCACGGCGAGCCCGTTCTGCAACCGTTCCTCGGGCACCGGCCCGCTCGTCGCGACGACGGCCACCCGGGCCCCGGGCGCCAGCCGGGGCGGGCGCAGCAGTTCCCTCACCCGGTCAGCTCCAGCGTCGCCACCCCGGGCGGATTGAGCCCGAACACCTGGGCGTACAGGGAGAGTTCGGACTCCAGTGCGCGGATCATGGTGTCCGCCCGCCGGAATCCGTGCCCCTCGCCCTCGAAGGCGATGTACGCGTGCGGCACCCCCCGCCCCGCCATCTCCTCCAGGAACCGCTCGCACTGGGCGGGCGGGCAGATGACGTCGTCCAGGCCCTGGAGCAGCAGGAAGGGCGCCGTGATCCGGTCGGCGTGCCCGGCGGGCGAGCGCTCCGCGTACCGCCCGGGCACCTCGGCGAGGGGTCCGACCAGTCCCTCCAGGTACTGCGACTCGAAGTCGTGGGTCTCGCCCGTCGCCCAGCCGGCCAGGTCGAGGATGGGGTAGATGATCGTGCCGCAGGCGTAGACGTCGGTCATGGTGAGCGACGCGGCCGTGGTCCAGCCGCCCGCGCTGCCGCCGCGCACGGCGAGCCGCCCGGGGTCGGCGGTGCCCTCCTCGGCGAGGGAGAGCGCGACGGCCGCGCAGTCCTCGACGTCGACGACGCCCCACTGCTCGCGCAGCCGCTCCCGGTACTCGCGCCCGTAACCGGTCGAACCGCCGTAGTTGACCTCCGCGACCCCGATGCCGCGCGAGGTGAAGTAGGCGATCTGGAGGTCGAGGACGAGCGGGGAGCGGCTGGTGGGCCCGCCGTGCGCCCAGACGACGTACGGCGGCAGCTCGGCGCCGGGCGCGGTGCAGCCGGGGTGGTGCGGCGGGTAGACGTGCGCGTGGATCTCGCGCCCGTCGGGGCCGGTGAAGGCGCGGATCTGCGGTTCCGGGTAGAAGACCGGGTCCACCACGTCGTCGTGCTCGGCGCCGATCACCCGGGCCCGGCCGGTGCGGGCGTCCAGTTCGACCACCTCGTAGGCGCTGCGCGGGCTGGCGCCGACGGCGACGACCCGCGGGCCGTTGACCGCGAGGGAGGGCGCGAACTCGGTCCAGGGTCCGGCCGCGTCGACGACCTCGCCGGTCTCCGGGTCGAGTATCCCGAGGGCGGTGGCGCCGCGGCCGTGCACCACGGCGATCAGCCCGCCGTCCAGCGGCGCGAACCAGCGGTGGCCGAGCTTCCACAGGGCCCCGCCGAACTCCTCCTCGCGCGGGCACAGCGGCTCGCCGTCCCGGTAGAGGTTCCACCAGCCGGTGCGGTCGCTGACGTAGAGCAGGGCGCCGTCGGCGTCGAACTCCGCCTGCGCGATCGACTCCTGCGGGCCGCCGGCGACGGTGCGGGGCCCGGTGAGCGTGCCGTCCTCGGTCACCTCGGCCAGCACCAGCTCGGTGCCGTCCCACGGCATCCGAGGATGGTCCCAGGCCAGCCACGCCGCGAGCCGCCCGTCGGGCGAGAGGCGTGGCCCGGTGACGAAGCGGTGCCGGTCGTCGGAGAGCTCCCGGACGGCGTCCCGGTCCTCGGCGGCGGAGCCGTCCAGCGGCACGGCGGCCAGGACGCGCCGCACGTCGGTGGGGCCGTCGCCGGTGAACTCCTCCAGCACGCACCACACCTCGCCGCGCTCCACCAGCAGCTGCGGGTCCGCCCAGCGCAGCCCGCCGCCCACCGGCGACACGGGGGTCAGCGGACGGGGCTCGACGCCCTCCTCGTACCGGTACAGCCGCTGGTCGGCGAAGTGCACGAACACCACGACCGGGCGGCCGTCGACCAGGGCACCGGCCCACGGCTGCCCGCCGTACTCGATGACCCGGCTGCGCACGTTCCACGGCGCGGGCAGCACGGACTCCTCGGTGCCGTCGGCGTGCCGCCGCACCAGGGTGCGCCGGCCGCCCTCGGCGGGCCGGGGCTCGGTCCACCACGCCTCGTCGCCGACGAACCCCACGAACTCCGGGTGGCCGTCGTGCGCGGCGGCGAGGGCCGCGTCGACGGGCGACGGCCAGGAACCGTACGGCAGGGTCTGCACGTTCTCCCCCATGAGGTCAGGCGTCCCGCAGGAACCGGTCGAGGACGCGGACGCCGAAGTGCAGCGCCTCGACCGGCACGCGCTCGTCGACGCCGTGGAAAAGGGCCTGGTAGTCGAAGCCCTCGGGAAGCTTCAGCGGAGCGAAGCCGTAACCGGTGATGCCGAGCCGGGAGAACTGCTTGGCGTCGGTGCCGCCCGACATGCAGTACGGCACGACATGCCCCTCGGGGGCGAACTCCTCGACGGCGGCCCGCATCCTCGCGTAGGTCGGCGAGTCCAGCGGCGCCTGGAGGGCCACCTCGCGGTGCTCGAACTCCCAGTCCACGTCCGGCCCGGTGAGCAGGTCGAGGGTGTCCCTGAACTCCTGCTCGCCGCCCGGCAGGAACCGCCCGTCGACATGGGCCACGGCCTCGCCCGGGATGACGTTGATCTTGTAGCCCGCGTCCATCATGGTCGGGTTGGCGCTGTTGCGGACGGTCGCCTCGACGAGCTTGGCGGCCGGGCCGAGCTTCTCCAGCAGCCGGTCGACGTCGTCGAGGTCGGTGCCGAGGCCGTACAGCGCGGCGAGTTCGCTCAGCGCCGCGCTCACGGTCGGGGTGAGCCTGAGCGGCCACTCGTGCGCGCCGATCCGCGCGACTGCGGCGGCCAGCCGGGTCACCGCGTTCTCGCGGTTGACCTTGGAGCCGTGCCCGGCCCGTCCGCGCGCGGTGAGCTTCAGCCAGCCCGTGCCGCGCTCTCCGGCCGCGATCGGGTAGATCTCGCGGCCCGCCCCGTCGTGGAAGGTGAACGCCCCGGACTCGCTGATGCCCTCCGTGCACCCCTCGAACAGCTCGGGGTGCCGGTCGGCGAGGAAGCCGGAGCCGTCCTCGGCGCTGGCCTCCTCGTCCGCGGTGAAGGCGATGACGAGGTCCCGCCGGGGCCGGACGCCCTGCCGGGCCCAGGACCGCACGACCGCGAGGATCATCGCGTCCATGTTCTTCATGTCGACCGCGCCCCGGCCCCAGACGACCCCGTCGCGGACCTCGCCGGAGAACGGGTCCACGCTCCAGTCGGCGGCCTCGGCCGGCACCACGTCCAGGTGTCCGTGCACCAGCAGCGCGTCGGCCGTCGGGTCGGTGCCCGCGATCCGGGCGACCACGTTGGTGCGCCCCCGGGTGCGCTCCAGGAGGGTGGGTTCGAGACCGGCCTCGGCGAGCCGCTCGGCCGCGTACTCGGCGGCGGGGCGCTCCTGGCAGTCACCGCCGCCCCGGTTGGTGGTGTCGATGCGGATGAGGCCGGAGGTGAACTCCACGACCTCGTCCAGCGCCTGCTGATCAGCCATACTGCTCCTCCACGGCGGCCGAGACGACAGTGGTGACCGCCTTGAAGGTGCGGATCGCCTCGTACATGGTCGCGCAGGTGTACGCCACCTTCCGCTCCCCGGTCCGCTCCACGCCCGGCACCACGGTCGCCGCCATGGCCAGGTGCTCGGCGTCGAACTCGACCGCGACGGTATGCGGGCCGGACACGGCCGGCTCGCGGCGGACGGCCAGCGAGGCCGCCTCCTTGGCCGCGGCCCGGATGTCCGCCGCCGTCCTGGCCGGTGTGCGGCACACGGCCGCGTACCGCGACACATGGTCCTTCACGGCGACCTTCAGCGCCTCGGGCGCGTACCCGAGCGCGTCCTCGCACGCCACGTCGTCCCCGGTCACCAGCACCACCGGCACCCCGTACTCGGCGACGACACGCGCGTTCAGCAGCCCCTCACTGGCGCGCACGCCGTCCAGCCACACGCCGGTGATGGAGTTCGCGAGGTAGGTGTGGGCGAGGACTCCCTCGGCGCCGGCGCCCGCGTGGTAGCCGACGAAGGCGATCCCGTCCACGTCGCCGTGCTGCACGCCCTCGACCATCGACAGCGCCTTGTGCCGGCCGGTGAGCATCTGCACCCGCTCGTCCAGCCGCTCCAGCAGCAGGTTGCGCATGGTCCAGTGAGCCTCGTTGACGAGGACCTCGTCCGCGCCGCCGTCGTAGAAGCCCAGCGCGGCGGCGTTCACGTCCGAGGTGAACATCGATCGGCAGCGCTCCCACTGGGGTGTCCCGGGCAGCACGTCCGCCGGCCAGGTGACGCCGGTGGCGCCCTCCATGTCGGCACTGATGAGGATCTTCATGGTGCGTCACGTTACGCGGAGAATCGGCGGCCGACCAGGTCGGGCCCTTGCGCTGTAGGACACTACGCGACCGTGCCCCGGCGGTGTCACCCGGTACGGCCCGCGACCAGCCACTTCGCCGGCAGCTCGACCCTGGTGCCGTCGGCCCGCGTCTCCGTGGTGACCAGCGGCAGGTCGCCGCTCGCGAGCACCGCGAGTCCCGCGGCGGTCAGGAACTCGGGGACCGCGGCGTCGGCGACCCCGCCGGGCGCGATGCCGTGCCGCAGGACCGGCGCGAGCTTGGCGGGCGGTCCGTCCGGACTCTGGGCCAGGCCGCGCAGAACGGGTCCGGCCGCCTCGGCGAGCTCCACGAGGAAGACCCGGCCGCGCTCACCGACGAGGGTGGCGATCCCGTCGACGAGCGGCTGCCGGTCACCGGGCTCGCACTGGTGCAGCACACCGCGCATGTACACGTTGGCGTCGCCGAGCTGTGCGCGCAGGACCTCCACCTCGGTCTTGTCGGCGGCGTCCAGCTCCCGGTAGGTCGCCTGCGCCGCCGGGTCCGCCTCCTCCGCGTGCGCGACGGCCGCCGCGGACAGGTCGACACCGAGAACCCGGGGGAAGCGGCCCGCCAGGAAGCGCGTCTGCGTGCCGTTGCCGCAGCCCAGGTCGATCATCGGCAGGCCGGGGTCGACCAGCCGCGGCTCGAACAGGGCCACATGCCGTCCGGCGGTGAGCACGGGCTCGGCGTCCCACAGGACGGTGCCCTGCCCGCCCGGCGCCTCGCGCCAGAACCCCTCCCAGGCCTCCCGGTACCGACTGGTCACGCTCATGGCCAACTCCCCAGGTACGAAGCCGTTTTCCCGCGACACGCGGCGGGCCGGTACGGGTCTATCGCGCCCGCCGCGCGGTCACAAGAAGTCGGCGCACACCCCGCGCATACCTTCACGGCTCGTTCGAGCCACGTACGCGAACGGGTTCGGTTCAGCGGCGCGGCAGCGTGAGTTCGCACCAGACGGTCTTGCCCGCCTTCGTACGGGTGGCGCCCCACTCGCGGGCGAGGGTGCTGACGACGCGCAGACCGCGCCCCGCCTCGTCGAGCGGCCCCGCGCTGAGCAGCGTCGGCAGGTCGTGATCGTCGTCGTCGACCTCGCACAGCAGGGAGTCGCCGCGCACCAGGCGCAGTTCGACCGGCCGGCGGTGGGAGTGCCGCACGGCGTTGGTGACCAGCTCGCCGACCATCAGCTCGGCACTCGCGGCCAGTCCCGGCAGCGCCCATTCGTGCAGCTGCTCGCGGACCACCGCGCGGGCCCGGCCCACCTCGGCCGGATCGAGCGGGAAGCGCCACACGGCGACGTCACCGGGCTCGAAGCCGCCGAGACGGGCCATCAGGAGGGCGACGTCGTCCTTGCGGCCGCCGCGGGTGCCCAGAGCCCGGATGATCGTGTCGCAGGCGTCGTCCATGGACGCCGCCGGGTGGGCGGCCGACTCGCACAGCGTGGCGAGCCTGACACCGATGTCCTCGCCGCGCAGCTCGACCAGCCCGTCGGTGCACATCACCAGCCGGTCACCGGGCTCCACCCGCACGCGCACCGCCTCGAACGGCACCCCGCCGACGCCGATGGGAGCGCCGGTGGGCAGGTCGAGCAGGTCGGAGCGGCCGTCCGCGGCGTGGACGAGGACCGGTGGGATGTGGCCCGCGTTGGCGAGGTGCAACTCGCCCGCGATCGGGTCGTAGACGGCGTACAGGCACGTCGCGAGGTAGGTGTCGCCGAGCCGTTGGGCGAGGTCGTCGAGGTTGCGCAGCAGTTGCGCGGGCGGCAGGTCGAGGGCGGCCATGGTCTGCACGGCCGTACGCAACTGGCCCATCATCGCGGCGGAGTTGAGGCCGTGCCCCATCACGTCGCCGACGACGAGCGCGGTGCGCGCGCCGGGCAGTTTCACCGCGTCGAACCAGTCGCCGCCGACCCGGCCGAGCAGCGTGCCCGGCAGATACCGGGTGGCGATGTCGCAGCCCGCCATGCGCGGCGGGATGTGCGGCAGCATGCTGTCCTGGAGGGTCTCGGCGACGCTCTCCTGGAAGGTGTACATGCGCGCGTTGTCGAGCACGAGCCCGGCGCGGGCGGCGAGTTCGGCGCCGGTGACACGGTCCATGTCGTTGAACTCGGCGCGCTCCGGATGGCGCAGCAGGACCATGAAGCCGAGCACGACGGTACGGGCCTTCAGCGGTACGACGAGCATGCTGCGGCCCGTGATCAGCGGCCGGATGTCGCGCTTCTCGAACTGCGAGGCGATGGCGTGGCCCATCGGCTCGCTGATCCGGGGCACGAGGACGGGCTCGCCGGTGGTCATGCACTGGAAGAACGGCGTGTGCGCCGGGAACGGCATGGCCTCGCCGACGGGCACGACGTCGTCCCAGCGGCCGGGTTCGTCGGTGTGCTCCAGGGCGACCCGGTGCCACATGGTCGTCGTGTCCGGCGCACCGTCCGGGAAGCCCTCACCGGCGACGACCTGCTCGCGCAGATAGGTGCCCGCGACATCGGTGAAGCGCGGCACGACCGCCCTGCTGACCTCGACGATCGTCCGCGACAGGTCGAGCGAGGTGCCGATCCTCCCGCTGACCTCGTTGAGGAACTCCAGACGCTCGCGCACGGCCGCGTACTCCAGGTCCTCGGCCTCGTCGCGCAGCCCCTCCGGCACGGGCTCCCCCGCGGCCATGGCCCGGACGAGCCGCTCGCGCCGCGCCTTGCGCTCGGCACGCCGGGGCACACCCCAGTCGGGCGTGACGGGCACCCGGTCGTTCTGACTGAACTCCAGGATCGGATAGCCGAGTTCCAGGACCTGCCCGACGATCCGGCTGCTCTCCCCGACACTCATGCTGGGCAGGATGCCGGGGAGCCCGCGGGCCAGTTCGGCGGCACCGGGGAAGTCGGTGTGCAGGGCGAAGGCGGGCGTGATCCGCTCGACCGCGGCTTCCGCGCCCGCCGCCTGCCCGCGCAGCGCCTCGGCGTCGGCGGCGAGCACGAGCAGCCGCTCCGCGCCGGGCCCGACGAGCGGGTACGCCCACCACAGCACGTCGATACGGCCGCCGTCCGGCACGGTGAGGCGGGCACTGCCCGCGGCCGGGTAGGACAGCCCGCCGTCGAGCGAGGCCCCGAGGTCCGGACCGAGTCCGTCGTACGCGCCGTAGGGCCCGTACGGCGAGTCCTCGTCGTCCGCCGACAGCGCGCCCGTGACGGGCAGCAGGTCGCCGGCCGGGCGGCCGATCGCCGATTCCTTGGCGGTGCCGAACAGCCGGCGCGCGCCGGTGCTCCAGTGGGAGACGAGGCCCTCGCGGTCCACCACGACCACCGCCAGCGGGACCCGTCCCACCGGCGCGGCGCCCCCGGCCGGGTGGCCGGAGGGTGCTCCCCGGTCGGTGCCCTGCTCCATGGCCCAGGCCCTCTCTCCACGGCTGCGCAAGATCTGTGCCCCGGCTCACCACCGTACGGCGCCGCCCGCACGCGATGTGCGCCAATAGGGGAATTGGCGCCACCGGTCACGCGGGCGCGCGCTCGTGCGCCGCCGCGGGCCGCTCAGTCCTCGTGGCCCAGCTGCAGATCCCGTTCCGTGCGCCCGCCGCCCGCCATCTGGAGCACGGTCGCCACCGGCGGATATCCGGCGGCGATGACCGTGTACTCGCCGGACGACAGGTCGACGAACCGGAAGATGCCGTCGGGCCCGGTGGTGAGGGTGTCGACGACGTTGCCCGCGGCGTCCAGCAGGGTCACGCGGGCGTCCTCCACGGGCCGTCCCCCGCTCGCCCGTACCGTGCCGCGCAGCACGGCGCCGCCCGCGAGTTCGACGTCCTGCCGGGTCTCCCGGGCGGCCTGGACGGTGACGGGGAGCGCGGCGGGGCGGAACGCGGGCGCGCTCGCGGCGAGGGTGTACTCACCGGCGACCAGTTCGGTGATGACGTAGGCGCCCTCGCGGCCGCTGCGGGTGCTGGAGACGACCTCGCCGTGCACGTTGGTGAGGGTGACCATGGCGTCCCGTACGGGCGTGCCGTCGGCGGTGAGCACGCTCCCGGCCAGGCGCCCGGCGCCGCCGAGCACGACGTCCAGCTCGACGGGGCGCTCGCCGACGGTCACGGAGACGGCCTGCGGCTGGTGCCCGCCCGCCGCCGCGATCAGGACGTACGCCCCGGAGCCCGGCGTGGCCAGCGCGTACCGTCCGTCCGCGCCGCTCGCGCCGCGCCCGATCTGCTGTCCGGCGACGTCGATGAGGGTGAGCGCCGCGCGCGGGACGACGGTCCCGTCGGGGTGCTGCACGGTTCCGCAGACGGCGATTCCGGCCGCGTGGGGCGAACGGGCCTGCGGGACGGTGGTGTTCACCGGCGCGCTGTCCGTCTCGGAGGTTCGGTGGGTCACCAGCGGTTTCTCCTTGAGGAAGAACGAGAGCAGCAGGCCGACGACGAGCACGGGCACGAGGTACAGGAAGATCCTCGGCATGGCGTCGGCGTATGCCTGGACGTAGCCGTCGCGCAGCGCCGGGGACAGTGCGTGGACGGCCTGCGGGGTGATGGACTCGGCGTCGGGCAGCACGGCACCCGTACGCGGCAGACGCTCGGCGAGGGAGTCGGTGAGACGGTCGGCGAAGAGGGTTCCGAAGACGGCGGCTCCGACGCTGCCGCCGATCTGGCGCAGGAAGTTGTTGGCGCTGGTGGCCGTGCCCAGGTCGGCGGGGCGCACGGAGTTCTGCACGGCGAGGATCAGTACCGGCATCACCATGCCCATCCCGGCGCCCAGGACGCCCATCCAGATGCTGTAGTGCAGCCGGGGCGTGTCGGCTTCGAGTCCGGAGAGCAGCCACATGCCGACGACGGAGAGGGCGCTGCCGAGGATCGGGTGGATCCGGTAGCGGCCGGTGGCGCTGATGAGCTGTCCGGAGATGATCGAGGCGGCGACGATGCCGCCCATCATCGGCAGCATGAGCAGCCCGGACTCGGTGGCGCTCGCCCCGTCGACCATCTGCAGGAACGTGGGCAGATAGCTGGCGGCGCCGAACAGCGCGACGCCCAGCACCAGGCCGACCAGACCGGTGATGTTGAAGACCGGGTCGCGGAACAGCCGCAGCGGGATGAGGGGTTCGGCCGCGAAGTGCTCGACGACGACGAACAGCGCGGTGGCGGCCACGGCGCCGACGGCGAGGCCGAGCACGACACGGGAGTCCCAGGCGTACTCGGTGCCGCCCCAACTGGTCAGCAGGACCAGGCAGGTGGAGGCCGCGGTGAGCAGCAGGGCGCCGAGGACGTCGAGGCGGGCCTTGGCCTCGGGCTTGGGCAGCCTGAGGACGACGGCGACGACGGCCATGGTGACCAGGCCGAAGGGCACGTTGATGTAGAAGCACCAGCGCCACGAGAGGTGGTCGGTGAAGTAGCCGCCGAGCAGCGGCCCGGCGACCGAGGCGACACCGAAGGCGGCGCCGATCAGCCCCATGAACTTGCCGCGCTGCCGGGCCGGCACGATGTCCGCCATGATCGCCTGGACGCCGATCATGAGTCCGCCCGCACCGACGCCCTGCACCGCGCGGAAGGCGATCAGCTGGTCCATGGTCTGCGCGCGGCCCGCGAGGGCGGAGCCGACGACGAAGACGACGATGGCGAACTGGAAGACGCCCTTGCGGCCGAGCAGATCACCGAGCTTGCCGTAGATCGGCAGTCCGACGGTGGCCGTGAGCAGATAGGCGGTGATCGCCCACGACATCCTGTCGAGGCCGTGCAGCTCTCCGACGATCTTCGGCAGCGCGGTGGCGACGATCATCTGCTCCAGCGCGGCCAGGAGCAGGGCGAGCATCAGCGCGAGGAACACCAACCGCACCCGGCGCGGACCGAGTCCGGCGCCCGGGGCGGGCGGTGGCACCTGCCTCGGCGGCGCCACCGCCGCGACCGGTTCGTCCTGCGCCAGAGTGGTCCCGCCCACGTACCGCTCCCCTCGTCACGCTGCCGCACCATTACCGATTAAAAGCGACAACTACCGACAAGCGTGACGAGTTACGGATCCATACCGACGGAACCAGGGATCCACTCGAACCGGTGAGGGACCAACGGCCCTTGCGGACCTGCCTCTTGGGCTACTTCTCCACCTCGACCGCGAGCTTGTCGAGGATCGCGTCGTAGATCCGGGCGAGCCCCTTGGGCGCGAACGTCCTCTCGAAGAAGCCGCCGATGCCGCCCGCGCCCTGCCAGACGGTGACGACGACGACACGGGACTTGCCCTCCCCGGCCGGGGTGACCCGCCAGGTGGTGACCATGGAGGAGTTGCGGTCCTTCTCGACCAGCTCTCCGTCGGTCGGCTCGGTGACCTCCAGGAGGCAGTCGCGGACGCGCTTGCTGGTGGCCTGGAGCTTCCAGTGGACGAGGGTGCCCTCACCGTCGCCGCCCTCGCGCACCTCGTACTCGCTGAAGTGCTCGGGAAGCAGCTTCGCCCGCACGCCGCTGTAGTCGGCGAGGGTGTCGAACACCGTCTCCGGGTCCGCCGCGACGACGCGTTCCGTGGTGGCCTCGACCTGCGCCATGGAGTTCCTCCAGCACCTGAGTTCTCGGGAATCGGGGCAAGCCAACCACCCCGGTCCCCGGCCACCCAAATCGGGGGCACGGATGTGATCGATCGGGTTTCGCGACGCGATCGGAGGTGACGTCCACAGGACCTTCGCACGATCATGGGAACAAGTGTTCTATTGTGGCCCCAGTGCTACCGAGGAGGCGTCATGCGCTGGGAGAACCTCACCCTGGAATCCGGCGACAGCCGCGCCGACGCCGCGCTGTTCGGCGCGGACGCGGTGACCACCCGTACCTTCGACACCCCCGAGTTCGCCGGCATCACCTTCCACGAGGTGCGGGCCCGCTCGATCCTCAACCGGGTGCCGGGTGCCTCCCGCATGCCCTTCGAATGGACGGTGAACCCGTATCGCGGATGCACCCACGCGTGCGTCTACTGCTTCGCCCGCAGGAGCCACAGCTATCTGGACCTCGACACCGGCCTGGGGTTCGACTCCCAGATCGTGGTCAAGGTGAACGCGCCGGACCTGCTGCGCCGCCAGCTCGGCTCACGCCGCTGGCAGGGCGAGCACATCGCGATGGGCACCAACGTCGACTGCTACCAGAGGGCCGAGGGCCGGTACCGGTTGATGCCGGGCATCCTGAGCGCTCTGCGGGACCACGCGAACCCGTTCTCGATCCTCACCAAGGGCACGCTGATCCTGCGCGACCTGGACCTGCTGACCGAGGCGGCCCGGGTGACGGACGTCGGCATCTCGGTCTCCGTCGGCTTCACCGACCCCGAGCTGTGGCGCACCGTGGAGCCGGGCACGCCCGCGCCGGAGCGGCGCCTGGACGTCGTACGCACGCTGGGCGAGCACGGGATCGGCTGTGGGGTGCTGATGGCGCCGGTGATCCCGTTCCTGGGCGACCACCCGGCCCAACTGCGGGACACGGTGCGGGCGATCGCGGCTTCTGGGGCCACCTCGGTGACCCCGCTGGTGCTCCATCTGCGTCCAGGGGCACGCGAGTGGTTCATGGCCTGGCTCGGCCGGGAGCACCCGCATCTGGTGAGCCGCTACGAGAGGCTGTACGCGGACGGGGCCTACGCGCCGAAGTGGTATCAGCGACACATCACCCGGCAGGTGCACGAGCTGGCCCGGGAGTACGGCATCGGCCCCACGCCCGCGGGGGCGCGGCGCCGGATCATGGAGCCGGATCCCGCCCCGTCGGCGGTGGGCGGACAGACTCAACTGTCACTGATCTGAGAGCGTTCCGCCGACGAGCGTTCGAGCGCACCTCGCGGCCCAATCGGGTCAAGAATCGACCGAACACGTTCTTCCAGGGGCCCGCTCCGGGACGATCCGGCGAGGGCCGCGGGACTCGCGGTCCGCAACCCTCCGTCCTGGGAGGACCCCCCTTGAAGAAACGTGCAGCCGCGCTGTGCGGCGCCGCGGTCGTGGTGGCCGGGACGTTCGCGGCCGTCCCCGCCCGCGCGAGCGCCCCGGACGTCACCGGGCCGGCCTGGAAGAAGTGCGCCACCGCGAACCATCCGACGCTCCAGTGCGCGTCCCTGGAGGTGCCGCTGGACCACGCGGACCCCGACGGGCGGAAGATCACCCTTGCCCTGTCCCGGATCCCGCACACCGCGAAGACGTACCAGGGACCGCTGCTGGTCAACCCCGGCGGTCCCGGCGGCAGCGGTCTGAAGCTCGCCGGGTTCGTCGCCTCCTCGCTGCCCGAGTCGGTGGCGGCCCAGTACGACGTCATCGGCTTCGACCCGCGCGGCGTCGGCGGCAGCAAGCCCGCGCTGAACTGCGCTCCGGGCCACTTCGACCCGGTGCGCGCCGACTCCGTGCCGGCCACCCCGGCCGTCGAGCAGGCCGACCTGGCGCGCGCCAGGTCCTTCGCCGACGCCTGCGGCAGGAAGTACGCGAGCGAACTGCCGCACATGAACACGCTCGGCGCCGCCCACGACATCGACCTGATCCGGCACGCCCTCGGCGCCCCGAAGATCAGCTACCTCGGCTACTCGTACGGCACCTACCTCGGCGCGGTCTACGCCAAGCTCCATCCGGACCGGGTGCGGCGTATGGTCCTCGACTCCGTCGTCGACCCGGACGGGGTCTGGTACGAGGCCAACCTCGCACAGGACCACGCCTTCAACGACCGCCACCGGGCCTTCATGGCGTGGGTCGCCGAGCACGACGCCGCCTATCGGCTGGGCAGCGATCCGGAAGAGGTCGAGGCCCGGTGGTACGCGATGCGGGCCGCGCTGGCGGAGAAGCCCGCGGGCGGCACGGTGGGCGCGTCCGAGCTGGAGGACACCTTCCTGCCGGGCGGCTACTACAACGGCTACTGGCCCTTCCTCGCCGAGGCGTTCGCGGCGTACGTGAACGACGGGAGGACCGCCCCGCTGGTCGACGCGTACGAGAACCTCGGCGCGGCCGACGCCGCCCAGGAGAACGGCTACAGCGTCTACACGGCCGTGCAGTGCCGGGACGCCGGCTGGCCGCGCGACTGGGCGCAGTGGCGCAAGGACAACTGGGCGGCGCACGAGAAGGCGCCGTTCATGACCTGGAACAACGCCTGGTACAACGCGCCCTGCGCGTTCTGGCCGACCGACTCCCTGGGGCCGGTGGAGGTGGCCAACGACAAGCTGCCTCCGGTGCTGCTGTTCCAGGCGACACACGACGCGGCCACGCCGTACCAGGGCGGCGCGACGATGCACAGGCTGCTGCGCGGCTCCAGCCTGGTGGTCGAGGAGGACGGCGGCAACCACGGCATCACGCTGAGCGGGAACGACTGCCTGGACCGGCATCTGACGGCGTACCTGACCGACGGCACGGTGCCGCGCGGTGGCGGGGAGGCCGACGCGTTCTGCGCGGCGCTGCCCGCACCCGAGCCGTCGGCCGAGAAGTCCGCCGGTGATGCGCGGGGCGCGACGCTGCACAGGCTGCTGGGCTTCCGCGGCTGAGGCGTCGAGGTGACGACCCGTCGGGGGCCCGGCCGGTGCTCATGGTCCACCATGGACGCATGAGTCAGCCGACCAGGATTCCCGCCCCCGACGCGGTCGCCGCCGAGCGGTGCTCCCACGAGTGCGCGGGAGCACCCCCGGCGGTGACGGCCCTGTGACCGGGCCGCGGGTGCGGGAGCTGGCTCTCGCCGACTGCGGCCGGGTGGCCGAGATCCGTGTCGGCGGCTGGCGGAGCGCCTACCGGGGCCTGATGCCGCAGTCCTACCTGGACGCGCTGAGCGTGCGGCAGGACGCCGACCGGCGACGGGCCCGTTTCGGGCAGGGCGACGGCACGGTGGTGAACCTGGTCGCCGAGCGGGCGGGCGAGGTCGTCGGCTGGGCCTGCCACGGCCCCTACCGCGACGGCGAAGTACGCACCGCGGACGCGGAGTTGTACGCGATCTACGTGCACCCCGAGCGGTACGGCGAGGGCATCGGACACGCGTTGCTGAGCGAGTCCGTACGACGGTGCCGGGCCTCCGGGCACCGGCGGATGCTGCTGTGGGTGCTCCGGGACAACACCGCCGCCCGTCGCTTCTACGAACGGGCGGGTTTCGCGGCGGACGGCGCGCAGGAGCCGTTCGAGGTGGACGGGGTCCAGGTCCCGGAGGTGCGGTACGCGCGGGAGTTGACCGAGGCAGGTTAGTCATCCGATGCCGCCGCCCCGGGCTCCTTGCCCCGTCGCGGCCCCGGAATCCGCGCGAGCGCCGTCACGGCCGCCTCCGTCAGTTCCGCGAACGCGAGGGCCTCGCCCAGTACGGGACCGGCCCGGCTGTCGCCCAGTTCCCCGAGGCCCTCCACGCACGCGAGGGCCACGCGCCGGTACGGGTCGTGCGGGCGCAGCCGGCGACGCAGCGTGGTGATCAGCGCGGGCACGGACTCCGGGGCGCGCAACTCGACGAGCAGGCGCACCGGGTGCAGCGCGTAGGCGACGCGCAGTTCGTTCGTCGCGAGGGCCGCGGCCGCTCGGGCGGTGCGCGGGTCGCCGAGCCGGGCGAGGGCGTGGGCGGCGGAGGCGCAGCGCGGTGGATCGCGGTGGTTGAGGAGCAGGACGAGGGACTCGAAAGCCCGCCGGTCGCCCGCCAGGCCCAGCCGGAAGGCGGCCAACTCCCTGGCCCACAGCGGCCGGCCGGGCGCGACGAGCACTGCGGCGAGTTCGCCGGGTTCCTCGGTGGCGGCCAGCCGCTCGTACTCCGCGGAGCCCCCGGACTCCCGCCGTAAGCGCTCCGTGAGCGTTCGCAACTCTTCGTCCATGGGGCGAGCGTACAAACGATCTCGGCGTCAGGGACCCGGATCACAGGGACAAGGGCTGGCGCGCTCGTTACCCGCGAGTTAAGCTCATCAGAGCGAGTTACCCGCTCGCATCCTGCTCGCGACGGCCTGGTGACGCAGCCGCTCGCGAGAGCAGTCGGTCCGGTACCTCAGGTACCGCAGTGCGACTCGGCCCCGGGACAGGGCCGGTCGGTCATCACCGTTCCCGGGCGTGTGCACGTCCGCGGAGACGGCACCGGGCCTGTGCGCTCGGCAGCCCGGCATCACCCGCACTCCTCACGCATCCGTCGCGTCCATGACGCGACCGGGCGCGATTTCCCAGTCGTCACCTCATTTTCCAGGAGTCCCGCGATGGCCACTCCCCTGTCCGACCGTCCTCTGTCCCCGCTCCGGACCATCGCCGTCGTCGGCCTGGGCACCATGGGCACCGGCATCGCCGAAGTCCTCGCCAGGGCCGGCCGCGAGGTCGTCGGCATCGACATCAGCGAGTCCCAGGCGGTGCGTTGTGTCGCCGCCCTGGAGTCCTCCACGGCGCGCGCCGTCCAGCGCGGGCGCCTGACCGAACAGGAGCGCGCGGACGCCCTCGCCCGCGTCCGCACCTCCACCGACCTGCGCGCCGCCGCCGACGCCGACCTGGTGATCGAGGTGGCCCCGGAGTCGTACGAGATCAAGCACCAGATCTTCCGCGAACTGGACGGTGTGGTGCGCCCGGAGACCATCCTCGCGACCGGCACCAACGCGCTGTCCGTCACGCGCCTGGCCGCCGATTCGGCCCGCCCGGAGCGCGTGCTGGGCCTGCACTTCTTCAACCCGGCCCCGGCCATGAAGCTGGTCGAGGTGGTCTCCTCGGTGCTCACCGCGCCGGGGGCGGTCGCCGCCGTCACGGACCTCGCGATCGAGCTGGGCAAGGAGCCCGTGGCGGTCGGGGACCGGCCCGGATTCGTCGCCGACGGGCTGCTCTTCGGGTATCTGAACCAGGCCGCCGCGATGTACGAGGCGAGGTACGCCTCCCGCGAGGACATCGACGCCGCGATGCGGCTCGGCTGCGGGCTGCCCATGGGCCCGCTCGCCCTGCTCGACCTGATCGGCGTGGACACCGCGCGTACCGTCCTGGAGGCCATGTACACGGCGTCCCGCGACCGTCTGCACGCCCCCGCGCCGATCCTGAAGCAGCTCAGCGAGGCGGGCCTGACGGGACGCAAGGCGGGCCGCGGCTTCTACACCTACGAGGCCCCGGGCAGCGCGACGGTCGTGCCGGACGCGCTGACGCCGCGGGAGGGCGGGAACCTCACGCCGGGCCGCCCGGTCCGCTCGGTCGGTGTCGCGGGCTCCGGCACCATGGCGTCGGGCATCGCCGAGGTGTTCGCGAAGGCCGGGTACGACGTGGTCCTCGCCGCCCGCAGCGAGGAGAAGGCCGCCGCGGCCAAGGCCCGTATCGGCAAGTCCCTGGCACGCTCCGTCGACAAGGGCCGGCTGACGGCCGAGGCGGCGGCGCAAACACTGGAGCGGATCACCCCGGCGGGCTCGTACGACGCGTTCGCGGACGTCGACCTGGCCGTCGAGGCGGTCGCCGAGGACCTGGAGGTCAAGCGGCAGCTGTTCGCCGCGCTGGACAAGGTCTGCAAGCCCGGCGCGGTCCTGGCGACGACGACCTCGTCGCTGCCGGTCGTCGCGTGCGCCCGTGCCACCTCGCGGCCGCAGGACGTGATCGGTATGCACTTCTTCAACCCGGCCCCGGCGATGAAGCTGGTCGAGGTCGTGCGCACGGTGCTCACCGCGGACGACGTCCACGCCACCGTCCGTGAGGTGTGCGCCAAGGTCAGGAAGCACGCCGTGGACTGCGGCGACCGGGCCGGGTTCATCGTCAACGCCCTGCTGTTCCCGTACCTGAACAACGCGATCAAGATGGTGCAGGACCACTACGCGTCCCTGGACGACATCGACGCGGCGATGAAGCTGGGCGGCGGCTACCCCATGGGCCCGTTCGAGCTGCTGGACGTGGTCGGCCTCGATGTGTCGCTGGCCATCGAGAAGGTCCTGCACCGCGAGTTCCGCGACCCGGGACTGGCCCCGGCGCCCCTGCTGGAGCACCTGGTCGCCGCGGGCTGCCTGGGCCGCAAGACGGGCCGCGGCTTCCGCGAGTACTCCCGCCGCTAGGGGTCTCCCGTGGATCGATCCGGCCCCGGCGGGCGGCACGGCGCGACCCCGCCGGGGAAGGTCGCCGGGGCCCCGCGCCCGTCGCGCGACGCCGAGGGTTCACCGGCGGGCGAGCCCTCCGACGCGCGGGCCCGGCCCCGGGGCTCCGGCCCGCTCCACGAGGGGCCGCCCGGCCGGTCCGGCGACGGGTTCAGGACGGGCGGGGAATGGGGCGGACTGCTCGCGCCCGGCAGCCGTTCCCCGGCCGCCCGGCCCGGCGGACCCCCGCCCGGCAGGGGTGGGGGAAACCCCGGACCTGCGCATCGAGCTGGGCACATGCAGTACGTTCAGGGCATGCCCCAGCCCGCCAGGTCCTCACGTACACCCGCCTCGTCCGACGCGCCGGAGAGCGCCGCGGGCGGTCGTGCCGCCGCCCAACGGCTGAAAATGCGCCGGGAACTGGCGGCCGCGGCGATGGAGCTGTTCGCGACCAAGGGCTACGAGGCGACCACCGTCGACGAGATCGCGGCCCAGGCGGGCGTCGCCCGCCGCACCTTCTTCCGCCACTTCCGCTCCAAGGAAGAGGCGATCTTCCCGGACCACGACGACACCTTGATCAGGGCGGAGGCCGTGCTGAACGCGGCACCCGCGCACGAGCACCCGCTCGACACGGTGTGCCGCGGGATCAAGGAGGTCATGAAGATGTACGCGGCCCGCCCGGAGATCTCGGTCGCCCGCTACAAGCTCACGCGTGAGGTGCCCACCCTGCGCGAGGCGGAGATCGCCTCGGTGGCCCGCTACGAGCGCCTGTTCACGCGCTATCTGCTCGGCCACTTCGACGAGCACGCCCACGACGACGACGCCAACGACGACCCGCTGCTTGCCGAGGTCGCCGCGTCCGCCGTCGTCACCGCCCACAACCACGTCCTGCGGCGCTGGCTGCGCGCGGGCGCCCAGGGGGACGTGGAGGCCCAGCTGGACCACGCCTTCGCGATCGTGCGCAGGACGTTCGGGACGGGCATCGGGATAGGGCGTTCGACGGCGGCACCGAAGCCGGCTCCGGCCTCGGTCTCGGCGCACGGGGAGGTGCTGGTGACGGTCGCCCGCACCGACGCCCCGCTGGAAGAGGTCATGAGGACCATCGAGGAGGCGCTCAAGGACCGCTGAGCCGCCCCGCGCCTGTGACGACGGCCACCCGCCCGGGTGGCCGTTTTGGCATGTCAGGGCATCTTTTCGGCGCGTCCTGAGACCCGATTCGATCGATCATCGCTCATTTGTTACGTAAAGATTTCATCTGAGAGCAAGTCCTGGCACCCAGTGCCTTGCCGTATGACACGGGGTGCCATACGTTGATGGTGTCCGGGCGGCCGGCGTGCAGCGACCTTTCGTACGCCGGCTGTCCCAGCAAACCGATGGTTTGCGCGCCCGGACGCCTGCGTCACAGGCAACCTCCCGCGCCACAAAGCGCTGCCGAACAGGCACCACCCGCCGGACCGACGGCACACCCTCATCCCTCAGCAGCACCCGACGTAACCCTCAGCGCCCCTCCCTTCGGGGGCGCTCACCGCCGGAGGCAACACCGTGACCGTGATGGACATCCTGGACGCGATCCAGTCGCCCGACTCCACGCCGGCCGACTTCGCCGCTCTGCCGCTCCCCGAGTCGTACCGCGCGATCACCGTGCACAAGGACGAGACGGAGATGTTCGCGGGCCTCGAGACCCGCGACAAGGACCCTCGCAAGTCGATCCACCTGGACGAGGTCCCGGTGCCGGAACTGGGTCCCGGTGAGGCCCTGGTGGCCGTCATGGCCTCGTCGGTGAACTACAACTCGGTGTGGACCTCGATCTTCGAACCGCTGTCCACCTTCGGCTTCCTGGAGCGCTACGGCCGCACCAGCGAGCTGGCCAAGCGCCACGACCTGCCGTACCACATCATCGGCTCCGACCTCGCGGGTGTCGTCCTGCGCACCGGCCCGGGCGTCAACTCCTGGAAGCCCGGTGACGAGGTCGTCGCGCACTGCCTGTCCGTCGAGCTGGAGTCCAGCGACGGCCACAACGACACGATGCTCGACCCCGAGCAGCGCATCTGGGGCTTCGAGACCAACTTCGGCGGTCTCGCCGAACTCGCGCTGGTCAAGTCCAACCAGCTGATGCCCAAGCCCGCCCACCTGTCGTGGGAGGAGGCCGCGGCCCCGGGCCTGGTCAACTCCACCGCGTACCGGCAGCTGGTCTCCCGCAACGGCGCCGGCATGAAGCAGGGCGACAACGTCCTGATCTGGGGCGCGAGCGGCGGACTCGGCTCGTACGCCACCCAGTTCGCGCTGGCCGGCGGCGCCAACCCGGTCTGTGTCGTCTCCAGTGAGCAGAAGGCGGACATCTGCCGGTCGATGGGCGCCGACGCGATCATCGACCGCAGCGCCGAGGGCTACCGGTTCTGGAAGGACGAGAACACCCAGGACCCGAAGGAGTGGAAGCGCTTCGGCAAGCGCATCCGGGAACTCACCGGCGGCGAGGACATCGACATCGTCTTCGAGCACCCCGGCCGGGAGACCTTCGGCGCGAGTGTCTTCGTCACCCGCAAGGGCGGCACGATCACCACCTGTGCCTCGACCTCGGGGTACATGCACCAGTACGACAACCGCTACCTGTGGATGTCCCTGAAGCGGATCATCGGCTCCCACTTCGCCAACTACCGCGAGGCCTGGGAGGCCAACCGCCTCATCGCCAAGGGCAAGATCCACCCGACGCTGTCCAAGGTCTACGCGCTGGAGGAGACCGGCCAGGCCGCGCACGACGTCCACCGCAACGCCCACCAGGGCAAGGTCGGCGTGCTGTGCCTCGCTCCCGAGGAAGGTCTCGGCGTGCGCGACCAGGAGATGCGCGACCGGCACATCGACGCGATCAACCGCTTCCGGAACGTCTGAGGAGCGCTGCATGACTGAGCGTCAGAAGGACCGGCCGTGGCTCATGCGCACGTACGCCGGTCACTCCACGGCCGAGGCGTCCAACGAGCTGTACCGGCGCAATCTCGCAAAGGGACAGACCGGTCTGTCGGTGGCGTTCGACCTGCCGACGCAGACCGGGTACGACTCCGACCACATCCTCGCCCGCGGCGAGGTCGGCCGGGTCGGGGTGCCGATCGGCCACCTCGGTGACATGCGCCGGCTGTTCCAGGACATCCCCCTGGAGCAGATGAACACCTCGATGACCATCAACGCCACGGCCATGTGGCTGCTGGCGCTCTACCAGGTCGTCGCGGAGGAGCAGGGCGCGGACATCACCAAGCTCCAGGGCACGACCCAGAACGACATCGTCAAGGAATACCTGTCGCGGGGGACGCACGTGTTCCCGCCGGGGCCCTCACTCCGGCTGACCACGGACATGATCGCCTACACGGTCTCCCACATCCCGAAGTGGAACCCGATCAACATCTGCAGCTACCACCTGCAGGAGGCGGGCGCCACACCGGTGCAGGAGATCGCGTACGCGATGTCCACCGCGATCGCGGTTCTCGATGCCGTACGCGACTCGGGGCAGGTTCCCGAGGAGAAGTTCGGGGACGTCGTGGCCCGTATCTCCTTCTTCGTGAACGCGGGTGTCCGCTTCATCGAGGAGATGTGCAAGATGCGGGCGTTCGGGCGGATCTGGGACCAGGTCACGCGCGAGCGGTACGGCATCGAGAACCCCAAACAGCGCCGCTTCCGCTACGGCGTGCAGGTCAACTCCCTCGGCCTGACCGAGGCGCAGCCGGAGAACAACGTCCAGCGCATCGTCCTGGAGATGCTGGCCGTGACCCTCTCCAAGGACGCCCGCGCGCGGGCCGTCCAGCTGCCCGCGTGGAACGAGGCCCTCGGCCTGCCCCGCCCCTGGGACCAGCAGTGGTCCCTGCGCATCCAGCAGGTGCTCGCCCACGAGAGCGACCTGCTGGAGTACGACGACATCTTCGCGGGCTCGACGGTGATCGAGGCGAAGGTCGGCGAGCTCGTCACGGAGTCGCTGGCCGAGATGGAGCGCATCCAGGAGATGGGCGGCGCGATGGCCGCCGTCGAGTCCGGCTACCTCAAGTCGCAGCTGGTCTCCTCGCACGCGGAGCGCCGGGGGCGGATCGAGTCCGGCCAGGAGAAGATCATCGGCGTCAACATCTTCGAGACGACCGAGCCGAACCCGCTGACCTCGGACCTGGACACCGCGATCCAGACGGTCGACCCGGCGGTCGAGGCCCGTGTCGTCGGCGCCCTGGGGAACTGGCGCGACACCCGCTACCAGCCCCCCTTCAACCACCCTCGCCCCTGCAAGGCGCTGGACCGGCTGAAGGAGGCCGCCAAGGGCACCGGCAACCTCATGGAGGCCACCCTGGAGTGCGTCCGCGCCGGGGTCACGACCGGCGAGTGGTCCGGGGCCCTGCGCGAGGTGTTCGGCGAGTTCCGCGCCCCGACGGGTGTCTCGTCGGCACCGGTGGCCGTCCCCGTCGAGGAGGGCAGCGCCCTGTCCCAGGTGCGCCGCAAGGTGAACCTGACGGCTCAGGACCTGGGCGTGGGCAAGCTGCGCTTCCTGGTCGGCAAGCCGGGCCTGGACGGGCACTCCAACGGCGCCGAGCAGATAGCGGTGCGCGCGCGGGACGCCGGCTTCGAGGTGGTCTACCAGGGCATCCGGCTGACGCCCGAGCAGATCGTCGACGCGGCCCTCGCGGAGGACGTGCACGCGGTCGGGCTCTCCATCCTCTCCGGCTCGCACGCCCAGCTGGTGCCGGACGTGCTGGAACGGCTGCGCGGTGCCGGGGCGCCCGACATCCCGGTCATCGCCGGCGGGATCATCCCGAACGGCGACGCCGAGCAGCTCAGGGCCGCCGGAGTGGCCGCGGTCTTCACCCCGAAGGACTTCGACATCACCGGGATCATCGGCCGTATCGTCGACGAGATCCGCAAAGCGAACAAGCTCGACCCCCTGGAGGTCCCCGCATGACTTCGCCTGTCAACCGCCTGCGTCCGCGGCGCTCCTGTCTCGCGGTCCCCGGAAGCAATCCCCGCTTCCTGGAGAAGGCGCAGGGCCTCCCGGCCGACCAGGTCTTCCTCGACCTGGAGGACGCCTGTGCGCCGCTCGCCAAGCCGGAGGCGCGGCACACCATCGTCAAGTTCCTCAACGAGGGCGACTGGACGGGCAAGACCAGGGTCGTACGCGTCAACGACTGGACGACGGAGTGGACGTACCGCGACGTCGTGACCGTGGTCGAGGGGGCGGGACCCAACCTCGACTGCATCATGCTGCCGAAGGTGCAGGACGCCCAGCAGGTCGTCGCGCTGGACCTGCTGCTGACGCAGATCGAGAAGACGATGGGCTTCGAGGTCGGGCGGATCGGCATCGAGGCGCAGATCGAGAACGCGCGGGGCCTGAACAACGTCAACGAGATCGCGCAGGCCTCGCCGCGGGTCGAGACCATCATCTTCGGCCCGGCCGACTTCATGGCGTCCATCAACATGAAGTCCCTGGTCGTGGGCGAGCAGCCGCCCGGCTATCCGGCGGACGCCTACCACTACATCCTGATGAAGATCCTGATGGCCGCCCGCGCCAACAACCTCCAGGCGATCGACGGCCCCTACCTCCAGATCCGCAACGTCGACGGCTACCGCGAGGTCGCGATGCGCGCCGCCGCGCTCGGCTTCGACGGCAAGTGGGTGCTGCACCCGGGCCAGGTCGAGGCGTCCAACGAGATCTTCTCGCCCTCCCAGGAGGACTACGACCACGCCGAGCTGATCCTGGACGCGTACGACTACTACACGTCCGAGGCGGGCGGCAGGAAGGGCTCGGCGATGCTCGGCGACGAGATGATCGACGAGGCCAGCCGCAAGATGGCGCTGGTCGTGTCCGGCAAGGGCCGTGCCGCCGGCATGCAGCGCACCAGCTCGTTCGAGATCCCGGAGGCGTGAGGCGATGCAGTTCGGGCGCACCTACGAGGAGTTCGAGGTCGGGGCGACGTACAAGCACTGGCCGGGCAAGACGGTCACCGAGTACGACGACCACCTCTTCTGCCTCCTCACCATGAACCACCACCCGCTCCACATGGACAGCAACTACGCCGAGAAGACGACGGACTTCGGCAGGAACGTCGTGGTCGGGAACTACGTCTACTCCCTGCTGCTCGGCATGTCGGTGCCGGACGTCTCCGGCAAGGCGATCGCCAACCTGGAGATCGAGTCGCTCAAGCACGTGGCACCGACCTTCCACGGCGACACCGTCTACGGCCAGACGACCGTGCTGGACAAGTGGCCGTCGAAGTCGAAGAACGACCGCGGCATCGTGCACGTGGAGACCAAGGGCTACAAGCAGGACGGCACGCTGGTCTGCGTGTTCCGCCGCAAGGTGATGGTCCCCACCGAGACGTACATCAAGGAGCGCGGCGGCGAGCAGCCGGGCCGGCCCGAACTCGAGGAAAAGGAACAGGGGAAGTAGCGATGGCGCGACTCGCCCAGACCGCCGGTCTGACCGACGTCCAGCAGGAGATCCTCTCCACGGTCCGGGACTTCGTGGAGAAAGAGATCATTCCGGTCGCCACCGGGCTGGAGCACCGTGACGAGTACCCGCAGGAGATCGTCGACGGCCTCAAGGAGTTGGGCCTGTTCGGCCTGATGATTCCCGAGGAGTACGGGGGTCTGGGCGAGTCGCTGCTGACGTACGCCCTGTGCGTCGAGGAGATCGCCCGCGGCTGGATGTCGGTCTCCGGCATCATCAACACGCACTTCATCGTGGCGTACATGCTCAAGCAGCACGGCACCCAGGAGCAGAAGGACCACTACCTGCCCAGGATGGCGGCCGGCGACATCCGCGGCGCCTTCTCGATGTCCGAGCCGGGTCTCGGCTCGGACGTCTCGGCGATCACCTCCAAGGCGGTCCGCGACGGCGACGAGTTCGTCCTGAACGGCCAGAAGATGTGGCTGACCAACGGCGGCACGTCGTCCCTCGTCGCCATCCTGGTGCGAAGTGACGAAGGTCACCCCGAGGGCACCGCGCCCCATAAGTCGATGACGACCTTCCTGGTGGAGAAGGAGCCCGGCTTCGGCGAGGTCCGGCCCGGCCTGACCATCCCCGGCAAGATCGACAAGATGGGCTACAAGGGTGTCGACACCACCGAGCTCATCATGGACGGTCTGCGGATTCCCGCCGATCGCGTGCTCGGCGGGGTCACCGGACGCGGCTTTTACCAGATGATGGACGGCGTGGAGGTCGGCCGCGTCAACGTGGCGGCTCGCGGCTGCGGCGTCGCCCAGCGCGCGTTCGAGCTCGGCGTCCGGTACGCCCAGCAGCGGCACACCTTCGGCAAGCCGATCGCACAGCACCAGGCCATCCAGTTCAAGCTCGCCGAGATGGCTACCAAGGTGGAGGCCGCACATGCCATGATGGTGAACGCCGCGCGCAAGAAGGACTCCGGGCAACGAAACGACCTCGAGGCCGGGATGGCGAAGTACCTGGCCTCGGAGTACTGCAAAGAGGTCGTGGAGGATGCCTTCCGGATCCACGGCGGTTACGGCTTCTCCAAGGAGTACGAGATCGAGCGCCTCTACCGCGAGGCCCCGATGCTGCTCATCGGCGAAGGCACCGCCGAGATCCAGAAAATGATCATCGGGCGGCGATTGCTCGAGGAGTATCGACTCCAGAGCTGATTGTCCGGAAACGGGGTGTTTTCTTCGAGAAGAAGATCACACCCCGTAGGCACTCTCCGGCCGCCGACTCGGCTTCCTGGCTTACCCAGTTGTGGCACATAGCCGCTACGATCGCGGGAAAGCCGCCGTCCCCCGTCAGAAGCGCGGCATCATCCGCTACGAAGGTCATCCATGCCCCACAGCCAAACCTCTGCACCTCGCGACAGCCTGGTCGGCGTACGCCTCGCGCGCGGAGCATCGCCGTGGCTTCTGCCGACCGTCGCCACCGCCGCCCTCAGCCTGGCCCGCGCCCGCCGCTCCGGCGCGGCGAAGGCCGTCGCCGTTCCCGCCACCGCGCTCGCGGCGGGGATGCTGTGGTTCTTCCGCGACCCCGAGCGTGAGATCACCCAGGGCCGCGTCATCTCGCCGGCCGACGGTGTGGTGCAGAGCATCATGCCGTGGAAGGACGGACGCACCCGCGTCGCGATCTTCATGAGCCCGCTGAACGTCCACGTCAACCGCGCTCCCCTGGCCGGCACCGTGACGTCCGTCGAGCACGTCCCCGGTGGCTTCGTTCCCGCCTTCAACAAGGAGAGCGAGAACAACGAGCGGGTCGTGTGGCACTTCGACACCGAGCTCGGCGACATCGAGATGATCCAGATCGCCGGCGCCGTGGCCCGGCGTATCGTGCCTTACGTGCCCGAGGGCACGAAGGTCGAGCAGGGCGACCGGATCGGACTGATCCGCTTCGGCTCGCGTGTGGACCTCTATCTGCCGGAGGGCGTGGAGGTCGCGGTCGAGGTCGGTCAGAAGACCGTGGCTGGGGTGACTCGAATTGACCGTGATTGACCCGGAGACCCAGGCGGGCTGGGTGCCCGAGGCCGAGGAGTCCGACGAAGAGGAGGAGATGCCGCTCTCTCTCCGCCTCTCGATAGCGGACACCCTCACCCTCGGCAATGCCACGTGCGGCTTCATGGCGGTGTACTTCACCACCACCGGCATCCTGATCCCGCACCTCACCGGCAGCCAGGAGAGCGGCATGGCCCGCCACAGCGCGGCCACCGCGGTGATCCTGATGCTCTGCGCGGCTGTCTTCGACCTGTTCGACGGCCTGGTCGCGCGCAAGCTGCGCTCCTCCCCCATGGGCGCCGAGCTGGACAACCTGTCCGACCTGATCAGCTTCGGCCTGGCCCCGGCGTACTTCGTCCTGGTCTACGGCATGGTCGCCGACGACGCGCACCAGCGGGTGGCGGCGGTCGGCGCGATCGTCGTACTGCTGGCCGTCGTGCTGAGGCTGGCGAGATTCTCCTGTGTGACGCCGACCAACGGCATGTTCCAGGGCATGCCCAGTCCCTTCGGGGCGCTGACGGTCGTGGCCATCGTGCTGCTGGAGCTGCCGTTCGCGGCGACGCTGCTGGCGATCCTGGGCACCGCGTGGCTGATGGTGAGCCGCGTCGAGTACCCGAAGCCGCGGGGCCGCCTGGCCGGTGCGATGCTCGCCTGGATCGTGCTCAGCATGGGTCTGCTGGTGGCCTGGGCCTTCGGCGCTCCCAGCGGCCAGCTGCTGCTCCAGACGGGCTGTGCGCTTCAGCTGGTCATGGGCGCGGTGATCCCGCTGTTCGCCACGGCCCGGCGGGTGAACAACTTCCGCGACAACCGGCGTGAGGCACGGGCGGCGCAGCTGCCGTAGCGCTGCCGCGCGGTCATCCGTGACGTAGGGGCCCCGAACCTGTGAGGTTCGGGGCCCCTGTCCGTTCTTGGGGGGTCGTGCGCGGCTCGGCGCGGAAGCGACCGGGCCGGAGTGTGGCTCGCCGCCGGACGGGACCGGGAGCGCCCCGGCCGGGGATTCCGGCGCTCCGGACGCCCACCCCGGAGTGGGCGGCGAAACCGGGCGGGAGTGCGCGCAGAGGGGCGGGGTGCCCAGGCTCAAGGGGCCGAGCACCGTCCGGTCGGGCCGGGTGCTCAGGCCGGTCAGGTCAGGTGGTCGCGGGCGATGCGCTCCGCCGTGCGCTCCAGGATCGGGCCGGCGTCCGCGATGCACTTCGCCACGTCCGGCTCGATGTCGGTCAGCGGGTACGCGCGCCGGATTCCCGCCCGCTGAAGCGCCTCGGGCGTCAGCGTGAGACGCCCGCACACCGCGAGGACCTCCTTGCCCGCCGCCCGCGCCGCCGCCGCGACGCCCGCCGGGGCCTTGCCGTGCAGGGTCTGCTCGTCCAGCGAGCCCTCACCGGTGATCACCAGGTGCGCACGCTCCAGCGCGGGCGCGAAGCCCAGCACGTCGAGCATGACCTCGATGCCGGGCCGGAAGCGCGCCCCGAGCAGCAGCGCGCCGTACCCGATGCCGCCCGCCGCACCGGCCCCGGGCGCCGCGGCGTGCTCGGCCGCCCTGGACCCCAGGGTCCGTTCCAGAACCTTCGCGAAGTGCCCGAGCGCCGCGTCCAGCGCCGCCACGTCGTCCGGGGACGCCCCCTTCTGCGGGCCGTACACCGCGGGCGCGCCCTTGGGCCCGGTCAGCGGGTTGTCGACATCGCTGGCCAGCACCAGCTCGACCGAGGAGAGCCGCGGGTCCAGGTCCGACAGGTCGGCGGAGGCCAGCTCGGCCAGTCCTCCGCCCCCGGGCGTCACCGGCTCGCCCTCGGCGGTCAGGAAGCGCGCCCCGAGCGCGGCCAGCATGCCCGCGCCGCCGTCGGTGGTCGCGCTGCCGCCGACCCCGAAGACGATCGTGCGCGCCCCGGCGTCGAGGGCGGCCCGCAGCAGCTCTCCCGAGCCGTACGTGGAGGCCGTCAGGGGGGCGAAAACTCCTGCGGGCAGCCGCTGGAGTCCGCTCGCCTCGGCCATCTCCACGACCGCGGTGTCGCCGCGCAGCGCGAACGCGGCCGTCACCTGGTCCCCGAGGGGACCCGCGACCCGCACCTCACGCCGCTCGAAGCCCGCCGCGACCGCCGCGTCCACGGTCCCGTCGCCGCCGTCGGCGACGGGCAGCGCCTCGACGGCGAGGTCGGGCACGACGCGGCGCAGCCCGGCCGTCACCCGCGCGGCGACCTGCACGGCCGTCAGCGACCCCTTGAACTTGTCCGCGGCGATGAGCACCCCACGGGCACCGTCCACAGCGTCAGCCACCTTCTCTTCCCCTCGCTCTCCGGGCCCGTGTCTGTCAGGGCCAGTCGCGCCGCTGCGACCTTAACCGCAGGACACCCCCGCCGTCATACCCCGCCCGGTCCGCGCGATCGCCGGGCGGGAGGCCGGAAAGGCCCGTTGCGGTGGCCGGAAGTGGGTAGACCGGAGCTATGACCCCTGAGGGCACCGAGCCAGAGCTCGCCGACCGCGTACTGGGGGGCTGGCTCGGCCGGATCGCCGGCAACATGCTGGGCAAACCGGTCGAGCAGGGCGACCTGTGGACGCGGCACCGCATCGACGACTACCTGCGGCAGGCGTCCGCCCTGCCCCTGACCGACTACCTCCCCGAGCCGCCTCCCGGCGTCACCGGGCCCGAACTCCGTCCGGAATGGCGCGAGTGCGTCCGCGGACGGATCCACGGCAGCTGCCGTGACGACGACGTCGACTACGCGATCCTCGGACTGCACCTGCTGGAGACCCACGGCTTCGGCTTCAGCACCGAGCAGGTCGGCGACCTGTGGCTGCTGCGGCTGCCGTACCTCCAGACGTTCACGGCCGAGCGGGCCGCGTACCGGAACCTGGCGAGCGGTCTGAAGCCGCCGCTCACGGCGACGTACGAGAACCCGTACCAGGAGTGGATCGGCGCGCTCATCCGCGCCGACATCTACGGCTGGACCTGTCCCGGGGAGCCCCGTCGCGCCGCCGCGCTGGCGCGCCGGGACGCGGTGCTGTCGCACACCGGGAACGGCGTCTACGGCGCCATGTGGGCGGCGGCGCTGGTCTCATCGGCCTTCACCGTGTCGACCGTGCGGCAGGCGCTGGACGAGGCGCTCGGCGTCGTCCCGGCGAGCAGCCGGCTGGCCCGGACGGTCCGGCGGGTCATGTCGCTGCACGAGACGCGGATGACGTGGGAGGACACGCTGACCACGGTGGGCGAGGAGACCGCGGGGCTGGGCTGGATCCACACGGTCCCGAACGCCGCCGTGCTCACCGCCGGGCTGCTGTACGGCGACGGCGACTTCACCCGCACCATCGCCCTGACCGTGCGGGGCGGTCTGGACACCGACTCGAACGGTGCCACGGCGGGTTCGGTGGCCGGGGTGCTGACCGGTGCGGAGGCGATCCCGGACCAGTGGAAGGAGCCGCTGGAGGACACCGTGCGCAGCGCCGTCTTCGGCTTCGACGGGGTCCGCATCAGCGAGTTGGCGGAGCGGACGTTGCGCCTGGCGACGGCGGAGGCCTAGACGCCCTCGGCGCGGGCCGCCGCCGTGGGGCGGGAGGCGCGTTCGGTGTCGTCGTGCGCCGGGGAAGGCGGCCCCGTGCGCTGGTTACCCTTGCCAGGGTGACCACTGCTGACTTCGCCACGTACATCGCGAGCCTGCCCCGCGTCCTCGCCGGTGCCGCGACGCTCTTCCGCGACGCCGAGGGACGGGTGCTGCTCGTCGAGCCCAACTACCGCGAGGGCTGGGCTCTGCCGGGCGGCACCATCGAGTCCGACGACGGCGAGACGCCCCGGCAGGGCGCGCGCCGTGAGACCGCCGAGGAGATCGGTCTGGACCGCGAACCGGGGCGCCTGCTCGCGGTGGACTGGGTGCACGGCACGGCACGGCCGCCGCTGGTGGCCTACCTCTACGACGGCGGCGTCCTCGGCGAGGAGGACATCAAGGCGATCCGGTTGCAGGAGGAGGAGCTGCTGTCGTGGCGGTTCGTCGCTCCCGACGAGGTCCCCGAGCTTATGCCCGGCGCCACGGGCCGCCGTGTGCTGGCCGCCTTGGACGCCCTGGCGAACGGCTCGGAGACGGTCGAGCTGGAGAACGGCCACCGGGCCGGCTGACCCGTCGCGAGGAGCGGGGCCGGGAGACCGGCGGGTTCAGCCCTCCGCGTCGCGCGGCCCGGCGTCCCCTCGCGCGGCGACCCCTGCCTCCGTCCGGTGGCCGCGCTGGACGTGGTCGCGCAGGACGAGTTCCACGGCGTCCGGCGGACCGTCGACGCCCGCGAGCGCCATGCCGTCGACGACGAACTCGGCGTCGAGCGGCACATCGACCGCCGCCGTGCGCGGACCCCGGCAGCAACGTCGCCCCGCCGGCCCGGATATCGGTTCGCCGACCCTTCGTCACCGCCCTACCCTCGACCCCCTGAGCACGCCCCTCGTCGCCCTCCTCAGCGGCGCCGGAACTGGGGGCTCCCGCCGGACATGGTCGCCGGTATCGCCTGGCAGGAGATCGGCGGACAGCCCGGCGTCCTCGACGACATCACCGACACCATCCGCGAACAGGCCGACTCCCCCCTCAGCCCGATCGCCCCCGAGAGCCTGCCCTGGCGCCTCGGCGGCGACCCCGACAACACCTCCATGGGACCCATCGCCATCCAGGTGCGACGCGGCGCCGAGGTCCTGGGCTACGACCCCGACCACCTCACCGACCAGCAGCGCAACGTGGTGGAAGATTCCCTCCAGGATCCCGCACAGAACATCTTCATCGCCTCTGAGTACCTGGCCCAGCTCAAGACGGAGAGCGAGTTCGCCAACGTGCCCGCCGAGGAAATGACCCCAGCTCAATACCAGGAGCTCGCCTCTCGTTACAACGGTGGCCCGTACTGGCAGGCCGACGACGCCCGGGCGTACGGGCGTGGCTTCATGAACAATCTGGACGACGCAAGGAGCGCACTGCGCTGATGACCAGCTCTTCCCACGTGGACGACGACCGCGGCTGCCTCCGCCTGGTCCTCGCCGTACCACTCATCCTGCTCACCCTCATCGCCGCGTATTTCTGCTGGACGGCGCTGACCATCCAGCCGTCCGGGCCTTGGGACGACGACGCGTACGCAGGCATCGTCCTGTCGTGCGTCCTCACCATCGGGGCGGCCGGTGCGGCGGCGGTGTTGTGGGTACTGCCGCCGGTGCGCCGGGTCATGCGGTGGTTGTGGGCAGGACCGGCCCTCTTGTTCGGAGTGGTCGCGACGGTGCGGTGGGTTATGGGCGGCTGAGCCCAGTGCGCCTACCCGTCCCAGCGGTCGGTGTTACATCTGCCCACACCTTGCGACTCCGGCATCCCGAACTACCGTGGCCCAAGGCATGCCAGGTGTTCATCGCGGTCGGCACCAGCCTCCAGGTGCAGCCCGCCGCCGGACTCGCGGGTGTCGCCGCCGACCACGGGGCACGGCTGGTCGTCGTCAACGCCGAACCGACGCCGTACGACGAACTGGCCGACGAAATCGTAAGGGAGCCGATCGGGACCGCGCTGCCGCGACTCCTGCGCTCCCTCGTCGGCTAGCGCCGTATCAGGCAACGTTCGCCCTGTTCACAACCTTCGCCGCTGTACCGAACTCATTGTCAGGGCCAGAGCACCTCCGCAATGATGATCGCCGCCACGGCAGAGAGGAGCCACGGCTTCCTGACTTCCCGTCCACTACTACGGGCGAATTCCCAGATGAGCACCACCAAGGCGAACAGCAAGAGTGCACCCGGCAGCAGGTCGACCACGGGATCAGGCACGTCTATGTGGAGCATGCCGGAATGGTAGCGAGGCGATGAGGCTTGCCCCGACATACCGCTCGACGCTTCGGGCATCTCAGCGATAAGGCCCTTGCGCCGGCGTGCAAACGACACACCAGGGCGAACGTTGGCTGATGCGGCACCAGGAGTCGGGGCGGGCGTCAGAAGAGGGCCGCGCCGCGTTCGAAGTCCAGGAGGCGCTGCTTGCGTTCCAGGCCGCCGCCGTAGCCGGTGAGGCCGCCACCGGCGCCGATCACCCGGTGGCAGGGGACGATGATGCCGATCGGGTTCCTGCCGTTGGCGAGGCCGACCGCGCGGGAGGCCTGGGGATTGCCCAGGGCCTCGGCCAGTTCGCCGTACGAGCGGGTCTCGCCGTACGGGATGCGGCGAAGCCGGTCCCAGACGGAGCGCTGGAACGGTGTGCCGTTCAGGCGCAGTTCGACGGTGAAGTCCTTCAACTCGCCCTCGAAGTAGGCCGTGAGCTGGTCGACGGTCTCACCGAACGGTGTCTCGTCGCGTCCGCCGAAGGTCTCCTGCGCCGGGCGGTGCCGCTGCTCGGTCATGTAGAGGCCGCTCAGGACGCCGTCGTCGGCGACGAGGGTGAGGGGGCCGTAGGGGCTGTCGATGACGCTGTGCTGTCGCATCGGGGGTCCTTTGGAAGGGTGGTCGCGCGGTTCGCTCACACCGGGAGGAAGTTGATGGGGTGGCTGTCGGTCGCCCACAGGTACTGGACCGCGTACGCCCGCCAGGGGCGCCATGCGGCGGCGCGCGCGGTGAGCGCGGCCGGTGTGGACGGCAGGCCCAGCTCACCGGCCGCTCGGCGGATGCCGAGGTCGGTGGGGAGGAAGGCGTCGGGGTCGCCGAGGGCGCGCATGGCGATGACGTCGGCCGTCCAGGGGCCGAAGCCGGGCAGGGCCAGCAGCCGGGCGCGGGCTTCCGGCCAGTCGCTCTCCACGCCCAGCCGGAGCGAGCCGTCGGCGAGTCGGCCGACGAGCGTGGTGAAGGTCGTACGGCGGGTGCGGGGCATGGCGAGCGACTCGGGGTCGACGGCCGCCAGGGCCTCGGAGGAAGGGAACAGACGGGTGAGTCCGCCCTCGGGGTCCTCCACGGGCTCGCCGTGCGCGGTGACCAGCCGGGCGGCGTGGGTGCGGGCGGCGGCCGTGGAGACCTGCTGCCCCAGCACGGCCCGGACCGCGAACTCGGCCTCGTCGACCGTGCGCGGCACCCGCCGGCCGGGGGCCTTGTCCACCAGCGGCGCCAGCACGGGATCGGCGCGCAACTGGTCGTCGACCGCGACCGGGTCGGCGTCCAGGTCGAGCATCCGGCGGCAGCGGCTGATGGCGACGGGCAGATCCCGCAGGTCGGCGAGGGTGAGGCGGCAGGCGATGTGGTCGGGGTGCGGGGTGAGCGCGACGATGCCGTGGCCGTAGGGGAGGCGGAGCGTGCGCCGGTAGGCGCCGTCCCGCCACTCCTCCACTCCGGGTACGGCGGTGGCGGCGAGGTGGCCGAAGAGGTTGTCGGGGTTGAGCGGTGCGCGGAACGGCAGCCGCAGGGACAGGGCTCCGGGGGTGCCCCCGGCGTGTCCCCTCGGTACCCGCGCGCGCAGCTCGCTGGGGGTGAGGGCGTAGACCTCGCGGACGGTGTCGTTGAAGGTGCGCAGCGAGGAGAAGCCGGCGGCGAAGGCGATC
The DNA here is from genome assembly GCF_053593375.1 of Streptomyces sp. NPDC002309. NCBI lineage: Bacteria > Bacillati > Actinomycetota > Actinomycetes > Kitasatosporales > Streptomycetaceae > Streptomyces > Streptomyces sp. NPDC002309. The sequence goes on along the minus strand of NZ_JBSFCI010000015.1, from coordinate 111,585 downwards.
TGCGCCATGGGCAGCGCGGTCGTCTCGGCGAGCAGCCGGGCGGTCTGGGCGCGCTGGGCGCGGGCCAGGGCCAGCGGGCCCGCGCCCAGTTCGGCGAGCAGCTGGCGTTCGATCTGCCGGGCGCTGTAGCCGAGCCGGGCGGCGAGCCCGGGGACGCCGTGGCGGTCCACGACGCCGTCGGCGATGAGCCGCATGGCGCGGGCGACCAGGTCGGCGCGGCGGTTCCACTCCGGGGAGCCGGGGCTGGTGTCCGGGCGGCAGCGTTTGCACGCCCGGAAGCCGGCCTGCTGGCAGGCCGCCGCGCTCGGGTGGAACACCATGTTCTCCGGCTTGGGCGGGACGACCGGGCAGCTGGGCCGGCAGTAGATCCCGGTGGTCAGGACGGCGGTGAAGAACCAGCCGTCGAAGCGGGCGTCCTTGGACCGCACGGCCCGCAGACAGCGGTCGGCGTCGGTGTGCATCCCCTTCTGCATGCCTCCAGCATCGTCCATGCGACGCATGGAGGCTGGCGGGAATCCGACATCGACCTTCGCTGTCCTGCGCCGTCCCGGATCACCACGGGGCGGCTCCCGAGGGGAGCCGCCCCGTCTGTCGGGCAGACCTCAGCGGGTCGTGGCCGGGGCCTCCCGCCAGGTGGCCAGCGACCAGATGATGAACACGTCGATCGCCATCATGACGACCGACCAGACCGGCTGGTACGGCAGGAAGATGAACTGCAGGATCAGGCTGATCGCGGCGAGCGCGATACCGGCGTAGCGCGCCCAGGACTGGCCGACCAGCAGACCCCAGCCGGTGACCGCCACCAGGACGCCCAGGGCCAGGTGGATCCAGCCCCATCCGGTGAGGTTCAGCTCGTAGACGTAGGCGCCGACGCGGGCGTAGACGTTGTCCTCGGCGATCGCCGCGATGCCCTGGAGCACCGCCAGCACGCCGGCGCACAACATCAGCACTCCGGCGAACGTGACGCCCCCGGTCACCCATCCTTCGCGGCGGTCCGTCGGCGCGGTGTGCGTGCTTCCCGTCGGATGTGCAGCGTGCTGAGCCATGGCGGCCGTCCCTTCCGTCCCCGTACAGGTGTCCCTGCGGGCGACTTCCAGCGTCCGGGCGCCGCTCGGGTGCCGCCATTCGGATTACGCCGGTCGGGTGACGACCGGGGGCGCCGCGTCGGGGCGAGGAAGGGCCCGTGACCTGCGGGGGACCGGCATTCGGCTCACATGTTGATCATGTGGCCGGCCAGTCCGTGCACCGCCTCCTTGACCGCCTCGCCGAGCGTCGGGTGCGCGTGCACGTTGCGCGCGACCTCGTGGACGGTCAGGTCCCACTGCTGGGCCAGGGTCAGCTCGGGCAGCAGCTCGGTGACGTCCGGGCCGATGAGGTGGCCGCCGAGCAGTTCGCCGTACCTGGCGTCGCTGATCAGCTTGACGAAGCCGCCGGCGTCACCGAGGCCGTGCGCCTTGGCGTTGGCGGTGAAGGGGAACTTGGCCACCTTGACGTCGTGACCCAGTTCGCGGGCCTGGTCCTCGGTGTAGCCGAAGCTGGCGATCTGCGGCCGGCAGAAGGTGGCGCGCGGGATCATCGCGTAGTCGAGTTCCATCGTCTCGGCGTCCGCGAGGGTCTCGGCGGCGACGATGCCCATGGCCTCGGCGGCGTGCGCGAGCATGAGCTTCGCGGTGACGTCGCCGATGGCGTACAGGTGCGGCACGGAGGTGCGGCAGCGGCCGTCGACGTCGATCGCGCCGCGCTCGGTGACGCGGACGCCGGTGTTCTCCAGGCCGTAGCCGGTGACGTTGGGTGCGAAGCCGATCGCCTGGAGCAGCTTGTCGGCCTCCAGCACCTGCTGGGTGCCGTCCTTGGCGGTGACCGTGACGCGGACCTGCGGACCGGAGTCGTCGATGGCGCCGACGCGGGTGGAGGTCAGCACGTCGATGCCCAGCTTGCGGTACTGGCGGGCCAGTTCGGCCGAGACCTCCGCGTCCTCCAGTGGGGCGACGCGGTCCAGGAACTCGACGACGGTGACCTTCACCCCGTAGTTGTGCAGCACGTAGGCGAACTCGACGCCGATCGCCCCGGCGCCCGCGATGACGATCGACCGCGGCAGCTCCTCGGCGAGGATCTGCTCCTCGTACGTCACGACGCGCGAGGTGCGGCGGGTGCCGGGGAGCAGCCTGGGGGTGGCGCCGGTGGCGATGACGCAGTTCTCGAAACCGATCGTGCGGGTCGTGCCCTCGTGGTCGGTGACCTGGAGGGTGTGCGGGTCGAGGAAGGTGCCTCGGCCGTCGAACTCGGTGATCTTGTTCTTCTTCATCAGGTAGTGGACGCCCTTGACCCGGCCGTCCGCGACCCGGCGGCTGCGGCGGAAGGCCTCGCCGTAGTCGAAGGAGACCTCGCCCTCGGTCTTGATGCCCAAGGTCTTGGCCTCACGGGTGAAGATGTGCGCGAGCTCGGCGTTGCGCAGGAGGGCCTTGGTGGGGATGCAGCCGACGTTCAGGCAGACGCCGCCCCAGTACCTCTCCTCCACGACGGCGACGCTCTTGCCCAGCTGGGCGGCCCGGACGGCGGCGACGTAACCGCCGGGGCCCGCTCCGAGAACGACGACGTCGAAGCGCTCGTCCTGCTCGTCCATGCGTCAGGTCCCCTTCGCTGCGGTGCGGCACGGTCCGGTGCGGCGATTCTTCCGCCCCTCCGGGCTCTTGGCCACACTGATCGCCGTGACGCCGGTCTCCCGGCACCGGCCGCGCGGCCGGGGGTCATGGTCGCGGTCCGCGGTCCACCGACGACGTCCCGCCGTGTCAGCCGCCGCGGAGCGCTTCCAGCACGTCCTCGTCCGTCAGCTGCTCGAAGTCCTCGTACCAGAGGCCGACCGCGTGGAACGGGCTCGGCCGCAGCAGGCACACCACGTCGTCGGCCTCGCGGCGCAGCAGCTCGCACGCCTCGTGCGAGCAGACCGGCGAGGCGACGACGATCCGCGCGGGCTCCCGGTGCCGGACCGCGCGCACGGCGGCCCGCGCGGTCGACCCGGTGGCCAGTCCGTCGTCGACGAGGACGGCGGTACGCCCCCGCAGTTCGGTGGGCGGCCGGTGACCGCGGTAGCGCTCCTCACGGCGGTGCAGCTCCGTCCGTTCCCGGGCCACGACGGGCGCCAGCTCGGCCGCGTCCAGACCCAACTGCTCCAGGGCCCGGGGGTCGAAGAACGGCGGCTCGTCGCCCGCGAGGGCGCCGACCCCGAACTCCTCGTGGAACGGTGCCCCGATCTTGCGGACCACCAGCACGTCGAGCGGCGCGCCGAGCGCCGACGCGACCTCACGTGCCACGGCGACACCACCGCGGGGCAGGGCGAGGACCACCGGATCCGGGAGCGTCCCCTTCTCCTGGAGGATGCGCAGGTGCCCGGCCAGTTCCCGGCCGCCGTGCGCACGGTCACGGAAACGCATGTGCTCCCCTTCCGCCGAGGGGTCGTCGCCTTGCCGCCCCGTGGGGGTACGGGTTTCCACCGTGCGCCGGCCGACACGCCCGGACCGCGGGCCGCCGCGGGAGTGCCGGGCGCCGCCGCGCCGCTACCCGGTGGCCGTGGGCCGGCGGGCCCACGCCGCCGCGTCCCGTACGTCGCGCAGCGGGCACAGCCGGTAGGCCCAGGCGTAGTCGCGGTCGGCGAACAGCTTGTACGCGTCGTGGGTGTGGGCGCCCCAGCTGTCGTCGCCGCCCACGCCCATCTGCCGGTGGTTCAGCCGCAGCACGACCGCGTCGCGGGGGGTGAGCTGGTAGTCGTGGCGCGCGCCGCACGACAGGTCCTCCGGCGTGAAGTGCGAGGCGTTGACCTCCAGGAGCGGCTCCCCGCAGACCAGCAGGCCGGCTCCGTCCGGCCCGGTCAGCGCCGCCCAGCGCACCTCGGTCCGGTTGCCGTTCTCCTGCGGGCGCAGGTAGGGCGTCCACTGGCCGGCGACGGTGCTCGTCCAGACGCCGACGTCGGTGCCGTCGTTGCGGTCCCAGTGGTTCTCCTCGGGACCGCGGCCGTAGTAGCGCAGCCGGTCGAGGCGTCGCGGCAGAAGCAGCAGGGCGCCGACCTCCGGCAGGTACGGCAGGTCCGCCGCGCCCGGGTGCAGGGTGTGGCCGACCTTGACCTCACCGTTGCCGAACACCGTGTAGGTGGTGGTGTACGCCGACTCGGTGGTCGTGGGCAGGGTGCCCTCGACCTCTATGACGACGGCCCGGTCCCGCAGGGCGCGCACGCGCACTCCGGTCACCTCGCGCCGGGCGCCCGCGTCCCGCCAGGTCTGGTTGCGGGTGTGCTGGCCGTTGCCCCGGTCGTTGTCGGTGGGCGCCCTCCAGAAGTTCGGCGCGGGGCCCGAGGTGATCAGCCGGGTGCCGGCGGCCTCGTACGACGTGATGACGCCGCTTCCCTTGTCGACGGTGACGGAGAACCCCTCACCCGTCACCGTGACGGACTCCGCGGTGTCGTCGTACGTGAGCGCCGGGACGCCGTCCAGCGGGACGGGGGTGACGGCCGGGACGCGTACGTCGAGCGGGAGCTGCCGCTTGGCCACCTCGAAGCCGGCCTCGGCCCACTGGGTGGGCTCCCTGGTGGTGAAGGACAGCTGGAGGAAGTACTCCGTGCCCGGCGCCGGGCTCGCCGGCAGCCGCACGGGCACGGTGACGTCCCTGCTGCTCAGCGGAGGGACGTCCAACTGCCCGCGGCTCAGGCTGCCGCGCTGGACGGCCTCGCCGTCGGCGACGAGGGTCCAGTGTCCGTCGAACTCGCGCAGGCCGGTGAAGAGGTACTCGTTGGTGAGGGTGATCGCGCCGGGACCGCCGGGGGCCGCGGAGACGTCGATCGCCTGGTAGACCTGTTTGACCTCGACGGCCTTGCCGGTGCCGCCGCGGTCGGCCCGGACGATGCCGTCGCCGGAGAACGCCCCGTCGTTGGGGTTGTCCCCCCAGTCGCCGCCGTAGGCGAGGAACGTCCGCTGCCGTGGCGGTTCCCGGGTGACGCCCACGGTGGCGGCGTCGAACCAGAAGCGCACCCCGTCGTCGCCGGGGCCCCTGCCGTCAAAGGCCAGCTCGGCGGCGCTCAGGGCGCGGGCGTGGACGCGGGCGCGGCGGACGGTGCCGCTGAACTCGCGGGTCGGGTTGTCGGCGTCGGTCGCGAGCGCGACGGGGGCGGTAGTGCTGCCGGGGCGCCGGTCGGTGGTCCGGCCGGCCCGCACCGCGCCGTCGACGTGGAGGGCGAGGGCGCCCGCGTCCGCGTCGAAGACTCCGGCGATGTGGTGCTCGCGGCCCGTCCAGTCGTCCGGCAGGGGCCAGCTCGCGGTGATCCACCGTCCTTCGGAGTGGATGAAGAACTCCAGCCTCCGGTCGGTCTGTTTCAGGGCGTACTGGGTGTCGCCCTTGGCGAGGATGGGCTGGTGACCACCCGTCACCCCCGGGGTGACCCATGCCTCCAGCGTCAGCGACCCGGTGAGGTCGAGGCGGTCGTCGCGGGCGAAGACGGTGGCTCCGGTGAGGCCCCTGTCGCGGCGGAAGGTGCCGGCGGCGGCGAGGAGTTCGCCGCGCAGAGCGGCGGGTCCCGACTCGGTGAACAGGGTGCGGTCCGGGGTGGGCCAGGTCAGCGCCTGGTCGGCGAAGTCCCAGATCCAGCCGCCCTGGAGCACGTCATGACGGCGGACGACGTCCCAGTAGTCCTTGAAGTTGCCGTTGGAGTTCCCCATCCCGTGCGAGTACTCGATCATCACGTACGGCCGGGTGTCGGAGGCGTCCCTGGCACGGGCCTCGACGCGCCGGGGGCTCTCGTACATCCTGGAGCGGATGTCGCTGGTCCCGGGGCGGTCGTCGCCCTCGTACTGGATGACGCGGGTGGGGTCGTAGGAGCGTATCCAGTCGTGCAGGGCGGTGAAGGTGCTGCCGCGGCCCGCCTCGTTGCCCAGCGACCAGATGACCACGCAGGCGTGGTTCTTGTCCCGGTGGACCATGTTCCGCGCGCGGGCCAGACACGCCTCGGTCCATTCGGGGTGGTCGCCCGGATACTCGTCGCGTATGCCGTGCGTCTCCAGGTTGGTCTCGTCCACCAGGTACAGGCCGTACTCGTCGGCGAGCTCCAGCCACAGCGGGTTGTTGGGGTAGTGCGAGGTGCGCACCGTGTTGATGTTCAGCCGCTTGACGATCTTGATGTCCTCGACGAGGTCGGCGCGGGTCAGGGCCATACCGCGGTCGGGATGCATCTCGTGCCGGTTGGTGCCGCGCAGGGACACGGGCTTGCCGTTGACGCGCATCAGGCCGTCCTCGATCGCGAACTCGCGCAGGCCCACCCGGTGCGAGAGCGTCTCGGTGATCCTGCCGGACGGGTCCCGCAGTTGCAGGACGGCGGTGTAGAGGTACGGCTGCTCGGCCGACCACAGACGCGGCGCGGGGACGGCCCGCGCGGCGCGTACGGTCGTCTCCTCGCCGGCCGGTACGTCGGCCTCCTGCCGCAGCGGCCGGCGCCAGACCGCGTGCCCGTTCGCGTCGTACAGCTGCGTCTCCACGGTGTGGCGCCCGCCGTCGCCGCCGTGGTCGCGCACGTGGGCGGTGACCGCCAGTCCGGCGGTGGTGAAGTCGTCGCCGAGCGGGGTGTCGAGACGGAAGTCGCGCAGGTGCACGGCAGGGGTGGAGTACAGGTGGACCGAGCGGAAGATGCCGCTCAGCCGGACCATGTCCTGGTCCTCCAGCCAGTCGCCGTCGGAGTAGCGGTAGACCTCCACCGCGATCCGGTTGGTGCCCGGCCTCAGGCGCTCGGTGATGTCGTACTCGGCGGGCGTGTAGGAGTCCTCGTGGTAGCCGACCATCTCGCCGTTGATCCACACGTAGTGGGCCGACTTGACGCCCTCGAAGTGCAGGAAGGTCCGCCGCCCCGACCATTCGCGGGGCACGGTGAAGGTACGCCGGTACTGGCCCACGGGGTTGTGGAGGGTGGGGGCGGCCGGGGGCTGTGCGTCCTCGCCCCGGCCGTTGGGGCCCCACCAGGGGTAGGTGAAGTTGACGTAGAGCGGGGCGTCGTGGCCGTGCATCTGCCAGCAGGAGGGGACCGGGATGGTCTGCCAGGCGGAGTCGTCGACGTCGGTGCGGTGGAAGTCGGGGTCCCGGTCGTCGGGGCGGTCGGCGTGGGCGAACTTCCAGGTGCCGTCGAGGCTCAGCCAGTACGGCGAGTCCGTGCGGTCGGCGGCGAGGGCCTGCCGTACGTCCGCGTACGGCATGAGCGTGGTGTGCGGGGGCTCGGTGCCCAGCTGGAACAGGCCGATGGCGCCGTTCCACTCGGGCGTGCCGTCCTCCGGCTCAGGACGCGGGGCGCCGTACGCGGCCCTGGGCGCCGGGGACAGGGCGAGCGCGCCGAACAGGGCGGCGCCGGACTCCAGAAGCCTGCGGCGGCTGACGACGGGCCGACCGAGGGGAGAGGGGTACGGGTGCGGCATGACCGTGTCCTTCCTCGGGAGGGACAGTGCGCTGCGCGAACTCTGGGCGGGTCACCTCGCGGTGACGTGGCAGTCGTTGCCGTCGTGGTGGGGCGCGGCCCCCGGGGACGGTGCGGAACGCCGGACACGGCCGACCCGGAACACCGACCACCGGGCACGGCTCACCCGGGACACCGACCACCGGGCACTGCCCCGACTCCGATCGCCGGGCTTGGCCCACCCAGGACTCCGACAGTGGCTCAGGGCTCAGTCCATGACTGCGCGTACGACCGGGCAGTCGCCCCGTCGGACCGTGTTCGATACCGAGAGGAACCGGCACGACGGCCCCGTCTCAGCCCACCTGCCCCACGAACGACTCGTACGCCCCTTCGTCGAAGAGCACGAACCTGACCTCCTCGACCGCCGTGCTCGCGGCCAGCACGGTCTCGACCGCGATCCGTGCGGCGTCGTCCATCGGCCAGCCGAAGACGCCGGCGGAGACGGCCGGGAACGCGACGGTGCGCGCGCCCAACTCGTCGGCGACCCGCAGGGATTCGCGGTAGCAGGAGGCCAGCAGCGCCGAGCGGTCATCCTGCGCGGAGTGGACCGGACCCACCGTGTGGATCACCCACCGGGCGTCCAGCTCACCGGCCGTGGTGGCCACCGCCTGGCCGGTCGCCAGGCCCTTCCCGTAGGCGGAGGCCCGCAGTCTGCGGCAGTCCTCCAGGATCGCGGGGCCGCCGCGGCGGTGGATCGCGCCGTCCACACCGCCGCCGCCCAGCAGTGAGGAGTTGGCGGCGTTGACGATGGCGTCGGCGCTCTGCTCGGTGATGTCGCCCTGGACGAGAGTGATGTGGGGGGTCATGTCTGTCTCAGCCTCCTCCACACGGCCTTCGCCGCGTTGTGCCCCGACATGCCGTGCACACCCGGTCCCGGCGGGGTCGCCGAGGAGCAGAGGTACACGGCGGGGTGCGGGGTGCTGTACGGGAACAGGGAGAGTCTGGGCCGCAGCACGGCCTGCAGTCCGCTGACCGCGCCCGAGGCGATGTCGCCGCCGACGTAGTTGGCGTTGCGGGCGGCGAGTTCGGGCGGTCCGGCGGTGGCGCGGGCGAGCACGAGGTCGCGGAACCCGGGTGCGAAGCGCTCCAGTTGGCGCTCGACGGCGTCGGTGAGGTCTCCGGTCCAGCCGCTGGGGACATGGCCGTACGCCCAGAAGACCTGCTTGCCCTCGGGAGCCCGGGTGGGGTCGGCGACGCCGGGCTGCACGGTGATGAGGAACGGCCGCTCGGGCGCCCGGCCCTGCCGCGACGCCTCGCGCAGCGCGGTACCGATCTCGGCGCTGCTTCCGCCGATCTGCACGGTGCCGGCCACGCGCGGTTCCTCGGCGGTCCACGGCACCGGGCCGTCCAGCGCGTAGTCGATCTTGAAGACGCCGGGGCCGTACCGGTACCCCTCGTAGTAGCGGCCGAAACCCGCGATGCGTGCCAGGGCCGTGGGTGAGGTGTCGAAGACGTACGCGCGCGCGGGCGGCAGGTCGTCCAGCCGCTTGACCTCGTAGTCGGTGTGGATCATGCCGCCGAGGTCCTTCAGGTACGCGGCCAGCGCGTCCGAGAGGGACTGGGAGCCGCCGCGGGCCACGGGCCAGCCCCGGGCGTGCGCGGCGAGGGCGAAGACCAGGCCGACCGCGCCGGTGGCGAGGCCGCTGAGCGGGGCCATCACATGGGCGACGAGCCCGGCGAAGAGGGTCTTGGCGGGTTCGTCGCGGAAGCGGCGGGTCAGCCAGGTGGACGGGGGCAGACCGACCAGTCCGAACCGCGCGAGGGTCACCGGGTCACGGGGCAGGGCGGTCAGCGGCAGGGACATGAAGTCGCGGGCCAGCGTGTCCCAGTGGGGCAGGAAGGGCTCCACCAGCCTGCGGTACGCCCCGGCGTCACGCGGGCCGAGGGAGGCGGCCGTCTCACCGACCGAGCGGGACAGGACCGCCGCGGTGCCGTCGGGAAACGGATGCGCCATGGGCAGCTCGGCGTGCAGCCACTCCAGGCCGTAGCGGTCCAGGGGAAGCGCGCGGAACGCCGGGGAGTTGATTCCGAGCGGATGGGCCGCCGAGCACGGATCGTGACGAAAGCCGGGGAGGGTGAGCTCCTCGGTGCGGGCACCTCCGCCGATCGTCTCGCGCGCCTCGAAAACCGCCACGGAGAAGCCGCGGCGGGCCAGCTCCACGGCGGCCGTCAGTCCGTTCGGCCCCGCACCCACCACGACCGCATCGAGCATCGACGGCACCTTCGGACTCCTTCGTCAGCCGATGGCCACTCAGGATCAGGATATGCCGGGAGACTGACACTCCACCGCGACGGGGGCCATCCGCCCTGGGACAAGGGGTTCCGCGGGGCCCGTGACGGGGCCGCCGCCTGGCTCTGGACGGTGAGGGCGTCCAGAACGGGACTGTGCCGCAGCCGGCCCTGGACGGCGAGGACGTCCGGCACGGGACGGTGCCGCAGCCGGGCACGCGACGGTCAGGCCGCTAGGCAGACGCCGGTGCCGCCGCGCACGGGGCGGTCAAGCCGCCAGGCAGAAGGCGGCGACGCCCCCGGGTAGGGGGCGGTCAGGCCGCCAGACAGAGATCGGTCCGCCCGCCCAGGCAGGGGGACAGTGCCGCCAGGCGGGGGACGGTGCCGCCGGGCACGGGGCGGGACCGGCCACCGGGCACGGGACCGGCCGCGGCGCCGCGCGCCCGGCCACACGCCCCGTGGAGGGGTGACGGCGCTCAGACCCCCGAAGCCAGCAGCCCCACGACCCGGCGGGCCGTGGCCGCGTCGCGGGCCGCCGTGAAGGGCAGGGTGTTGCCGCCGGTGATGCGGAACGGCTCTCCCGTACGCGTCAGGTGGGCGCCGCCGGCCTCCTCGACCAGCAGCAGGCCCGCGGCGTGGTCCCACGCGGCCTCCCACGAGAACGCGGTCGCGTCCGACTCGCCCCGGGCGACGGCGAGATACTCCAGGCCGGCCGAGCCGCACTCGCGCGGAGCGACGCCGTCCGTCCACAGGCCGAGCAGCGCGCGCTTCTCCTCGTCGCTCGTGTAGTCCGGGTGGGACGTGGCGATCCGCAGGTCACGGCCCGGTGTGGGCGGGCCCGCGAACAGCCGCTCGCCGTCGAGGAAGGCACCCTGACCGCGCACGGCGGTGGCCAGCTGGTCACGGGCGGCCGCGTACGTCCACGAGGCCAGCACGACGCCGTGATGTGCGAGCGCGACCAGCGTGCAGAAGCCGTCGTGGCCGTGGACGAACTGCCGGGTGCCGTCCACGGGGTCGATGATCCAGACCGGGGCCTCACCTCGTACCGCGTCGTACGACGCGGGGTTGGCGTGCACCGCCTCCTCGCCGACCACCACGGAGCCGGGCAGCAACTCACCGAGCGCGCCGGTGAGATAGCGCTCGGCCAGCCGGTCGGCGTCCGTCACCAGGTCGTGCGGGCCGCTCTTCTGGTCGATCTCGTGCGCGGCCAGCTGCCGGAAGCGCGGCATGATCTCCGCGGCCGCGGCCTTGCGCACCGCCTCCTCGACGTCGGCCGCGTGACGTGCGAGAAACTCGTCGATGGTTTCCATGTCTTCGAACATGCCTCCATGAGAGCACGCGGCACTGACAATCCTCCCTTCGCCGGTGCACTCCGGGTGGAATCGGGATGAATTCCGGACAGTCACCCTCCGGGTCGGCAGGACAGTCGGGACAGCGGGTCACCGGGTCAGCGAGTCACCAGGTCGGCAGGGCAGCGGGTCAGCGGGTCAGCGGGTCAGCGCCCGACCGCGTACCCCTGCATCCCGCGCGGGTTGGCCGCCGCCGACAGCACGCCCGTCTCCGGGTCCCGCGCCACCGCGCACAGCCGCCCCTCCGACCAGTCCTCACCCACCGTGACGTCGTGGCCGCGCCGCCGCAGCCCCTCGATCACCTCCGGGGCCGTCCGCCCCTCGACCGTCACGCTCCCCGGGCGCATCCCGCGCGGGTAGAACGAGCCGGGGAAGCTGTCGTGATGCCAGTTGGGCGCGTCGATGGCACCCTGGAGGTCGAGCCCGCCCCGGACCGGGGCGCGCAGGGCGACCGCCAGGAAGAAGTGCAGCTGCCACTGGTCCTGCTGGTCCCCGCCGGGCGTACCGAACGCCATCACCGGGACCCCCGCACGCAGCGCGATCGACGGGGTGAGCGTGGTCCGCGGACGGCGCCCCGGCGTGAGCGAGTTCGGCAGGCCCTCCTCCAGCCAGGTCATCTGCAGACGGGTGCCCAGCGGGAAGCCCAGCTCGGGCACGACGGGGTTGGACTGGAGCCAGCCCCCGCTGGGGGTGGCGGCGACCATGTTGCCCCACCGGTCGACGACGTCCAGGTGGCAGGTGTCGCCCCTGGTGGCGCCGTCGGCGGAGACGTCGGGCTCGCCGGGCACCGCGGCAGCCTCGCCCTTGGCGACGGTGGGCTCCCCCACCCCCATCGCGCTGAGCCCGCGCCGGTCGGCGGCCACCGCGCCCGCCTGCGCGCAGAGCCGGGGCGCCCGGCCGCCCGGACTCCCGGGCCGCAGGTCGTACGAGGCCCGGTCGCCGACGAGGCCGCGCCGCAGCGCGTTGTACGGGGCCGACAGCAGGTCGTCGAGCGGCACAGCGCGCGCGTCGCCGTACCAGGCCTCACGGTCGGCCATGGCGAGCTTGGAGCCCTCGATCAGCAGATGGACGTAGTCCGCGGAGCCGTGGGCGGGCAGCGCGGGCGGCAGCAGCGCGAGCTGCTGGAGCAGCACCGGGCCCTGGCTCCAGGGGCCGGCCTTGCACAGCGTCCAGCCGTTCCAGTCGTAGGTCGCCGGCTCCTCGTAGGTCGCGGACCAGCCGGCCAGGTCGGCCGCCGTGAGGGTGCCGGTGTGCCGCTCGCCGCTGGTGTCCAGCGTGGGGCGCCCGGCCTGCCGTACCAGCGCCTCGGCGACGAATCCGGTGCGCCACACCTCCCGGGCCGCCTCGATCTGGGCCTCCCGGTCGCCGGCACCGGCGACCTCGGCGAGCAGGCGCTTCCAGGTGGCGGCGAGCGCGGGGTTGCGCAGCAGCTCGCCGGGGCGCGGGGCCCTGCCGCCCGGCAGGTACACCTCCGCCGACGAGGTCCACTCCGTCTCGAACAGCTCCCGCACGGTCTCGACGGTCTCACCGACGCGCTCCACGGGAGCGTGCCCGTGCTCCGCGTACCCGACGGCGTACTTCAGCACGTCGGCGAGGGGCTTCGTGCCGTGGTCGCGCAGCAGCAGCATCCAGGCGTCGAAGGCGCCCGGGACGGCGGCGGCCAGGGGCCCGGTGCCGGGAACGAGGTCGAGGCCGAGCCCCCGGTAGTGGGCGACGCTCGCCGCGGAGGGCGCCACGCCCTGCCCGCACAGCACCCGCACCTCCCCGCCCGCGGGTGCCAGCAGGATGGGCACCTCGCCGGCGGGCCCGTTGAGATGCGGCTCGACGACGTGCAGCACGAACGCCCCGGCGACGGCCGCGTCATAGGCGTTGCCGCCGTCCTCCAGTACGGCCATCGCGCACTGTGAGGCGAGCCAGTGGGTGGACGACACCATGCCGAAGGTGCCCTGGAGGGTGGGGCGTGTGGTGAACATGTCGCCTTTCGCCTTGCTGGTCCAGGTGCGACGGCGCACTCCCCGCAGGCTATCGACCGCGTCGCGCGCCTCCTCCCCCGCCTCCGGTGGGAAGGGGGCGTCCATCTCACGAGGCACCAGTGCGGGGTGACCGCGTGCCGTCGGAACATGAGCGCGCGCCCCGGCCCGTCCCCTCCTCGTTCCGCGTCACGTGGACATAACGGGACACACAACGCGTCGACAGTCAGGCTGAGTTACCGCGCGGGCACGGAGCGAGTTGGCACTTCCGCCCCACAGTGAGTCGTGTGACACTGGCGTCCCGTCCGCTGTGCGGACCCCCTCCGCACCGTCCCCCACGAGAAGTGCGCCGTGCGTTCTCTTCCTCTGCCGCTCGCTCTCACCGCGCGTCTCACGCCGGTCGTCGTGCTCGCCCTCGCGGGCTGGGCGCTCAGCTCCGGCCCGGAGCCCGACGCGCCCGTCGCCCAGGGCAAGGACACGGATCGTCCCGGGACGCAGTCCGCCTCGGCGCCGTCCGAAACGACCGCCCCGAAGACGTACGCCGCCGCCCCGGCGCCGTGCACCGCCCTGGGCAAGAAGACGATCACCTCCCTCGTTCCCGGCGCCAAGACGGCCGGCAAGGAGATCTCCTCGACGGACAAGTCGGTGCGCCGCACCTGCTCCTGGAACGCCCTCAAGGGCTTCGACTACCGCTGGCTCGACGTCTCCTTCGAGATCAGCGAGTCGGACGACAAGGCGCAGAAGCAGTACGAGTCGCGTGTGGAGGAGAAGAGCGGCGGCGGTGAGGTCCCCGGCACGGGCGACGCGGGCTACTCGGTCGTCAACCTCACCACCGAGGACGACCAGAAGACACGTGAGGCCATGGTGATCGTGCGCGCGTCCAACGCGCTGGTGGTCGTCACCTACAACGGCTCGGACTTCGAGTCGAAGGAGGCGCCCAGCTCCGACGAGATGAACAAGGGCGCGATCAAGGCCGCCAAGGAAGCGGTGGCGGCGCTGGAGGGCGGCCGGTAGTACCGGCCGCCCTCCGGTCGCCCCGCCGCACCTCACCCCGCCGCGCGCGCCCGCTCCCTCGGCAGCATCAGCGCCACGTACAGCAGCAGCGAGGACGCGAGGCCCACGGCCCAGCCGTAGTCCGCGAGCGGCTTCAGGAACGGGATCAGCCCGTCGGCCGGGAAGGGTCCCGACGTCACCCCGTCCGCGTTCACCGTGGAGTACGAGCCGCCGACGGCCAGCAGGCCGCCGACCCCGAACGCCACCAGGGCCCGCCAGTTCCAGCCGGCGGTGTACCAGTACCGTCCGCCCGGTGTGTAGAGGTCCGCCAGGTGCAGGACCGTACGCCGGACGATCCAGTAGTCGGCGATCAGGATGCCCGCGACGGTGCCGAGGAGACCGCCGACCACACCGAGCCAGGTGAAGATGTAGAACTCGGGGGTGGAGATCAGCTTCCAGGGGAAGATCAGGATGCCGACGACGCCCGTGATCAGCGCGCCGGTACGGAAGTTGATGAGCTTCGGCGCCAGGTTGGCCAGGTCGTAGGCCGGGGAGACCACGTTCGCCGCGATGTTCACGGAGATGGTGGCGACCAGCACGGTGATCAGTGCGAAGAGCAGGCCGAAGACGCTGTCGGCCTTCGCCGCGAGGGCGACCGGGTCCCAGATCGCCTCGCCGTAGACCGCCTGGGAGCCGGAGGTGACCAGCACGGCGAGGATCGCGAAGAGCGTCATCGTGGTGGGCAGCCCCAGTGACTGGCCCCAGGTCTGGGCGCGCTGGCTGGCACCGAAGCGGGTGAAGTCGGGGATGTTCAGCGACAGCGTCGCCCAGAAGCCGATCATGCCCATCAGGGCCGGGAAGAAGACCGGCCAGAAGTCCGCGCCCCAGCCGAGCGTCGAGGGCTGGGACAGCAACTCGCCGAAGCCGTCCGCCTTCACCGCGATCCAGATCAGCAGCACCAGGGCGCCGACGATCACGAAGGGCGCGGCCCAGTTCTCGAAGTGCCGCAGGAAGTCCATACCGCGGTAGATGATGGCGATCTGCACGGCCCAGAACAGCAGGAAGCACAGCCAGAGCGGCCAGGGGTTGCCGGCGATCTGCCCGGCCTTCTCCCATTCACCGCCGGTGAGCTTGGACCCGAGGGCGAAGATGCCGCTGCCGCCGATCCAGGTCTGGATGCCGAACCAGCCGCAGGCCACCGCCGCCCGGATCAGCGCCGGGACGTTGGCGCCGCGCAGCCCGAACGAGGCGCGGGCGAGCACCGGGAAGGGGATGCCGTACTTGGGTCCGGCGTGGCCGGTGGCCAGCATCGGCAGCAGCACGATGACGTTGGCCAGGGCGATCGTGAAGACCGCCTGTTTCCAGTCCATGCCGATCGCGACCAGGCCGGAGGCCAGGGTCCAGCTGGGGATGCAGTGCGCCATGGAGATCCACAGCGCCGCGAAGTTGTACGTCGTCCACTTGCGCTCGGCGACCGGGACGGGACGCAGATCCTCGTTGGCGAAGGGGCTGTCGGTGGGGAAGGCCTCGGGGGCCAGTTCTATCCGGCCGTCGGCGTCGGCGCGCTGGGCGGTGGGCGACCCCGTGGGGACTGTATCTGTCATGGCAGGCCAATCGACAAAGGTGGGACGGGAGAGGCCGTGCGGGGGCCTTGGGCGCCCTCCCCGCAACGGCGGGGAGGGAGGCCAAGGTGTGGGGGGTCGGGGAGGTCGGACGGGACGGTGCGGTCAGGAGCGGACCGCGGGGATGACCTGCGCGCCGTACGCGTCGATCACCGCTTCCTGTGCGTCGTGCATGTCGTACACCGCGAACTGGTCGACGCCCAGCGCACGGAGCGCGGTGAGTTTCTCGATATGCCGCTCGACCGGTCCGACGAGGCAGAACCGGTCGACGATCTCGTCGGGCACGAACTGCGTGTCGGGGTTCCCGCTGCGCCCGTGGTGGGAGTAGTCGTAGCCCTCGCGTGCCTTGATGTACTCGGTGAGTTCGTCGGGTACGGCGGCGGAGTGCTCGCCGTACTTGGCGACCAGGTCGGCGACGTGGTTGCCGACCATCCCGCCGAACCAGCGGCACTGGTCGCGCGCGTGCGCGAGCGCCTCGGGCGAGTCGTCCTCGGTGACGTAGGCCGGGGCGGCCACGCAGATGGTCACCTCGTCGGGGTCGCGTCCGGCGGCGACCGCCGCGTCCTTGACCGCCTTGACCATGTACTCGGTGAGATACAGGTCGGCGAGTTGCAGGATGAACCCGTCGGCCTCCTCGCCGGTCATCTTCAGCGCCTTGGGCCCGTACGCGGCCATCCAGACGGGGAGCCGGGCGTCCGGCTTGATCCACGGGAAGCGGATCACCGTGCCGCCCAGGTCGGCCTCGCGGCCGCTTCCCAGCTCCCGGATGACCTTCATCGCCTCGCTGATCCGGGCGAGCGTGTTGGGCTTGCGGCCCGCGACCCGCATCGCCGAGTCGCCCCGCCCGATGCCGCACACCGTGCGGTTGCCGAACATGTCGTTGAGGGTGGCGAAGGTGGAGGCGGTGACCTCCCAGGTGCGGGTGCCCGGGTTGGTGACCATAGGGCCGACCGTCAGTCTCGTGGTGTTGGCCAGGATCTGGCTGTAGATCACGAACGGTTCCTGCCAGAGCACTGCCGAGTCGAAGGTCCAGCCGTGGGTGAACCCGTTGCGCTCGGCGCGCTTCATGAGGGAGACCACCCGCGAGGCCGGCGGGTCGGTCTGCAGGACGAGTCCGAATTCCATGGGCTCCGCTCCTAGTCGAGGTACTGGCAGGTGGAGCGGGGGGTGAAGACGCCGTGCCCGGCGTGCCCGGTGTACTCCCGCTCGGTGATGACGGGGACGCCGCGGGAGAGCACGGTCTCGACACGGCCGGTGACCCGCTTGCCCTCGTACGCCGAGTAGTCGACGTTCATGTGGTGCGTCTCGGCGGACATCACCTGCTCGGCGTGCGGGTCGTAGATGACGACGTCGGCGTCGGCGCCCGGCGCGATGGTGCCCTTCTTCGGGTACATGCCGAACATCCGGGCCGGACTCGCGCAGGCGATCTCGATCCAGCGGCGACGCGAGATGTGCCCGTCGAGGACGGCCTGGTGGAGCAGGTCCATCCGGTTCTCCACGCCCGGCAGGCCGTTGGGGATCTTGGAGAAGTCGCCGCGGCCGAGCTCCTTCTGCCCGACGAAGCAGAACGGGCAGTGGTCGGTGGAGACGACCTGGAGGTCGTTCGTGCGCAGCCCCCTCCACAGCGCCGCCTGGTGCTCGCGGGGCCGCAGGGGCGTCGAGCAGACGTACTTCGCGCCCTCGAAGTCGGGCTCGGCGAGGTTGTCGGTCGACAGGAACAGATACTGCGGGCACGTCTCGCCGAACACGGGCAGGCCCTCGTCGCGCGCCTTCGCCAGCTCGGCGACCGCCTCCGTCGCCGAGACGTGCACGACGTACAGGGGCGCTCCGGCGACCTGGGCGAGCCGGATGGCGCGGTGGGTCGCCTCGGCCTCCAGCAGCGCCTTGCGCACCTCGCCGTGGTAGCGCGGGTCCGTCTCCCCGCGGGCCAGCGCCTGTTCGACCAGCACGTCGATGGCGATGCCGTTCTCCGCGTGCATCATGATCAGCCCGCCGTTGTCGGCGGAGCGCTGCATGGCGCGCAGGATCTGGCCGTCGTCGGAGTAGAAGACGCCCGGGTACGCCATGAACTGCTTGAAGGAGGTCACCCCCTCCTCCACCAGCAGGTCCATCTCCTTGAGCGTCTCGGCGTGCACATCGGAGACGATCATGTGGAAGCCGTAGTCGATCGCGCAGTTGCCCTCGGCCTTGGCGTGCCAGGCGTCCAGGCCCTCGCGCAGGCTGTGGCCGACGCTCTGCACCGCGAAGTCCACGATCGTCGTGGTGCCGCCCCAGGCGGCGGCCCGGGTGCCGGTCTCGAAGGTGTCGGAGGCGAAGGTGCCGCCGAACGGCAGCTCCATGTGGGTGTGGGCGTCGACGCCGCCCGGGATGACGTACTTGCCGGAGGCGTCGATCACCCTCTCGGCCGTCCAGGCCTCGGCGGCCGGGGTGCCGGAGGCGGCGAGGGCGGCGATTCGGCCGTCCTCGATCAGGACGTCGGCGTGCATCTCGTCGGACGCGGTGATGACGAGGCCACCGCGGATCACGGTACGGCTCATGCTCCCTCTCCTGCCGTGGTGAGTGCTGTCAGGGCGCCGTCAGCGGCGTGTAGGCCCCCGGCGCCCGGTCCCGGTAGAACTGCCAGCGGTCCCGTACCTCGCGAAGCTTCGCCATGTCCAGGTCCCGGACGACGAGTTCGCTCTCCTTGTCGCTCGCCACCTCGCCCACGAACTGGGCCTCGGGGTCCACGAAGTACGAGGTGCCGTAGAAGTCGTTGTCGCCGTACTCCTCGACACCGACCCGGTTGATGGCGCCGACGAAGTACTCGTTGGCGACGGCCGCCGCCGGCTGCTCCAACTGCCACAGATAGCTCGAGAGTCCGCGCGAGGTCGCCGACGGGTTGAAGACGATCTCGGCGCCCGCGAGGCCGAGCGCCCGCCAGCCCTCGGGGAAGTGCCGGTCGTAGCAGATGTAGACGCCGACCTTGCCGACCGCGGTGTCGAAGACGGGCCAGCCGCTGTTGCCGGGCCGGAAGTAGAACTTCTCCCAGAAGCCCCGCACCTGCGGGATGTGCGTCTTGCGGTACTTGCCGAGGTAGGAGCCGTCGGCGTCGATCACCGCGGCGGTGTTGTAGAGGACGCCGGGCTGCTCCTCCTCGTACATCGGCAGCACGAGGACGATGCCCAGCTCCCGGGCGAGCGCCTGGAACCGCTGGACGATCGGTCCCTCCGGGACGCGCTCGGCGTACTCGTAGAAGGCCGGGTCCTGCACCTGGCAGAAGTACGGGCCGTAGAACAGCTCCTGGAAGCAGAGGACTTGGGCGCCCTGCGCGGCGGCGTCGCGCACCGCCTGCTCGTGCACCTGGATCATCGACTCCTTGTCGCCGGTCCATGACGTCTGGAAGACGGCGGCGCGGATCACTCGGCTCATCGGGACCTCCGGTCGCTCCGGTAGCTCGGTGTGCGGTGAGCCTAGGAAGTCCGGATGTCGCCGTTGAGTTGCACCGTGTCACGTCTGCGAGGGCGCGGCGTGCCACCGTGTCACCTCTGCGCAGGCCCATGTTCCACCGCCGTGTTCGCAGGTCGTCGCATGTTTCACCCCTGTTGCGCGTCGTGTGCGAGGAGCGCGATGTGCACCGACGCGGCCTGCTCGAAGTCGTCCAGGTCGACGCCCAGTCGGACCTGTATCGCCTCCAGGCGGCGGTAGAGCGCGGGCCGGGAGACATGGTGGAGCTGGGCGGTGCGGGACTTGTTGCGGCCGGTGGCGAGATATGTGCGCAGCACGGCGAGCAGCGCCCCCGACTCCCCGTCCCGGCCGCTCAGCAGCCCGTCCAGCTCCCGCTCGGCGAAGGACTGCACCTGCGGGTCGTCGCGCAGCAGCCGGATCAGGCCCCGCAGATGGACGTCCTTCAGGCGGACGACGTCCGGGAGGTCGAGGACGCCCGAGGAGTCGGCGACGGCGTCGGCCACGTGCTGTGCCTCGCGCAGGCCCGCGGGGACGTCGTCCCAGACGGCGCGCGGTTCCGCGGCGGCGACGACGGCCCGGGAGGTGGCGCGCAGGCGGGCCGCGAAGTGGGCGGTGAGTGCTTCGGCGTCCTGGTCGCGGGCGAGGCTGAGCAGTACGGCGGTGGCCCCGTCGGCGAGTCCGGCGGCGATCCCGGGCAGTCCCAGCAGGCGCATCACCCGGTCGAGGCGGTCGGGTCCCGCGTCGCGCACGACGAGGGGGACGAAGGTGCGGCGGTTGACCGGGAGTCCGGCCGCCCTTGCTCGGGCCAGCAGTCGGCGCGCCGGTACGACGCCACCGACCAGGTCCGTCAGCAGGCTCCGCGCCGACTGCTCCTCCCAGCTGCCCGAGGAGCCGCCGAGCAGGCGGTGCAGCACGATGGCCTCGGCGGCCCGGTCGGCGAGCAGCCGCCCGGTGGCCTTGTCACCCCGGTAGCCGCACAGCACGATGCGTCCCCACCGCTCTCCGCGTCCGTCCAGCTCGGCGCGGATCCAGCCGTCGCCCTCGGTGCCGCCGGCCTGGCGGGCGATGCGCTCCCAGTCGCGCAGCACGTCGTCGACGGCCGGCCGCTCTCCCGCCGTGGCGAGCACGCGGTGGGCGAGGTTGGTCAGGACGACGGGGCAGGAGCCGTGCCGGGCCACCTCGTCGAGCAGGCGTTGCAGCGGGGCGCCGGAGGTGATCAGGGCGGTGAGTTCGGTGCGTACCGTCTCGGAGAGGCTGACCGCGGCGAACTTCCGCCGCACCAGCCGGGACTGGACCTCCTCCGTGAGCTGGGCGAAGGGGAAGGGGCGGTGCAGGACGACCAGCGGGAGCCCGCACCGCTCGGCGACCCGCCGCATCGCGTCCGGCGCGGCGGGGAAGGCGCGGCCGAGGCCGAGCACGACGGCCGCCGCCTCCGCGCGGTGCAGCGAACGCACGTACTCCGCCTGCTTGTCCTCGTCACCTGCGAGCAGGACGCCGGTGGTGAGGACCATCTCGCCGCCGCTGAGCATCACGCCGACGTCGGCGGCCTCGGCGACGTGCACCCAGCGCACCGGCCGGTCCAGCCGGCCCGCGCCGGCCACCACTTCGGGTTCTCCGGCGAGCACCCGTTCCAGCGTGAGGATCTGCCGGACCGACAGGGCCGGCTGCAGGGGCTCCCAGGACTCCGGGGTGGTGGTCATGGCGGCGTTCCCTTGGTCGGCTCGGTGCTAGCTGATGCTCCTCAGGGCCTGTCCGAGGACGGCGGCGCCCTCCTCGGCCTCCGCGACGGTCAGGGACAGCGGAGGGGCGACGCGCAGGGCGCTGGTGTTGTGCCCGCCGCCCTTGCCGATGAGCAGTCCGCCCTCGCGGGCCGCCTCCAGCACGGCGGACGCCGCCTGCGGGTCGGCCTCGTCGGTGCCCGGCCGGGCCACCTCGATGCCGATCATCAGCCCGCGTCCGCGCACCTCCCGTACGGCCGGCACCTGCGCGGCGACGGCCCGCAGCCGCTCGATCAGCAGCCCGCCGACCCGCCGGGCGTTGCCCTGGAGGTCGTGTTCCAGCAGATAGGCGAGGTTGGCCAGGCCGGCGGCCATGGTGATCTGGGTGCCGCCGAAGGTGGAGATGCTGTTGGCGTCGAGGCAGTTCATGATCTCGGCGCGGGCGACGACCCCGCCGATGGACATGCCGTTGCCGATGCCCTTGGCGAAGGTGAGCATGTCCGGCGGACCGCTGCGGCCGTGCGCCTGCCAGCCCCAGAAGTGCTCGCCCGTGCGGCCCCAGCCGGTCTGCACCTCGTCGGAGATCCACAGGATCCCGCGCTCCTGCAGCACCTCGCGGAAGGCGGCGTACAGCCCGTCCGGCGGGGCGGTGAAGCCGCCGACGCCCTGGACGGGCTCGGCGATCAGGGCGGCGGGCGTGCGCGTGTGGCCGAGCAGGTCGGTCAGGTCCTCGACGCAGGCCGCGATGAACTCGTCGTCGCTCAGATCGGCGTACGGGCCGCGGGTGCGGACCCCGCCGTGCACGTACAGCGTCTGCAGGGGCGACAGCGAGGTGGGGGACCAGCCGCGGTTGCCGGTGATGCCGACGGCGCTGAAGGAACGGCCGTGGTAGCTGTTGCGCATCGCGAGGATCGTGTTGCTGCGGCGGTAGGTCGTGGCCAGCATCAGGGCGGTGTCGTTGGCCTCGGTGCCGGAGGTGGTGAAGAAGACCCGCGCGTCCGGGATGCCGCTCAACTGGGCGATGCGTTCGGCGAGTTCGACCATCGGCCGGTTGAGGTACAGGGTGGAGGAGTGGATGATCCGCCCGGCCTGCTCGCTGACCGCCTTGGTCACCTCGGGCAGGGCGTGCGCGGTCATGGTGGTCAGGATGCCGCCGAAGAAGTCGAGGTACCGCCGGCCGGCGGCGTCCCAGACGTGCCGGCCCTCGCCGTGGGTGATCTCGAGCGGCTCGTCGTAGTAGAGCGCGAGCCAGTCGGGGAGCACGGCCCGGTGGCGTCCCAGCAGGTCCTTGGTCACGGTCGCACCAGCCCTTCGTAGGCGTCGGGACGGCGGTCGCGGTAGAACGCCCACTGCTGCCGTACCTCGTCGATGAGGTCGAAGTCGAGGTCGCGCACGAGGAGTTCCTCGGCCTTGTCGTCGGCGACCTCGCCCACGAACTGCCCGCGCGGGTCGACGAAGTAGCTCGTTCCGTAGAAGTCGTTGTCGCCGTACTCCTCGACGCCGACGCGGTTGATGGCGGCCACGAAGTACTCGTTGGCGACGGCCGCGGCGGGCTGCTCCAGCCGCCACAGGTAGGAGGACAGGCCGCGGTGGGTGGCGGAGGGGTTGTAGACCAGCTGGGCGCCGTTCAGGCCCAGTTGGCGCCAGCCCTCCGGGAAGTGACGGTCGTAGCAGATGTAGACGCCGACCTTCCCGACGGCGGTCTCGAAGACGGGCCAGCCGACGTTGCCGGGCTTGAAGTAGTACTTCTCCCAGAAGCCCTTCACCTGCGGGATGTGGTGCTTGCGGTACTTGCCGAGGTAGGAGCCGTCGGCGTCGATCACGGCCGCGGTGTTGTAGTAGAAGCCGGACTGCTCGACCTCGAACACCGGGACGACGATCACCATGCCGGTCTCGCGTGCCAGGTCCCGCATCCGGCGCACGGTCGGCCCGTCGGGCACCGGCTCGGCCCAGCGGTAGTGCTCGGCTTCTTGCACCTGGCAGAAGTAGGGGGCGTTGAAGACCTCCTGGAAGCCGATGACCTTGGCCCCCTGCCGGGCCGCCTCGCGGGCGTGCTCCTCGTGTTTGGCCACCATGGACTCGGTGTCGCCGGTCCAGGTTGCCTGGACCAGAGCGGCACGGACGACGTTCGCCATGAGCTGCTCCTTCGACGGGCGTCAGCGCCTCTACGCCCGTAGAGCACGGCGTAGAGGCACGAACGTATGCCTAGGGGAAGGCCTTGCCAAGACCATCGTCGCCAACCCGCGGAGCCGGCGCCGTTTCGCACTCCTGTGGGTGATCGGCACGAAGGCGCCTAAGCGGTGAGCCCGGCGACCCGCAGGGCGTGGACCATGTCCAGGTGCCGCTCGGCGGAGACGCCCCGCGCGGCCTCCAGCAGGAGCGGCACGAGGGCCTCCGGGTCGGGGCCGGCGCTGCGCGCGGCCTCCTCCGGGGTGCGGACGCGGACGTAGGCGTCGAGCAGCGCGCGCACCTCGCGGTGGCGGCCCTCGTGGCCCAGTCCGAGCACGGCGAGACCGATCTCGTACGCGGGCCGCCCCACGCCCTGCCGCAGGATGCGCTCGGCATCGGTGTCCCGGCCCGCCCCGGCCAGCGCGTCCGCCGCGGCGACCAGGTGCCCGGCGGGCAGCGAGGCGGCCTCCCACAGCAGCGTCGCCCAGTCGGCGCCGAGCCCGGCCCGCTCCATCTCGGCGGCGAGCAGCGGGAAGTGGGCGGCGGGGCCGTACGCGGCGTCCGCCAGCAGGACGTGCGCCTCTCCCGTGCGCCCCTCGCCGCGCAGCCGCAGCAGTGTCTCGGCCAGGCCGGCCGCCTCCCGCCGGGCCGCCCCGTCCTCCGCGGCGCGCCGCGGCTCCACGGGCACGGCCTGCTCCTGGGCCGCCCCCGCGAAACGGGCCCCGCGCGGGCCGCGGCCGGCGGCCGGAGCCGGTGCGGGCAGCGCGGGAACGGCTCCCTGGGGCACGACGGCGGGAACGGCCGCATCCTGTTCCGCCCCGGCGAAGCGCGCACCGCCTCGCCGCCGCTTGCGTTGCCTGGGGGCGGGGTCGGGGGTGGGCGTCGCCGCTCCGGGGGCGGAAGGGTGGGCGGCACCGGCCAGGGGCGCCGCCCCCGGCGGGTCGGTGCCGGGCCCGGGGGCAGAACCGGAAACGGGGTCCAGGCCGGCGAACGGACCCTGGGGAGCGCCGGGACCAGGGCCCCGTCCGGCGAACGGGCCCTCGGGGGCGGAGCCGGGGACGAAGGCGGCCCGGCCGGCGCCTGGGCCGACGGCCGCTCCCCCGGGAGCTGGACCGGGACCCACGGCATCAGGGCCGGTGGCAGGGCCGCCGGAGGTGGCGGTGCCCGGCCCGGGGGTGCGCGCGCCCGCCGCCCGGCGGTCCAACTCCGCCATGCGACGGTGGAGTTCCGCGCAGCGCGCGGTGGCGCGGGTGTGGTCGTCGCGGGCCCACGCCAGGTCCAGGTGGATGGCGTCGACGGCCTCCCGGCTCGTGGCCGTGGGCAGTAAGCGCCCCAGTTCGGCGAGCCGTTCGGTGGCGTAGCGCTGTTCGCGGAGCATGGCGTCGAACCGGTCCCCGAGGGCGTCCCGGCCGCCGGGCCGGGTGTCGTAGGCGAGGAGCGCGGCGGCGTGCAGCGGCCGGGCCCGTTCCTGCTCGGCGGCGGCGGCGGCGGCGCCGTACTCCGCGGCGAGGTCCTGGAAGAGCGCCTCGACCACGTCCCACGGCGGCACCTCGTGCCCGTCGAGACAGGCCCGCATGCCCTGCGGATCGCGCTCCCAGAAGACGGCGCACCACCCGGTGCCGTGATCCAGGCCCGCCAGCAGGCTCGTCAGATAGTTCGCGAACTCTCTCATCCGGACCGGGAGTTGTCCCACAGCCATCGCGCGACCCCCGTAAGGAGCGAAGCCTTCCGGAGCGTAGACAACACCAGTCGTGTTACGGGACGACTACGGGGAGTTTTCCGGCGGAACGCGGAGACCTCCGGCGACCCGTTCGCCCCGGTGGCGTCAGACCGCCATGGGGGCGCACGCTCCGGCCAGTTCGTCCATGGACAGGTCGAGCGCGCGGGCGAGCGCGGCCACCGTGAAGAAGGCGGGCGTCGGGGCCCGGCCGGTCTCGATCTTGCGGAGCGTCTCCGCGGAGATGGCGGCGTCGGCCGCGACCTCGGCCATGCTGCGGCCACCACGCGCCTCGCGCAGCAGCCGACCCAGCCGCTCGCCGCGTTCGCGCTCTTCGGGGGTGAGAGGGGTACGGACCATGACGCCATTCTAATACCGGTATAGTAATTGGCATGGTGGAGCTGAAGACAGACGCATCGATCGACGCGATGTACGAGGCGGGTCAGGTCGTCGCCCGTGCCCTCACGGCCGCGCGGGAGGCCGCCGTCGTGGGCGTCTCCCTGCTGGAGCTGGACGAGGTGGCCCGCGGGGTGCTGCGCGAGGCGGGCGCGAGGTCGCCCTTCCTGGGGTACCGCCCGTCGTTCGCGCCCACCCCCTTCCCGGCCGTCCTGTGCACCTCGGTCAACGAGGCGATCGTGCACGGCGTCCCGACCACCTACCGGCTGCGCGACGGCGACCTGGTCTCCCTCGACTGCGGCGCGGAACTGGGCGGCTGGGTGGGCGACTCGGCGCTGAGCTTCGTCGTCGGCCGCCCCCGCCCGGCCGACCTGCGCCTGGTCGAGACCGCCGAGCGCGCCCTCGCGGCCGGTATCGAGGCAGCCGTCGTGGGCAACCGCATCGGCGACATCGCCCACGCCATCGGCACGGTCTGCCGCGCCGGCGGCTACGGCATCCCGGACGGTTTCGGCGGCCACGGCATCGGCCGCCGGATGCACGAGGACCCCGGGGTACCGAACGAGGGCCGCCCGGGGCGGGGGCTTCCCCTGCGCAAGGGCATGGTCCTCGCCATCGAGCCCATGCTCATCGCGGGCGGCGGTGACGACTACCACGCGGCCCCCGACGGCTGGACCCTGCGCACCGACGACGGCTCCCGGGCGGCGCACGCCGAGCACACGGTCGCCCTCACCGACGACGGCCCACGCGTCCTCACGGCCAGGCAGACGTCCTAGGGCCGCACCGCGCGGGCGCCCACATGCCTTGGCGCGGGCGTTCTCCTGGCGCCTCTGCTCCGGCCGCACCGCGCGGGCGCCCACATGCCGCTCACCCCCGATCGTGCCAAGGTGTTAAAGGCACAGGTGTCCAAGAGCGTGCCCCTCGTTCAGCCGCGCGGCGCAGGCGCACTCGTGCGGACCGGTACGCCGACCAGCGAAACGGAACTGTGATGACCAGCGGCTTCCCCGGCCCGGAGGGCATGAACTCGGACCCGTTCAGCGAATTCCTGGCCCGCTTCTTCGGCGGACCCCGTCCGGGTCCCCGCCAGATCGACATCGGCCGGCTGCTCAGTCAGCCGGCCCGGGACATGGTGCGCGGCGCCGCCCAGTACGCCGCCGAGCACGGCAGCCGGGATCTCGACACCCAGCACCTGCTGCGCGCCGCCCTGTCCAGCGAGCCGACCCGCGGCCTGCTCAGCCGGGCCGGCGCGGACCCCGACAGCCTGGCGTCGGAGATCGACGAGCGTTCGGGCCCGGTGAAGCACCCGCAGAACGAGGCACCGCCGCCCACCTCGCTCTCGCTCACCCCGGCCGTCAAGCGCGCCCTGCTGGACGCGCACGACCTGGCCCGCGCCGGCGGCACCGGCCACATCAGCCCCGAGCACCTGCTCAGCGCCCTCGCCGCCAACCCCGACTCCGCCGCCGGGCACATCCTGGGCGCGGCCCGGTTCACGCCGGGAGGGATGCCTGCCGAGGCCCCCGAGGCAGCCCAGGCGCGCACCGAGCAGGCCCGGCCCACGAACACGCCGACCCTCGACAAGTACGGACGCGACCTCACCGAGCTGGCCGGGCAGGGACGGATCGACCCGGTGATCGGGCGGGACGAGGAGATCGAGCAGACGATCGAGGTGCTCTCCCGGCGCGGCAAGAACAACCCCGTCCTCATCGGTGACGCGGGTGTCGGCAAGACGGCCATCGTGGAGGGGCTGGCGCAGCGGATCACCGACGGCGACGTGCCCGACGTGCTGATCGGGCGGCGGGTGGTCGCCCTCGATCTGCCCGGGGTGGTGGCGGGGACGCGCTACCGGGGCGATTTCGAGGAGCGGCTCAACACCATCGTCGGCGAGATCCGCGCCCACTCGGACCGGCTGATCATCTTCATCGACGAACTGCACACCGTGGTGGGTGCGGGCGGGGGCGGTGAGAGCGGTTCCATGGACGCCGGCAACATCCTCAAGCCGGCCCTGGCCCGCGGCGAGCT
The DNA here is from genome assembly GCF_053593375.1 of Streptomyces sp. NPDC002309. Lineage (NCBI taxonomy): Bacteria > Bacillati > Actinomycetota > Actinomycetes > Kitasatosporales > Streptomycetaceae > Streptomyces > Streptomyces sp. NPDC002309. The sequence continues at coordinate 84,485 of NZ_JBSFCI010000015.1, read as the reverse complement.
GCACGTCGTCGGCGCCACGACCCTGGAGGAGTTCCGCCGGATCGAGAAGGACGCGGCACTGGCCCGCCGCTTCCAGCCGATCCTGGTGCCCGAGCCGACCCCGACGGACGCGATCGAGATCCTGCGCGGGCTGCGCGACCGCTACGAGGCCCACCACCAGGTCCGCTACACGGACGAGGCACTGGTGGCCGCCGTCGAGCTGTCCGACCGCTATCTCACCGACCGGCGCCTGCCCGACAAGGCCATCGACCTGATCGACCAGGCGGGCGCGCGGGTGCGGCTGCGCGCCCGTACCAAGGGCACGGACGTGCGGGCCATGGAGCGGGAGGCCGAACAGCTGGCCAGGGACAAGGACGACGCTGCCGCCGCCGAGCAGTACGAGCGTGCCACCCAGCTGCGGGACCGGATCGCGGAGCTGAAGCAGCGGATCTCGGCGGCCTCCGGCGACGACCAGGCCGACGAGGGGCAGCACCTCGAAGTCACCACCGAGTGCGTCGCCGAGGTGGTGTCCCGGCAGACCGGCATCCCGGTGAGCAGGCTGACCGAGGAGGAGAAGGAGCGGCTGCTCGGTCTGGAGGAACACCTGCACGAGCGGGTCGTCGGCCAGGACGAGGCGGTCCGGGTCGTCTCCGAGGCTGTCATGCGCTCGCGCGCCGGGCTCGCCAGCCCCGACCGGCCGATCGGCAGCTTCCTGTTCCTCGGCCCGACCGGCGTCGGCAAGACGGAGCTGGCCCGCGCCCTCGCCGAGGCGCTGTTCGGCAGCGAGGAGCGGATGGTCCGCCTCGACATGAGCGAGTACCAGGAACGGCACACCGTCAGCAGGCTGGTGGGCGCGCCGCCCGGATACGTCGGCCACGAGGAGGCCGGTCAGCTGACCGAGGTCGTGCGCCGGCACCCGTACTCGCTGCTGCTGCTGGACGAGGTGGAGAAGGCGCACCCGGACGTCTTCAACATCCTGCTCCAGGTCCTCGACGACGGCCGCCTGACCGACTCGCAGGGCCGCACGGTCGACTTCGCCAACACGGTGATCGTGATGACCAGCAATCTCGGTTCCGAGGTGATCACGCGGCGCGGCGCCGGCATCGGCTTCGGGGCCGGCGGCACCGAGGCGGACGAGGAGGCCCGCCGCGAGCAGATCCTGCGGCCGCTGCGCGAGCACTTCCGGCCCGAGTTCCTCAACCGGATCGACGAGATCGTCTTCTTCCGCCAGCTCACGCCCGAGCAGTTGCACCGCATCACCGACCTGCTGCTGGAGCGCACCCGACGCCTGATGCACGCCCAGGGCGTCTCGGTCGAGTTCTCCGGCCCGGCGGTCGACCTGCTGTCCCGGCAGGGCTACGAGCCGGAGTACGGCGCCCGCCCGCTGCGGCGCACCATCCAGCGCGAGGTCGACAACCAGCTCTCCCGTCTCCTCCTCGACGGCCGGGTCAAGGACGGCGACCGCGTACGGGTCGAGGAGGAGGACGGCAGGCTGACGTTCCGCACCGAGGGCGCCCGGGTCTGAGGGCGCCGAGGTGCGGCGCCCTCAGCGCGCCGCCGGCCGCACGACCATCGCGGAGCCGCCCCCGCGCCGGGTCGTCTCGGCTGCGGCCAGCCACCTGCCGTCGGGCAGCCGCTGCACGGCGGTGGTCGCGCCGATCTCGGGGTTGACGCGGAAGGAGTGGCCGAGGCCCTCCAGCCGTCCGCGCAGCGCGCCGTCGTCGTACAGCCCGGGTTCCAGCTCGGTCTGCGCCGCGTTGCGCTGACTGGCCCGGGGCGCCGCGATCGCGTCGACCAGGGGCAGCCCCCGGTCCAGGAACCCGGTCAGCGTCTGCAGGACGGTGGTGATGATGGTGGCGCCGCCGGGCGAGCCCAGGGCCACCACCGGCCTGCGGTGCTCGTCCAGCACGATCGTCGGCGCCATCGACGAGCGCGGGCGCTTGCCCGGTCCCGGCAGGTTCGGGTCGTGCACGGCCGGGTTCGCCGGGGTGAAGGAGAAGTCGGTCAGCTCGTTGTTGAGGAGGAAGCCGCGGCCCGGGACGGTGATGCCGCTGCCGCCGGTCTGCTCGATGGTGAGCGTGTAGGAGACGACGTTGCCCCACCGGTCGGCCGTGGTGAGGTGGGTGGTGCTCTCGCCCTCGTACGTCGTCGGGGCGGCCGTCGTGCCCGTGGCGCACTGCGCCGGGTCGCGCGGGTCGCCGGGTGCGACCGGGCTGGTCAGCACCGCGTCGTCCTTGATCAGGCAGGCGCGCGAGTCGGCGTACCGCTGCGAGAGCAGTTCCTTGGTCGGGACGTCCTCGAAGGCGGGGTCACCGACCCAGCGGCCCCGGTCGGCGAACGCGATCCGGCTCGCCTCGACGAGGCGGTGCAGGTACCGCGCCTGGCTCGTCCGCTTCTTCGAGAGGTCGCTCCGCTCCAGGATGTTCAGCGCCTCGCCGACCGTGGTGCCGCCCGAGGAGGAGGGCGCCATGGAGTAGACCCCGAGGCCGCGGTACGACGTGTGCGAGGGCGCCTGCTTCTTGGTGCGGTAGGCGGCCAGGTCCCGCAGCGACAGGTCGCCGGCGCGGGCCCGGTAGCCGGAGTCGGCGTCCACCGGGAGCTCGTTGACCGTGTCGACGATGTCCCTCGCCAGTCGGCCCCGGTACAGCGCGTCGACGCCCTCGCGGCCCAGTTCCTCGTAGGTGGCGGCCAGATCGCCGTTGGTCAGGGTGGAGCCCACGACGGGCAGTTCGCCGCCGGGCAGGAAGAGCTTGGCGGTGTCCGGGAAGTTGCGGAAGCGGGCCTCGTTGGCCGCGGTCTGCGCACGGAAGGTGGCGTCGACGGTGAAGCCCTCGCGGGCCAGCCGCTCGGCGGGTTCCAGGAGTGTGCGCAGGGATCTGCTGCCCCAGCCGTCGAGCGCCGCCCGCCAGGTGGCGGGGGTGCCGGGGGTGCCGACGCCGAGCCCGCTGGTGACGGCCTCGGCGAAGGGGACCGGCTTGCCGTTCTCCACGAAGAGGTTCTCGTCGGCGCTCAGCGGCGCCGTCTCCCGGCCGTCGATCGTTTGCACGGTGCGGGACTTGGCGTCGTACAGGACGAAGTAGCCGCCGCCACCTATCCCGGCGGAGTACGGCTCGGTGACGCCCAGCGCGGCCGCGGTGGCCACGGCCGCGTCGACGGCGTTGCCGCCCTTCCTGAGCACCTCGACACCGGCGGCGGAGGCGTCGGCGTCGACACTCGACACCGCGCCGCCGTACCCCACGGCCAGGGGGGCCTTCTCCACCGGCGCCGTCCGGGGGGCGGGGGGCGCCGCGGCCGTCCGGGAGGCTGCGGGCACCGCGGCCCCCACCGACACCACCGCGGCCGACACCGCCAGAACGGTCAGTTTCCGCACGACAGGGCGACGCATCCGCACCTCCAGTCAAGGACCGTCTACGCAGCCTAATCGATGGGCATGCTCGCGTCAGGAACGCGCACGCGGACCCCTCACTCACCACTCGAACACGGTTTCCCTGGGCCCGCTACCATGCGCGCCCATGACTGACGACGTGCGCAACATCGTCCTGGGCGTGATGGCGGCCGGCCTCAGCGCCGCGATCGGCTGGCTGGCCCGCACCTATCTGTGGAAGCGGCGGCTCCGTCGCAAGCAGGCGTTCTTCGGTCTGCCCGACAACTCCGAGTCGCTGCTGGTGGTGAACCGCGGTGCGGGCGGCCCCGAGCTGTCGGTGATGCGCTTCGACGTCTTCGCACTCCTCGAACTCGCGGCACTGATCAAGGACTGCAACGCCTACGCCCAGATCATCCCGCACGACACGGCACGCCAGGGCTTCGGCGAGCGCACCGAGTTCTGCGTGGGCGGCCCGGCGTCCAACCGCCGTATGACGGCTCACCTGGCCTCCCTGCTGCCCGGGGTGCGGGTGAACGTCGACGCCGAGCCGGGCCCGGACCGGGGGGCCTTCCAGATCGGTTCCGAGCGGTACCGCGTGGACGTGGGCAAGGAGGAGCACGTGCTCCTCGCGCGGCTGACCGTGAACCAGGGGCCGGGCACCCGCCCCGTCTTCCTCTTCTGTGGCCAGACCGCGATCACCAACCAGGCGGCCACCCGCTATCTCGCCCGCAACCACGAGAGACTCACGCGCAAGTACCGCGACAACACCTTCGTGCTGCTGCTGAAGGTCGTGAACTCGGGGGCCTACGGCCCGGACGTGGTCGAGCTGGTCGCCGACGTGACGCGAGCGGCCCAGGCGCCGGTCCCCGCGGTCGCCCCACCGCGCTCCTCGCACCGGGCGTCATAGACCACCGCACCTTTCAATGATTGTTACTTTCACGTAACTCACCAAGAGGTTACCTGCGGTAAGTCCTCGCGGTTACCGTCGGGTCACTTTGGACTCGAACCATTGAGGAGTGACCCGTGGGACTGCCTCGCAAGGCCCTGCGCACGACCGCCGTGGGCGCCGTCTCCGCGACCCTGTTCGCCGGCAGCGCCCTCGGGTTCGCCCCCGCCGCCCAGGCGGCCCCGGCCACCGTCCGCTTCGTCGACATCACCGGCGACGGCGGCACGGTCCTCAAGGCGAACGTCGTCATGCCCGCGGACACCGGCGCCGGCCGCCGCCACCCGCTGATCGTGCTGCCCACGAGCTGGGCCACACCACAGATCCAGTACCTCGCCCAGGCCCGGAAGCTCGCCGACTCGGGCTATGTCGTGGTCACCTACAACACACGCGGCTTCTGGCAGTCCGGCGGTCACATCGAGGTCGCCGGGCCACCCGACGTGGCCGACGCGTCCCTGGTCATCGACTGGGCGCTCGCCAACACCCCGTCCGACGCGGAGCGCGTCGGCATGGCGGGCGTCTCCTACGGCGCGGGCATCACCCTGCTCGCCGCGGCGCACGACCGGCGCGTCCGGGCCGTCGCCGCGCTCAGCGGCTGGGCCGACATGATCGAGTCGATCTACTCCGGACGCACCCAGCACACCCAGGCCGTCGCGCTGCTGCAGGGCGTCGGGCAGCTCACCGGGCGGCCCAGCCCCGAACTCCAGCAGGTCCTGAAGCACTTCTTCGCCTCCGACCTCGACAAGGAGCCCGAGCTGCTCGCCTGGGGGCGGAAACGCTCCCCCACCGCCCACCTGGACCAGATCAACGACAACGGCGCGGCGATCATGCTGGCCAACGCCTGGGGCGACACGATCTTCCCGCCCAACCAGTACACCGACTTCTACGAGAAGCTGACGGTCCCGAAGGCGCTCGCGCTGCGCCCCGGCGACCACGCGACCCCTGAGATACCAGGGCTGCTCGGTCTGCCCAACGACGTGTGGTCCGACACCCGGCGCTGGTTCGACCACCACCTCAAGGGCGAGGACAACGGCGTCGACCGCGAGCAGCCGGTCCGCCTCAAGTCCCGCACGGGCGGCGGCTACGAGGGCTACCCGGACTGGAAGTCGGTCACCGCGACCAGCCGGAAGATCGACCTCGCCGGCGGGACCACCATCCGCACGAACGTCAACTCGGGGGCGGACGGCGGCGTCCTCTTCCTGTCCAGCATCCTGGACCAGGTCGCCCAGCTGCCCCCGATGGCCTCGATCCCGCTGCTGCCGCGCCGCTGGGCCGCCGTGTGGCAGTCGGAGAGGTACCCCACGGCCCAGCACGTGCGCGGCACCCCGAAGCTGCACACGACCCTCACCCCGACCGCGGAGAGCGGAACCTTCGTCGCGTACCTGTACGACGTGGGCCCGCTCGGCATCGGCAGACTGGTCGGCAACGCGCCGTACACCTTCCACGGCCGCACGCCCGGACAGCCGTTCGGCGTCGACCTGGAACTGTCCTCCACGGCCTACGACGTACCCGAGGGGCATCGGCTCGCCGTGGTCGTCGACACGGTGGACCCGCTCTACATCGAGCACAACCCGTCCGGCGCGCGGCTGACCTTCTCCTCGCCGACGAACGACCCGTCGTACGTGTCGATTCCGCTGCGCGAGCAGTGATCTCCGGCCGCCGCCGGACGGGCCTGGCTCGGGGTACCGCTGCCCCTGCGGCCGAACGGCCGTGGGGGGAGCACCCATCACGGGGCTGAACGGCACATCCTAGTCGAGGCCGGGACGCGGCGAGCCTTTCGGGCACAGCCCGCACGGCCTGGGGCGCGAGGGCGTACGGCGTGCGCCGCCTCACACCCGCGCCGGGTGCCGACACGGCTTCCCGGGGGCCTCGTTCGGCGGCGGCGGCACGCGGCCGGCGAGGGCGCGGCACCGGGCGCACTCCCGATCGGTGGATCGGCGGCCATGCTCTCCCCCGCTCGCTGTCGGCCGTTCCGTGGCTGCCGCAAACTATCCAGGCGGGGAAGCAGTTGACGCCCGACACGCACTTTCGGGCATAAGCCGTATTTATCGCAATTGTCCGAAATGGTCAGGCTTCAGCGACCTCCGCGTACAGCTGGGAGAGCTCGGGCACTCCGCTGGCGGCCCACTCCTGACCGGCGGTCACCACGTCGAACTCACGGCCGGACTCCAGCCGCACCACGGGCTGGCCGTCCGGCCGGATCTCCCAGGCCGAGCCGGGCACCGTGCGCACGATCACCGTACCCAGGTACAGGCCCGCGTCGTTGCCCAGCCAGGGCAGGATCTCCTCGTCGTCCCGCCAGCGCGGCAGCAGTTGATCGAGTGCCTCCAACGAGTGCACGGTGTCGTCGAGTTGGACGCCCGCCCGGCCCGCCTGGGAACGGAGCAGCTCGCACTCGGCCATGAGTTCGGCGATGCCCTCGGGGTCGAAGACCCCGGGCCTGTGGCGTCGGTTGCCCAGGAAAGGGATGTTCATAACTCCAGCCTGTCATTCGCACCCGCGTGCGCACCACAGGCGCGCGGACGGTCGCAGCCGGTCGTCCGGGCGGTTTCACGGCGAGTTCGCGCATGGTTCGTTGACCCGCCTCTTTCGGCTCCCTAGCTTCGCGATCACCGCTTCGTCCGGGGACGGCGCACGGCCCGGCGCACACCGTCCGTCCTGTCGCACCGAAGAGCTGGAGAGTCACTTGGTACGCCGAGGTGCCCGCGGGATCGCGGCCGTCATCGTGCTGATCGCGTCCGTGCTGCCCACGGCATCGGCGCAGGCCGTGCAGGACGACCGGGCGGCGCCGCTGCCGCTGGAGCTGCTCTTCGACAACACCGCGGTCAGTGACGACGGCAGCCCCGCCGGTGCCGACTTCGACGGCGCCGGCGCCTCCCTCTCCGCCCAGGACCTGACCGCGGCCGGCTGGACGCCCGGCCGGGCGCTCACCGTCCAGGGCGCCACGCTGACCTGGCCGGACCAGGTCGCGGGCGGGCCGGACAACGCGCGGGCCGACGGCCAGAGCGTGGCGCTGTCCGGGCAGGGCGACGCGCTCGCCTTCCTGGTCGCGGGCACGTCCGGCGCCGACCTCACCGCCTCCGGCACGGTCTCGTACGCCGACGGCACCCTCTCCCCGTACCTGCTCACCGCGCCCGACTGGCGGCGCGGGCCGCTCGCCACCAAGGCGGTGGCGCTGCCGCACGTCAACACGCCCGGCGGGCAACTCGCCGAGAAGGCACGGCTGTACGTCGTCACCGTGCCGCTCGACGCGGGGCGGGCCGTCGCCTCGGTGCACCTGCCTCTCGCCCCCGACCTGCATGTCTTCGCCCTGTCCGTGCGCCCCGCCACGAGCGGCTGGACGGGGAGCTGGGCCACGGCGACCTCCGGGTATCCGGCCGTGGGCCCATGGACCGACCGGACGCTGCGGCTGGTGGTGCACACCTCGGCGGGCGGGCCCATGGTGCGGCTGCGGTTCGACAACACGTTCGCGACGGCGCCGGTACAAATCGGTGGCGCGACGGTGGCCCTGCGGGACACGGGGGCGGCGGCCCGGGCGACGCCGGTGGCGCTGACGTTCGGCGGGGCGAGGGACGCCGAGATCCCGGCGGGGGCGCAGACGTACAGCGATCCGCTCGCCTTCGACGTGCCCGCCGGCGCCGATCTGCTGGTCAGCTTCCATCTGCCCGGCCCGGTCGCGGCGGCGCCCGTGCACCGGCTCGCGCAGCAGCGGTCGTACCTGAGCGAACCGGGCGACCACACCGCCGAGAGCGCGGCCACCGCGTACACCGGCGCGGTGACGAACTGGCCGCTGCTGACCGGGGTGGACGTGGCCGGCGGGCCCGGGTCGGTGGTCGCGATCGGCGACTCGATCACCGACGGGGACAAGTCCACCGTGGACGCCAACCGACGCTGGCCCGACGTGCTGGCCGGGCGGCTGCGGGCGCAGAGCGCGGTGCCGGGGTACGGGGTGCTCAACCAGGGCGTCGCGGGCAACAGCGTGCTCGCCGACCGCTACCCCGGAGACGGGGTCTCCACGGACGCGGCCGGGGTGAGCGCGCTGCACCGGCTGGACCGGGACGCGCTCGCCCAGACCTCGGTGCGCACGGTGATCGTCCTGGAGGGGATCAACGACCTGCTGGCCGGCAGGAGCGCCGGGCAGCTGACCGCCGGGCTCGAGGAGATCGCCGGGCGGACGCACGCGCGGGGGCTGCGGGTGCTGGTGGCGACCCTGGTGCCGTGCGGCGGCGAGCCGCGCTGCACGGCCGCCCTGGAGACGGAGCGGACCGCCGTCAACGCCTGGATCCGGAGGAACGACGTCTTCGACGGGGTCCTCGACTTCGACGCGGCCGTCAGGGACCCGGCGCAGCCGTCGCGGATGCTTCCCGCGTACGACAGCGGCGACCATCTGCATCCGGGCGACGCGGGCCTGGCGGCGATGGCCGGCGCGGTGGACCTGACGCTGCTGTGACGGCCGGGGCCGGGGCACCCCCCCCCCGTGGGCCCTCAGACCTCCAGGTCCACCACGACCGGCGCGTGGTCCGAGGCGCCCTTGCCCTTGCGCTCCTCGCGGTCGACGTAGGCGTCCTTGACCGCGGTCGCGAAGGGCGCGTTGCCGTAGACCAGGTCGATCCGCATGCCGCGGTTCTTGGGGAAGCCGAGCTGGCGGTAGTCCCAGTACGTGAACGGGTGGTCGTACTTCAGGGGGCGCGGAACCACGTCCGTCAGGCCCGTCTCGCGCAGCGACGCCAGCGCGGCGCGCTCGGCGGGGGTGACATGGGTGAGGCCCTCGAAGGCGGCCATGTCGTAGACGTCGTCGTCCGTCGGCGCGACGTTGAAGTCGCCGAGGACCGCGAAGGGGCGGCTGCCGCCGGCGTCACCGGTGACCGTCGCCTTCAGCGCCTCCAGCCACTGGAGCTTGTAGGCGTAGTGGGGGTGGCCCACCTCGCGCCCGTTGGGCACGTAGACCGACCAGACGCGGACCGGGCCGCAGGTCGCGCCTACGGCGCGGGGCTCCGTCGCGTTCTCGTAGCCGGTGTCGCCGGGCAGGCCCTTGACCACGTCCTCGATGCCGACCCGGGAGAGCACCGCCACGCCGTTCCACCGGCCGGTGGCGTGCACCGCGGCCTCGTAGCCCAGCTCACGCAGCTCCTCCAGGGGGAACTGCGCCTCGGCGACCTTGGCCTCCTGGAGGCACAGCACGTCCGTGCCGCTGCTCTCCAGCCAGGCCAGCAGGCGGGGCAGACGGGCGGTGATCGAGTTCACGTTCCAGGTCGCGATGCGCATGTCTCACAACCTACCCGCCGGGTCCGACAACGCGTTCCCGCCGGTCTGCGTCACACCTGCACGGACTCCCCCGGCGTCAGCCGCACGTGCTCGCAGCCGCCCAGGGCGCCGATCTGGTGGTCGTAGATCGGGCGGGCGAGGTCGGTCAGCAGGGCGTCGTGGATGTCGTACGCCCTCTGCGGCTTCACCTCCCGCACGTAGTCGATCACCTCGGAGATCTTGTTCCAGGGGGCCATGACCGGCAGCATCAGCGTCTCCACCGGCCGGCCGGGGACGGTGAGCGCGTCGCCGGGGTGGAAGACGCCGCCGTCGATCAGATAGCCGACGTTGGTGATGCGCGGGATGTCCGGGTGGATCACGGCGTGCAGCTCGCCGTGGACCTGGACGTCGAAACCGGCCGCGGTGAAGGTGTCGCCGTGCCCGACGGTGTGCACCCGGCCCGGGAACGCCGCCGCGATCCGGTCCGCGACGGACTTCAGCGTCCAGACCCCGGCGGCCGGGTTGGCCTCCAGGGCGGAGCGCAGCCGTCCCTCGTCGAAGTGGTCGGCGTGCTCGTGGGTGACCAGGATCGCGTCGGCGCCGGCCGCGGCGTCCTGCTCGCTGAAGCCGCCCGGGTCCAGGACGAGCGTCCGGCCGTCCTTCTCCAGTCGGACACAGGCGTGCGTCTTCTTGGTGAGCTTCATGACATCCATCCTGCCCGCAGTGCGGGGCGGGAGCTCACTCGTGGGGCGTGGTCTCCTCCCGGATGACCTGCTGGGCGACCTTGAAGGCACTGTTCGCCGCGGGTACGCCGCAGTAGACGGCCGCCTGGAGCAGGACCTCCTTGATCTCGGCCGGGGTGAGGCCGTTGCGCAGGGCGGCACGGGTGTGGAAAGCGAGCTCGTCGAGGTGGCCGCGCGCGACCAGGGCGGTGAGGGTGATGCAGCTGCGGGTACGGCGGTCCAGGCCCGGGCGGTTCCAGACCTCGCCCCAGGCGTAGCGGGTGACGAACTCCTGGAAGTCGCCGGAGAACTCGTCGGCCTGCGCCAGCGCCCGGTCCACGTGCGCGTCGCCGAGCACCTCGCGCCGGACCTTGATCCCCGCGTCGTAGGGATCGGACCGCACGCCGGCCTGCGGGTCCACCAGGGGCGCGGCGATCTCGGCGACGGGGACGGCCTGCTGGGGCGGCGCCGCCACCAGGACCGGCTTGACCGGGGCCGCCTGGATGGCCAACTGGCCCGTGGCGTCGAACGCGGGCTGCCAGGCCGTGGAGAAGTGCGTGACCAGGAGGTCCGTGACGGCGGCGGGCTGCTCGACAGGGACCAGGTGGGAGGCTCCGGGGACGACGGCGAGGCGGGCGTCCCGAATCCCGGCGACCAGCGTGCGGGCCTCGGCGGGGCCGGTGACCTGGTCCTCCGAACCGACCAGGACCAGCGTGGGCACGCCGATCCGGCCGAGTTCGTGCCGCACGTCGAAGGTCGCGAGGGCCTCGCAGGCGGCGATGTAGCAGCCGGGGTCGGTGGTGCGCACCATCTGCACGGCCCACTCGGTGATCGCCGGCTGGGCGGCGGCGAATCCGCCGGTGAACCAGCGGTCCGGCGCGCTGCGGGCGATCGGGTCGAGACCGTTCGACCGCACGATCACACCGCGCTGGCGGAACTCGTCGGCGGTGCCGAAGCGGGGCGAGGTGGCGATCAGCGCGAGCGAGGCGACCCGCTCGGGGTGGCGCAGGGCCAGCTCGGCGCCGACGGCGCCGCCGAGGGCGCAGCCCGCGTAGCCGAAGCGGTGCACACCCAGGCCGTCCAGGGTGGCGAGCAGCCGGGCGGTCAGGTGGCCGACTGAGCCCGCGGGGTAAGCAGGGGCTCCGCCGTGCCCGGGCAGGTCGAACCGGAAGACGCGCCACTGCTTGATCAGCTCCGGGACCTGCCGGTCCCACATGTGCCAGGTGGTCCCCAGGGACGGCCCCAGGATCAGGACCGGAGCGTCTTCTGGTCCGTCAAAGCGGTATTGCAGGGTGTTCGACGGTGTCTCACTCACGCCTCAGACCCTCTCACGTCTCACGGACGCCCCGTAGCGAGGGCTGTGAGGATCCCTGTGAGGATCTGGGCCGGACCAGGTGAAAGACCTCGCGGGCCGCGTGGCGTCTGAGGCAACGGACGATGTCGCGCCGGCTCTTCCCCTCCTTGGGGCGGCGCTCGTAGTAGTCCTGGGTGCGCGGGTCGCAGCGCAGCCGGCCTTGCACGATCCGCTGCCGAGCGGCGTTGGCCTGCCGGTCACCGCCGCGATTGAGGCGACGGTACTGCCGACTGCACGAGGAACACTCGACAGGGCTGACCCCGCACAGCGTGGCGAACGACGCCTCACTGGCCAGGCGTTCCGGGTTGTCCCCCCACCGTGATCAGTAAAGTGACGGCCGCGTCCGGACCGATACCCACCGCCGTGAGCAGGCGCGGAGCGTGGGGTTCCATGAGCCGGGCCGGGCAGCCTCCCCCTTCCAATTCCTTGATCTGCTCCGCGGCCGTTCCGGCACGGACCGATCGCGCCAGTCGCCTGATCATCGGCATGTGAGACAGCCGCCACGACCGGTGTCTTCCTGGTCCTCATCGCGGCGGCGGCATGCGTGATCCACCGGCTCGCCGTCGAGCACGCGGAAAGGATCGCCGTGCACCACTGCCGTCGCGCGCCACCGTTCGTCGACGCCCTGCACCGGGTGTCGCTGCGCGTCGTCACCATGCCGATCAGCCGCAGGGCATCATCACCCGAGTCAACGTGAGCGTGGACGTGTCGGCGTTCGCCTCGGTGTCGACCAGAACACCACCGTCGTCTTCCCAGCCCGCTCATGAGCACGATCGGCGAGCTCGGCTCCTTCCTCGCCCGGAAACCGCGGCCGCCGCAGCAGCACCACCGGCCGGCACCGGCCCCAACGACAAGTCCCTCAGGGCGGACTCATGGCCGAAGTCTGTCGCGCGCGTCCTCCGGACATCGGCTGATGATGGGAGTACGGCCGAACACGCGGAGCTGATCATGACGGGTTGGCGGGTCAGGGACTACACCCAGGACGATCTCGAAGCGCTGATCCGAGTCGACATGGAGAGCAGCACGACCGAGGAGCCGCCGCTCTTCCCGCTCTCGGACGCCGTGACGGCCCTCCAGGCCCGCCACCCGGCTGTGGTGGCCACGGCCGACGACGTGCTGATCGGCGCCGCGGTGAGCAGGGTGGAGGACGAACGGGCATGGATCCTGCGCATCTGCATGGCGCCGGGCTGGCGGCAGCGTGGGCTGGGCAGTGCCCTGATCACGGCCCTTGAGCAAAGGCTCTTCGCCACCGGCATCCGAGCGGTGCACGCCGTCCTGCCCGAGGGCGAGACCGGTGCCACCGCCCTGCGCAACTGCGACTTCGGCGCCCGCCCCGGACTGGTCTTCTTCGAAAAGCACGGGCCGGTGACCCCGCAGTCGGCCGGCACGCTGTCCTCGCTCGGAGCAGAACTGCCGCCAGGGGGACTGTGGCAGAAGGTCGCGGGCATGCAACGGGAGAAGCAGCTCATCGAACGGCGCCTGGTCCTGCCGCTGGCCCATCCCGAACTGGCCGCCCAGCACGGAGTGGAACTGCCGCGGGCGGTGATGCTGTTCGGCCCGCCCGGGACCGGCAAGAGCACGTTCGCGCACGCGATCGCCAGCCGCCTGGGATGGCCCTTCCTCGAACTGTTCCCCGCCCGTCTGGCCGCCGAGTACGGCCTGGCGACCGGGCTGAGCCGGCGCTTCGACGAGATCGCCCGGCTCGACCACGTCCTCGTCTTCATCGACGAGGTCGAGGAGATCGCCGGCGAACGCGGTGGCGCGGACGCGACCGCTGTCGGCGTCGTCAACGAACTGCTCAAGGCGATCGTCCGGTTCCGAAGTCAGGACGGACGGCTGCTCGTCTGCGCCACGAACAACGTGACCACGCTCGACTCCGCGTTCCTGCGGCACGGCCGCTTCGACTACATGCTGCCGATCGGCCCTCCCGATCACACCGCCAGGACCGCACTGTGGGAGAGCTACCTGGCTCGAGCAGACGCGCGGGCCGACAGCGCGGTACTCGCGTCCGCCAGCGAGGGGTTCACCCCCGCCGACATCGCCCACGCGGCGCGTACCGTCTCCCAGGCCCAGTTCGAGCGCACCTTCGACACCGGCACCCGGACGACCCCCACCGCCGACGACTACCTGGACACGATCCGCGACACCAAGCCGACCGTCAGCGCCGCCATGGCCCAGGAATTCGCCCAGCAGACGGAGAAGTACGCCCGCATCTGACGTCCAGGCCGATGGGGAGTCGATCTGCGACGGGTGTCAGGCCGGCGCGGGAGGCGAGTCGCTGCCCGTATCGATGAGGATCTGTTTGGCCTCGGTGACGTTGTCGGCCCGTACGGCCCTGGCCATCGCGGCGCGTGCCGCGTCGGACGACGTGTCGGGAGGGACCAGCATCAGGGCGAAATGATCCCGCTCGCCCCGGGTGATGAGGACGGTGTCGTCACCGACCGGGAAGGAATCGATGTGGACGACTCGGCCGTCGACCATCACCCGGGTCGGCAGTTCGTCCCAGGCACTGCCGTCCAGACCGACCCGGGTGACAGGTCCGAGGTGCTCGGTCAACGCGGAAACCAGCGAGGGGAGCTCCGCACCGATGTCCCGGGACCGCGGCCACCATGCGCCGTCCAGGATTCCCTCGCGTGCGTGTGTCGTCTCCAGCCGCAGCAGGGCCGTCCCGGGTTTCACCGACCGGTGAACGGCATCCGGCAGGAGCCTGGGGAGGTCGGGGGTGTCGGAGTCGGCCATGGTGTCCGCCCGTCCGCAGAGAGCAGTGCGACCGCAGAGCGTGCGACCGCGATACGACCCTGCCACCTCACGGTACTCCGCACGACGCCGCGCGAGCGCCTCGCCGCGGGGCGCGGTGACGGAAACAGGCAACGGCTCCGGCGTATACCCGCCGGAGCCGCCCTTCCGGGCCATTGCACGTGAGCGTGCGCCGACCCGCTGTCCACGTTACGCCAAAGGGACAATCCGGCATAAGCATTCCTCGCGAGGGTTCGCTTCGGACCGAGAAGCCGACGCGACGGCTCAGCCACGCCCTTCCTCCTCTGTCTCCATCTGCCGGATCCCCTGGCGCGTCAGCGTGATCATGGTTCTCTCACCTCCGCCGGGCCAAGGCCGTGTCGAGCCGATGGGCCGGGGGCAGGGTCAGCGACCGACCTGCTCCACCGTCGGTCTCCCACGCCTCTTCCCTGATCCGGGCATCGATCCTGCCTGCTGCTTCCTCCCGGGCCGGGGCATCGATGCCGACGCCTGCCATCAGCCGCGCGGCGGCATCCGCACCGGTTTCCGGCGGAATCACCAGCACATCCCGGCGGCCATCGGCGGAGAAGAAGGTCAGCCTGTGCGGATCCTGCCCCTCGGTGGACCACACCACATGCACCGTGCGCCCTGCGACGGACACCCAACGCGGGATGACCGGCCAGTAGGCCGGGTTCACCGTGATACCGGTGATGCGACCCCAGAGTTCGCCCAGCGCGGCCGTCAGGGGCGGCAGCTCTCGGGTGAGGGCACGGGAGCGGGGCCACCACATGCCGTCCAGTCCGCCCGGCGCCGGCGTTCAGGACAGCCGGGCCAGCGGCGACGTCGCGCGCCTGCTCGACGTCGTTCGGTCAATGGTCACGGGCATGGCGCGGACCTGTCCCCGGGCTCGTGGGTGCGGCCCGGCATTGTCGATCACCGGAAACGGCACCCGCGGCGGAGCCGGTACGCGAAAAGCTCCCGGTGAGTTCACACTACTCCGGCCACCAGCCCGAAAAGGCGGGTTGACCAGGTATTTTTCCACCTTCGAAGCCTGAGCGCCGGTGCCCGGCAATTGCAGGGTGTTCGACGGTGTCTCACTCACGCCTCAGACCCTCTCACGTATCACGACCGCCCCCGTAGCGGGGGCTGTGAGGATCTGGGCCGGACCAGGTGAAAGACCTCGCGGGCGCCGTCCCCGCCTCCCGTCACCACTTCGACCTGCGCACGTCGATGCCGGCGGCCTCCGCGCTCA
Organism: Streptomyces sp. NPDC002309; assembly: GCF_053593375.1. NCBI lineage: Bacteria > Bacillati > Actinomycetota > Actinomycetes > Kitasatosporales > Streptomycetaceae > Streptomyces > Streptomyces sp. NPDC002309. Next base: position 68,891 of record NZ_JBSFCI010000015.1, on the reverse strand, counting down.
CGGGTTTCGACATGTGTTCGAAAGGCCAAGTGGAATCAGCCTGCTCCGCCCCCCCGTGAGCCGGTGACACGCAACTCAGCTCTAGTGCAGCGGAGTTCGACTCCGGCGGTGCTGCTGCTCGTGCGAGGCGTTCTTCGGAGTTGGTCTCCGGAACGTGTCACAAATGCCGGGGGTGATCGGTCTCTTCTGCAGCGGCGCGTCCACGAGGGCCGAGAGCGGCCGTCGGATCCGCGGACACGGCAGCGGTCCGCGCACGGCCCCCCGGCACGCCGTCACGCATCCAGGCCCAGCGAGAGGACGGTTCGCATGTCGTACCCGGAGCAGGTCTACACCGGAGATGGCGGCGAGATCTACGCGAATTACCGGCCGTCGGACACCCCACCGAATGTCGGAACGGCCGGGGGTGACGCGATTCACTACCTGGCGACCACGGTCATGACACGGGGCGAGTTCGGGCTCTATCGATTCGAGATGAAACCGAAGGCCGGCGGCCCCAGGACCCACTACCACAAGACCATCTCGGAGTCCTTCTACATCCTCGACGGCACTGTCCGTCTTTTCGACGGCGCACAGTGGATCGACGCACGGAAGGGCGACTTCCTGCACGTGCCGCAAGGCGGACTGCACGCCTTCCGCAACGACTCCGACGCCCCGGCCGAAATGCTGCTGCTGTTCACACCGGGTGCGCCGCGTGAGGAGTATTTCGAGCAGGTGTCACAGCTGGCGCACGCCTCCGACGAAGAGCGCGCCGCGTTCTTCGACAAGCACGACTCCTACTTCGTGGATTGACCGGCTCTTTTTCTCCCAGAGTGAGGACGACGGACCATGACTGCTCACGGTGATCTGCCCGCCCCGCGACAGGGGCTCCTCGTCACGCACTTCCTGACCGTGCGCGATGTGGAGAGGTCACGGCGCTTCTACGCCGATGTGTTCGGCGGCGAGGTCGTGACGGAGGAGAACCCTGCCATCGTCAAGGTGGCCAACAGCTGGATCATCATGAATCCCGGGGGCGGCCCCACACCCGACAAGCCCGGCGTCACCCTGGAGGTGCCGCGGAGCACCGAACGGGTGTCGAGCTTTCTCAATGTCCGCGTCGCGGACATGGCCGCCTTCCACGCCGACGCGGTCGCCAAGGGTGCCCGGTTCCTCACCGAGCCTCTCGACCGCGGTTCGGAACTGCGCTGCTACCTGCGCGATCCGGACGGCTACCTCATCGAGGTGGGTCAGGCGACCGGTCTGCTGCTCGGCGTCCATGCCGACTGAACCACCGGTCCGCTCCCCCGGCCCCGCCGGCGCTGGGCCGACGGAGACCGAGGTCCAGGTCCAGGTCATCGGGTCAGCCCCTGCCGACCTGGGCCTCGGCCGTGTTCGACACCGAGGCCGTGCGGCACGGCCCTGACAAGTTGAGGCAGCGACACACACCATGAATCCGCGAGACTCCTCCTCGGCAGCCACGCTCGAGGAGGCCGCCGACGCTTTCATGCGGCTGCGTCCCCGGCTCTTCGGCATCGCCTACCGCGTCCTGGGCAGCGTCACCGAGGCCGAGGACGTGGTCCAGGAGGTGTGGGTCCGGTGGCAGAACACGGACCGGGGCGCCGTGGTGGCACCGGCGCCCTTCCTCACCAAGGTCACCACACGACTGTCCGTCAACGTGGCCCGATCCGCACGGGTGCGCCGCGAGACGTATGCGGGGCCGTGGCTTCCCGAGCCGGTCGACACGGGCGTGGACCCGCAGGTCGGAGCCGAGCGCGGCGAGGCGTTGGAACTGGCGGTGCTGCTGGTCATGGAGAAGCTCAACCCCGTCGAGCGGGCCGCCTACGTGCTGCGGGAGGCGTTCGACTATTCGTACGACCAGATCGCCGACATGCTGCAGTTGAGCCCGGCGAACACGCGCCAGATCGTCAGCCGGGCGCGCAGGCGTCTGGCCACCGAGCGGCGTAGGACAGTCGGCACGGCCGAGCACCGGCGTCTGCTGGAGGCGTTCCTCGCCGCGGCCCGGAACGGCGACACCGCTTCCCTGGAGAACCTGCTGACCGCGGACGTCGTGAGCTACGCGGACGGCAACGGCATGCGGGGCGTGGCGCTCGTCCCGGTCGCGACTGCCGGGCGGGTGGCGAGGATGACCGCCCTCCTGCCCCGGTTCATTCCCGGCGGCGAGTTCCACGTCGTCGAGGTCAACGGCCGCCCCGGCGTCCTGATCGGCAAGGACGGCAACGCCGCGGCGCTCGTGGTGATCTCCGCGGACCAGGAGGGCATCCACACGTTGCTGTGGCACATGACTCCGGACAAGCTCCGGGCGTACGAGCGGTCCAGGGAGTACCGGACCTGAGACCGGGGAGTACCGGACCTGAGACCGGGCGGCCGAGGGGGTCAGGTCGCCTTGCCGATGTCGTCGGCGCGGGCGACGAAACGGGCCCCGCCGTCCGTCACGCGGTACAGGAAGGCACCGCCGTCCTCGGGGGGCTCGAAGAACTGGCCGCCCGCGTTGAAGGCGACCTTGCGGGTGATGCCCTGCCAGGGCCGGCGCAGGAGTTCCGACCGCAGCGCCGAGCGGCCGTCGGCGCCGGCGGCCCTCAGGCCGTACGCGGCGAACCGGACGGCGTCGTAGGCCTCGGCCGCCCAGGGCGCCGGTGCGGTGCCGTGGCGTTCGCGGTGGGCGGCGGCGAACACCTCGGTGCGGGGATCGGCGTCGGCGTCGGTGTACGCGGTGCCGACCATCCAGCCCTCCGCCTCGGCGAGGAAGCGCCCGCCGAGCACGTGCTCGGCGGTGACGCGGGCGCCCCGGTGGCCGGCGGACCGCAGGGCGCGGGCGCAGGAGGCGGCGCGGTCGGGCCGTATCCCCGCGAACAGGACGGCGTCGCCCGGCCGCGCGGCGATCCGCCGGGCGACGGCGGTGAAGTCCTCGTCCGCGGGGATCTCCTCCACCGCGGACTCGCCGTCGAGCTTGCCGTAGACGGTGACGATGCGCACGGTCCCCAGGGTCTCGGCCGCGTCGGTGAGGTCGTGCACGACCACCGTCCTGGCCGGCTTCACCACCCGGTTGAGATGGCGCAGGATCGCGGGCGGGCCGGCGGTCCGGGTGGAGCGGAGCACCAGCGCGGTCGTGAGGTTGGCGCTGTCGAGCCGGTCGGTGTCCGCGCGGGTGACGAGCAGGGCGACGCGCGCCCGCGTGCACGCGGCCACGGCAGGGACCACGGTCGTGTTGGTCCCGGCGCCGAGCACCACGGCCACCTCGGGGTCGGCGGCGAGCCGGGCCGCCGCGCGACCGGCGCCCGCCGCGGTGCCGCCGTCGTCGGCGGTGCGCAGGACGAGGTCGAAGGTGCGGCCGGTGTCCCGGTTGTGCTGCTCGACGGCGATGCGGGCGCCCCGTTCCTGGGCGGTGAGGACGGTGTCGCCGCCGTCCCCGAGGAGGCCGATCACCCGCCGGGGGCGTGGGGCGGCGCCCTGGCCGGCGGACGCGCCGGGGCGTGTCGCCCACCACCCGGCGACCCCGGCGGAGGTGACGCCCAGCACCGCCGCTCCGGTCAGCAGGCGCCTTCGGGTGGGCGAGACGGGTCCGGCCGGCGCCGGGGGCGTGTCGACGGCGGTCGGGTCGGGGACCGGCAGGTCGAGGACGCGGGAGGCGCGGGCCGCGATCAGCGGCGGCAGGCCCGCGGGCAGCCAGCCGTCAGCGATGAACACGCCCAATTCCGCCCGCAGTCCGGGCACCGTGGGGCGGGACTTCGGGTCCTTGGCGAGGCAGCGCCGTACGAGCCGTTCCAGGCCGTCCGGTACGCCGTCGAGGTCGGGCTCCTCGTGCACGGTGCGGTACAGCACGCTCGCGGCGCCGCCGGTGCCGAACACGGCGCGGCCGGTGGCCGCGTGGGCGAGGACGCAGCCCAGGGAGAAGACGTCGCTGGGCGGGCCCACCGGCAGACCGCGGGCCTGCTCGGGCGAGAGGTAGCCGGGTGAGCCGACGACGACGCCGTCCGCGGTCAGGGCGGTCGCGCCGACGCCGCGCGCGATCCCGAAGTCGATCAGGCGTGGCCCGTCGGCGGCGAGCAGCACGTTGGCGGGCTTGACGTCACGGTGGACGAGGCCGGCCGTGTGCACGTCGTGCAGCGCCTCGGACAGCGCGGCGCCCAGGGCCCTGAGCTGCTCCTCGGGCCAGGGACCGTGGCGGACGACGGCCTCGGCGAGGGACGGGCCCGGCACATAGGCGGTGGCGAGCCAGGGCGCGCGGCTCTCGGCGTCGGCCGCGACCACCGGCACGGTCCACCGCCCTGTCAGGCGGGACGCGAGGTCGACCTCGCGGCGGAAACGGGCGCGGAACCCGGGGTCGTCGGCGTGCTCGGCGCGGATCACCTTCACCGCGCACCAGGCGGCATGCGCGGAGCGCGCCAGGTAGACGACTCCCATGCCGCCCGCGCCGAGCCGTGCCGCGAGCCGATGGCCGCCGATCTCCGAGGGGTCGGAGGGGCGCAGCCGTTCCATGCCGTTCGCCTTCCTCGCCGCCGTGGGCGGGCGGCGTCCCGTCGCTACCCGGTGGACTGCGAGGCGCGCTCCAGGTCGGACAGCGATCCCTGTTGCCGGAACCGCCCGTCTCTCACCTCGTGCACGAAGGTGCCGTCCGACCAGCCGCGGCCGGTGCTGGTGTACTCGTGGTAGTCCCCGAAGGCGTAGCCCCGGGCGATTCCCCGGTAGGAGACCTTCGCGATGCGCTCGCCCAGCGCGGTCCGTGCCGGGCGGCGGCGCGCCCCGGCCGGGACCGTGCGGGCGAACTCGGTGAGCATCATGCGCACCGAGTCGTACGCCTCGGCGGCGTACGGCTCCGGCGCGGTGCCGTGGCGGATGCGCCACGCCTCGGTGAAGTCCCTGGCCCGCTTCGTCGTCAACGCGGCGGCGTCCACGGCGGAGGTGACGGCGTACCACCCCTCGCCGGCGGCGCCCGCGCGGCTCGGGAACGGCGAGCCGTACAGCTGGTGCTGCATCCAGCGCGGTCCGGTGAATCCGGCGTCGGACAGTTCCCGGGCCGCGCGCACGGTGGCGTCCAGGGGGCCGAGGTAGGCGAAGGCGTCGACACCGCCGGCGAGCAGCGAGCGGACGGCGGCCGGGCCGTCGTCGGTCTCCTCGGCGACGACGCGCGGCACGACCTCGCCGCCGAGCGTCTGGCGCCACTGGCTGACGACCAGGGAGCCCTGGTCCTGGATCGCCGTGCCGCCGGAGCGGTCGAGGACCACGCCGAGGCGTCCCGCGTGTTTGCTCACCAGGGCGTGCAGCACGATCCAGCTGCCGAGCGCGGAGTGGGCCGTGCCGCTCTGGAACGACGACTCGGGCGACACGAGGAAGTAGTCCTGCTGACCCGTGGTGCTGGAGACGTGGGTGAGCCCGGCCTCGCCGTAGACGTTCGCCGCCGTGCGCATCGCGAGCTCGGTGACCGGCCCGAGGACCGCGACGACGTCACGGTCGGCGGTGAAGCGGCCCGCGACCTCCCGGCCGCCGGAGACCGAGCCCGGGTCGCGCAGCACCCGTACGGTGAGGTCGTAGGCCCGCTTCGGGGCGGCGTTGTGCTGGGCGACGGCGAGGTGGGCGGCACGCTCGCAGGCCCGGGCGAGCGGTGCGGCGGCGGGGTCGCTGGTCGAGTGGACGCCGAGGACGTACGTGGGGCGGGCGGGTCCGGGGCCGTCCGGCTCGTCGTCGCGGCCCGACAGGACGGCGGCGGTGGCCGCGCCGCCCGCTGCCAGCAGCAGGGCCCCGCCGGCGAGCAGCAGCCGGCGCCGGGCCGGGCGCGAGGGCGGGGCCTGCGGCGTGTCCTCGTCCCCGTCGGCGCCCTCGGAGTCCCCGTCGACGACCGTCGGCTCGATGCCCGGCAGGGCCAGGCTCTCGCTGGAGCGCAGGGCCACCGTCCGGGCCACCGGGTCGGGGAGCCAGTCGGCGCCGTCGGGGAGGTCCTCGGTCAGCCCGGCGCGCACCTCCTCGGCCGTGGGACGCGCCTGGGGGTCCTTGGCCAGGCAGCGGGCCACGACGGGCCGCGATCCGGAGTCCACCCGGTCGAGTTCGGGTTCGTCGTGGACGGTGCGGTAGAGCAGCGCGTGCGGCTCCCCCGTGCCGAAGGGCGGGCGGCCGGTCATCGCGTACGCCAGGACGCAGCCCAGCGCGAAGACGTCGCTCGCGTCCGTGGCGTCCTCGCCCCGCGCCTGTTCCGGGGCGAGGAAGCCGGGGGTGCCGACGACGACGCCCGACGCGGTCAGCGCCGTGTCGTCCAGGGCCCGCGCGATACCGAAGTCGATCAGGCGGGGTCCGTCCAAGGTCAGCAGGACGTTGCCCGGTTTGACGTCCCGGTGGACGAGGCCGGCCGCGTGCACGCTCGCCAGCGCCTCCGCCAGCCGTCCGCCGAGCACACGGGCCGCGCGCGGGGGCAGCGGCCCGTGCGCGGCCACCGCCTCGGCGAGCGAGGGTCCGGGGACGAACTCCGTGGCCAGCCACGGCTCGTCCGCCTCGGCGTCCGCGTCGAGCACCGGCACGACCCAGGGGCTCTCGACCCGCCGGGCGAGCTCCACCTCGCGGGCGAAGCGGGTCCTGAAGTCGTCGTCGGCCGCGCCGTCGGCCCGCGTCACCTTGACCGCGGCGAGCTTCCCGGCGTCGGTGCGCCCGAGGTAGACCACGCCCATGCCGCCGGCGCCCAGCCTGCGCAGCAGGCGGAACGCGGCGATGCGCGACGGGTCCGACGGCAGCAGGGGCTCACTCATCGCGCGGTCTCCGTCCCACCGTCGGTACCGGTTCCCGGCGTCCCGGCGCCGGACTTGCCGGCCCCGTCGCCGGCCGACGCCTCGCGGTCGATGTCGGCGGCGACGTAGCCGACCCCCTTGGCGATCTCCGAGGAGACGGTGGTCGCCTCCTCCTCCGTGCGGCCGGCGCCGATGCGTCCGGTCGCGGCGACGGTCACCGGGCCGAGCCGGTACTTGAACCAGTCGAAGGGGTGGGCCCCCTTCTCTCCGTCCACCACATACGTCCCGGACTCCGTGAGGTCGTCGTCGCTGATGGCGTTGCGCTGCTCGGTGAAGGGGTCGGCCCTGGAGAACAGGCCGCGCACCCGCACCGTGGCGTTGAGCCGCTGCTCCGGACAGCGCAGGGCGTCCTCCAGGGAACCGGCCATGTCCCGGCGCGCCGACCGGGCGTCGGCGTGGACCGTCACGGTCAACGAGACCTGCACCGGCCCCTTGCCGTCCGCCTCGGGGAGCTCGAACCCCCTGGTCATGCTGGCGAGGACGCCGTCCGGAAGGGGCTCGCGACGCCACAGGCAGTCCTCGCCCAGTACGGCCCACTCGGCCGGGTCGCTCTCGTGGGGCTCACGTTTGCGAAACCCCGCGCCGAAGTAGTCCGGCCGTACGGCGAGTCCGCGTACGAACGCCACCGCCTCGGCCCGTGTGCCGGGTGCCCTGTCCCGCGCCACCGTGTACGGCTCGTCCGAGGGCGCCGCGGACGGGGACGGCGACGGAGCGGTGCTCGCGTCGGCCGGCGGAGCGGTGCTCGCGTCGGCCGGCGGCCGCGCGGGGGTCTCCTCCGGGCCGGAGCCCTCACCCGGCCCGCCGGTGCACCCGGCCAGCAGCAGCGTTCCGGTCACGGCGGCGACGGCTGGTCTCCACCCGGACATGCCCATGCCCCGGCCCCCCTACGTACGGATGTTCGCCTCGTAGGAAGTGTGACGCACGGGAGTCCCGCCGGGATAGCAACTCCACTGATTCCAGGGTGACTTAAGGGTGAACGACACCTCCCGGACCCGGCGGCCCGCAGCGCAGGGGCGCCCGTCCCCGGGGCTGCCGGGGCTCCGGGTGGGAGGGGGCGGGCGGGACCGCGCGCCCGACCGGTTCACCGGCGGTGACCGTGAACCGTTCGCCGTGGTGCAGAAGGTCCAGGGGCTCGCCCTCCAGCAGGACGTAGCGTGCCTCGTCGCCGCGGATCTCGACGCGCAGTCTGCGGCCGCGGATCAGCACGGTGAAGGCGAGCCGGGTCAGTTCCGCCGGAAGACGCGGCGCGAAGCCCACCAGCGGCTCGCCGGCGCCCACGCCCCCGTACTGGCGCATTCCTCCGAGGCCCACGACCAGGGCGACCCAGGTACCCGCGAGCGAGGCGATGTGCAGCCCGTCGCGGGTGTTGTGCTCCAGGTCCTCCAGGTCCATCAGGGCGGCCTCGCCCAGGTAGTCCCAGGCGAGCCGGAGATGTCCGGTCTCGGCGGCGAGGACGGCCTGGCAGCACGCGGAGAGGGACGAGTCCCGGACGGTGAGTTCCTCGTAGTAGGCGAAGTTCCGGGCCTTCTCGTCCTGGGTGAACGCGTCGGGGCAGGTCATCATGGCCAGGACGAGATCGGCCTGCTTGACGACCTGCTTGCGGTAGAGGTCGAAGTACGGGAAGTGCAGCAGCAGGGGGTACCGCTCCGGCCCCGTCGCCTGGAAGTCCCAGCGCTCCAGGGTGGTGAAGCCCGCCGACTGCTCGTGGACGCCGAGCTGTTCGTTGTACGGCACGGCCATGCGGTCCGCGGCGTCCTGCCAGACGGCGGCCTCCTCGGGCGAGGCTCCCAGTTCCGCCGCCTCGTCGGCGAACCGGAGCACGCACGCCGCGGCGGCCCGCAGGTTCTGGCGGGCCATCAGGTTCGTGTAGAGGTTGTCGCGGGCGACGGCGCTGTACTCGTCCGGCCCCGTGACACCGTCGATGTGGAAGACGCCCGCGGCGTCCGAGCGGCCCAGGGAGCGCCACAACCTGGCGGTCTGCACGAGGAGTTCCAGTCCCGGCCCGCGCGCGAAGTCCTCGTCGCCCGTCGTGGCCACATAGCGCACCACCGCGTCGGCGATGTCCGCGCCGACGTGGAAGGCGGCCGTGCCCGCGGGCCAGTAGGCGGAGCACTCGGCGCCGCTGATGGTCCGCCAGGGGAACGCCGCCCCGTCCAGGCCGAGTTCGCGGGCCCGCTCCAGCGCCGCGGGCAGCATCTCGTGCCGCCAGCGCAGGGCCGAGGCGACGGCGTCCGGGGCGGAGTAGCTGAGCACGGGCAGCACGAAGGACTCCGTGTCCCAGAACGCGTGGCCGTCGTAGCCGGTGCCGGTCAGGCCCTTGGCCGGTACGGCGCGACGCTCGGCGCGCGCCGCCGCCTGGAGCACGTGGAACAGCGCGAAGCGGACGGCCTGTTGGATCTTCCGGTCGCCCTCCACCTCGACGTCCGCACGGGACCAGAAGTCGTCCAGGTACGCGCGCTGTTCGGCGAGCAGGCCCTCCCAGCCGGAGCTGCGGGCGGCGGCGACCGCGCCCTCGACCTGGTCCCGTACGGCGGGCAGCGACCGCTCGGCCGACCAGCCGTGCGCGACGAACTTGACGAGGCGGAGCCGCTGTCCGGGCGCGAGGGTGGCGGTGACGGTGAAGCGGCTGACGTCGGGCTCGCTCTCGGACGACCAGGACGTGCCCTCGGGCCCCTCGACGACATGGTCGGCGGCGACCCCGACCCGCTGGTCGCTGTGTCCGGTGCAGTGCAGCAGACGCAGCCGGGTGTCCTGGGCGAAGTGCTCCTCCGCGCGCAGCGGCGCGTCGATCACGGCGGCGACCCGGGGGTCGCCGCCGGTGCGCGGGAGTTGCTCGTTGGCGACCAGCTCCGACTGCACGGCCACGGTGATCGTGGTGTCGAGCGGCTCCACCACGTACTCCACGGCGGCGATCGACCGCTGTGTGAAGGAGACCAGGCGCCGGGAGACGACACGGGCTCCCGTCCCCGCCGGGCTGGTCCAGTCGACGGTTCTGCTGAGCACACCGGTGCGGAAGTCCAGCATGCGCTCGTGGGCGACGAGTTCGCCGTAGCGCAGGTCGAACGGCTCGTCGTCGACGAGCAGTCGGACGATCTTGCCGTCCGTGACGTTGATGGTCGTCTCGCCGGACTCCGGGTCGCCGTAGCCGGACTCGCCGTACGGCAGCGGGTGCACCTCGTGGACGCCGTTCAGGTAGGCGCCCGGCAGGCCGTGCGGTTCGCCCTCGTCGAGGTTGCCGCGCCAGCCGACGTGCCCGTTGGCCAGGGCGAAGACGGACTCGCTCTGGGCGAGGACCTCGAGGCTCAGCTCGGTCTCGCGCAGGCACCAGGGCTCGCAGGCGAAGGACGGGTGGCTGATCACCGGGGTTCCTCCAGGAGTTCGGCGAGGTCCCTCACCACGAGGTCCGCCCCGTGCCCGCGCAGTGCCGCGCTCTGGCCGACCCGGTCGACCCCGACGACGACGCCGAAGTGCCCGGCGTGCCCCGCCTCGACCCCGGCGAGGGCGTCCTCGAAGACCGCCGCCTCGCCGGGGTCGACTCCGAGGAGCCGGGCACCGGCGAGATAGGTGTCGGGGGCGGGCTTGCCGCGCAGGCCCTGCTCGAGCCGGGTGATGCCGTCCACCCGGCCTTCGAGGAGGTCCTCGATGCCGGCCGCGACCAGCACGTCACGGCAGTTGGCGCTGGAGGAGACCACGGCACGCCGCAGACCGGCGTCCCGCGCGGCCCGCAGATAGGCCACCGAGCCCGCGTACGGCTCCACGCCCTGCTCTCGGATCAGGCGCAGCACCAGCTCGTTCTTGCGGTTGCCCACGCCCTGCACGGTCTCGCGGTCGGGCCCGTCGTCGGGTGTGCCCTCGGGGAGTTCGATGCCGCGCGACGCGAGGAAGGTGCGGACGCCGTCCTCGCGGGGCCGGCCGTCCACGTACTCGTCGTAGTCCCGGACGGCGTCGAACGGCACGAAGGTGCCGCCGTCCTGGTCGGCGCGCCCGCGCAGGAAGGCGTCGAACGTCTCCTTCCAGGCGGCGGCGTGCACCTTCGCGGTCTGCGTCAGCACCCCGTCGAGGTCGAACAGACAGGCCCGGATGTGATCGGGAAGGCCCAGCACGACTCACCGTCCGTCCGGCAGATACCACTGGTGGGGTCCTACGAGCCGTTGGATGCCCTCCGGCCCCCAGGACCCCTTGGCGTACGGCTCCACCGGCGGCGGCTGCGTCAGCAGCGGCTCGGCGACCTCCCATAGGCGGTCGATGCCCTCGGCACTGGTGAACAGCGACTGGTCGCCGAGCATCGCCTCCAGGATCAGATGCTCGTAGGCCTCCAGGGCGTGGTCCTGGACGAAGGAACCGGCGTAGTCGAAGACCATCTCGGACTGCCCGAGCCGCATCTCGGGTCCGGGCTCCTTCGCCAGGAAGCGCGCGGTGATGCTGCCGGGGTCGTCGAAGTCGATCGCGAGCGAGCCGCAGCCGGCCTCCGCCCCGCCGTGGGCGTCCACCGGGAACATACGCAGCGGCGGCTGCCGGAAGGTAAGGGTGACCATGTGCCGTCCCTCGGCCAGGGCCTTGCCGGAGCGGAGGTAGAAGGGCACGCCCGCCCAGCGCCAGTTGTCGATCTCGACGCGGAGCGCGGCGAAGGTCTCGGTGTCGGAGCCGGGGGCGACTCCCTGCTCGTCGCGGTAGCCCTCGTACTGGCCGCGCACCACTTGGGCCGTGTCCAGGGGCCGCAGACTGCGGAAGACCTTGTCCTTCTCCTCACGCAGGGAGCGCGCGTCGAGCGCCGCCGGGGGCTCCATCGCCACGAAGCCGAGCAGTTGGAAGAGATGGGTGACGATCATGTCCCGGAAGGTGCCGGTGCCCTCGAAGAACTTGGCGCGGCCCTGGATGTCGATGCTCTCCGGCACGTCGATCTGGACATGGCTGATGTGCTCGCGGTTCCAGACCGGTTCGAACAGTCCGTTGGCGAAGCGCAGGGCCAGGATGTTGTCGACGGACTCCTTGCCGAGGAAGTGGTCGATGCGGAAGACCCGGGACTCGTCGAAGACGGCGTGCAGGGTCTCGTTGAGGGCGAGAGCCGAGGCGAGGTCCGTGCCGAAGGGCTTCTCCACGATGACCTTGGCGCCCTCGGCCAGCCCGGACGCACCGAGCATCGTGACGACGGAGCCGAACGCGACCGGTGGCACGGCGAGGTGGAACAGCTTGCGGGGGCTGCCGCCGAGCGCCGTCTCGGCCTCGCGCACGGCGGCCAGGAGGGGGCCCGTGTCGCCGGGGTCGGCGGACCCGAAGGACAGCGCGTCCTCGAAGGTCCGCCACTCGGGCCCCTCGGGCGCCGCCCGCCCGAACTCGGCGACGGCCTGCCGCGCGTGCTCGCGGAACTCCGCGTCGCCGAAGGAGTCCTTCGCGGGTGACGTGCCGACGATGCGGTACCGGCTCGGCAGCAGGCCGGCCTTGGCAAGATGGAACAGACCGGGCAGCAGCTTGCGCCGCGCCAGGTCCCCGGTCGCCCCGCACAGGACGATGACGTGGGGATCGGGGACCCGGGCGGCCGGGGCAAGGGGCTGGGCGACGTCGTGCCCGTCGTCAGTGGCCATCGTGTGCTTCCCCGTCCTCGCCGACGCAACATCCTTCACAGCACGCTAACGGCGACGGGGGCTGTCGGCTGAGCGGGATTGCTCCAGGTGGGGGGCTGAGGGGATGGGCCGGGGGTGGAGTCGAGCGGCCCGGTGGGCGCGCCCGCCCGCGCGGGCCTGGCAGCGACGAGCAGAACAGGTACCGGCCGGCGCCGCTGGCCCGCCCGGCGCGGGCGTGGCAGCGGGCGGCGGGCACGGGTCAGAAGGTGTCCGCGCCGCCGAGGCCCGTGAGCGCGCCGACCGGATCGGGATCGGGCGTTCCCCGGGGCCACCAGTCGTCCTGCCCCGGTTCGGACTCGTAGGCGTACCACAGGCCCTCGCGGCCCAGGCGGAGCTGGACGTGGCCGCCCGGGTGGGTGAGGCGGTTGCGCCAGGGGCGGAAGGCGGGCAGGTCGGCGGCGAGGAGCAGCGGGCGGGCGCGGTCGAAGCGGCCGGCCGGTGGATCCCAGGGCTCCTCGAGGACGGCGAGACCGTCGAGGCCGCCCTGCCGCCAGGCGGCAACCGCGCGGGCCAGCTCCGCCGGGGTGCGTCCGGCGGCGGAGGCGAGCGAGGAGTACAGGGCGCGGGTGGCCGCGGTGAGGCCGGAACCGGGGCGGGCCGCCGCGAGCCGCACCGCGTCCTGCCACAGCGTCAGCTCCGCCACCGGATCGCGACCCGTGACGAGCAGCGCGTGGGCGCGGGCGGCGGCGTCCGTGGCGAGTTGGTCCAGCGCGAAGGGATCCGGACCGCCCGGGGCCCCGGGGTACACCGGGGGCTGCTCGGGGTGCGGCGGTGCGGGCAACGGGCGCGGCAGTGGCGGGAGTTCACGCCGCGCCAGCGCGTCGGTCGCCCGGACGCCCGGGAGCGGTGCCGGTTCCCTCTCCTGGGCGGCGCGGGCCGCCCGGGTGGCGTTGCGCCGGGAGAGGGCGTCGAGTACCTCGCGTTCGCCCCGGCCGCGCAGCAGAAGCAGCACGAAGGGGTCGGCGTCGAGCAGACGTGCCGTCTGGTAGCAGAGGGCGGCGGCGTGCTTGCAGGGGTGGCCGCGGTCGGGGCAACTGCACCGCGGGTCGAGGTCGCCGGCGACGGGCAGCAGCGGGACGTCGCCGTCCGCCAGCGACTGGGGCATCTCCCTGTCCAGCAACGCGGCGATGTGGCCCGGCCGATCGGCGGCGGCGTCCAGGAACCGCTCCCAGTCCGCGTCCTCCAGCGTCCGCAGCCGCACCTGTACCCGGTACGGCCGGGAGCGGCTGCCGGTGACGTAGGCCAGGACGAGGCCGGGGGTCACCGTGATGGCGTCCACATGTCCCCGCTGGGCGTAACCCCGCCCGCGCGCCAGCCGCTCGGCGTCCAGCGCGCCCCGCTCCAGCGCGGTGATCCAGGCGTTGCCCCACCAGGTCTCGGCGAAGGCCGCTTCGTCGCCGGACGGACGGGGCGGAAAGGCCGGGAAGGTGCGCCGCAGGTCGCCGTCGCGCTGCGGGGAGGCCATGGAGCGGGGGGCACGTGGGGGTACACCGGCGGGAGGGATGCGCTCCGCGGGCAGGCCGGAGGGCGGCGCGGCGGCGGAAGCGGCGGCCTCCCCGGAGGGCGAGTCCGGGCGGGACGCACGAGAGGCAGCCGTGCGGTCCGAGGACGCGCCGGGGCGTGACGCGGCAGCAGAAGCCGTACGCTCCGAGGGCACGTCAAGGTCTGCCGCAGGAACCGAAGCCGTGCGGTCCGAGGACGCGCCCAAGGCTGACACCGCAGCCGAAGCCGTACGCTCCGAGGGCACGTCAAGGCGCGGCGCGAGGGTGGGACCGCCGTCGAGCGGGGGACGGTCGTCGGCAGGGTGCGCGGTCGTGGTCGTCGCCCGCAGGCGGCTGTCATCGACGGAGTGCGGCCGGTGGAACGCGTCCGCCGGGGGCGGGCCCTTGACTGCGTCGGCGAACAACTCCCCCAGCGCGCGCGGACGTCGTGACCGATCGGCCGGAGAGCGTGCTGCGCCCCGGCCCACCACCGGTTCGACGCCCGGCGTCCCGACGTCGTCACGCGCCTGCTGCGCCTCCCGCTGAACCCGGGCCGCCCGCAACGCGTCCCGCGCGACGTCGGCGGGCCGGTGCGCCGAGGCATCCGCGAGCCGCGACTCACCGGGCTCGGCAGGCTCGGCGGGGCCCGCGACCCCGGGTGCGGCACTGGCGTACGAGCCGTCATCGCGGCCGCCGTCGTCCGAAGCCTCACCATGGCCGCCGGCGTCCAAGTCCCCGCCGCGACTACCGGCGTCCGACTCTCCACGGCGGCTACCGACGTCCGAGTACTCACGGCGGCTGCCGATGTCCAAGTCCTCACCATGGCTGCCGGCGTCCACATCACCACCGCGACCACCGGCGTCCAAGTCCCCACCACAACTACCGGGGGGCGGGACCCCGCCGCCCGACAAGGCGCCCGCCGCCTGATCCGCCCCGCCCGACAAGGCGCCCGCCGCCTGATCCGCCCCGTCCGACGACCCACCCGAGGCCTCGTCCGCCCCACCCGAGACCTCGTCCGCCCCGTCCCCCGAGACCTCCCCCTCACCGATCTGCCCGGCGACCGTCCGCCGAGCCGAGACCGCGCGTCTCAGCGCCGCCCGGGCGGCGTCACCCGGCCGGGGATCACGGCCGGCCGAAGGGCTTGCGGAGTCACTCCGTCCGGTGCCGGCCCCGGCGATCTCCGCACGCCGCGCGCCACGGAGGTCCTCCCCCGCGTCACCGCTCCCCCGCCCCCGCGCGGCCCGCAGAGCCCTCCGCGCCGCGTCGCCGGGCCGCGCATTCCCCGTCTCCGCACTCGGCTCACCCCTGTCGTCGTCCCGGGCTTCGGCCGCCCCGACCGCCCCGGCCGCCTCCTCGCTCAGCGACCGCCCCTCGTCGGGCTCGTCGTCGGGCACACCGTCGAGCAGACCGTCAGGCACCTCGCCGTACCCCTTCGCCCCGGGCCGCCCTCGCTCTCCCCTCATGACGCCCTCCGCAGGGACACGAGGTCGGACAGCTCACGGTCCGTCAGCTCCGTGAGCGCCGCCTCACCGGAGCCGAGGATCGCGTCGGCCAGGGCGCGCTTGGCCTCCAGCATCTCGGCGATGCGGTCCTCCACCGTGCCCTCGGTGATGAGGCGGTGGACCTGCACGGGCTGGGTCTGGCCGATGCGGTAGGCGCGGTCGGTGGCCTGCTCCTCGACCGCGGGGTTCCACCAGCGGTCGAAGTGGACGACATGGCCCGCGCGCGTGAGGTTCAGGCCGGTGCCGGCGGCCTTGAGGGACAGGACCAGCACCGGGGTGACGCCGTCCTGGAAACGGTCCACCATGCGCTCGCGTTCCGGCACGGGAGTGCCGCCGTGCAGGAGGTCGACCGGGACGGCCCGTGCGGACAGGTGGGCGGTGATCAGGCGGGCCATGCCGACGTACTGCGTGAAGACCAGCGCCGAGCCGTCCTCCGAGAGGAGCGTGTCCAGCAACTCGTCCAGCAGGGCGAGTTTGCCGGAGCGTGCGGCGAGCCGGTCACCGCCGTACGGACCGGGCTCCTCCTTCAGATACAGCGCCGGGTGGTCGCAGATCTGCTTCAGCGAGGTCAGCAGCTTGAGCACCAGGCCACGCCGTGCGATGCCGTCCGCCGTCTCGATGGCGAGCAGCGACTCCCGCACCACCGCCTCGTACAGCGCGCCCTGTTCCCGGGTGAGCGGCACCGGGTGGTCGGTCTCCGTCTTGGGCGGCAGTTCGGGGACGATTCCGGGGTCGGACTTCTTGCGGCGCAGCAGGAACGGGCGGACGAGGCGGGCGAGCCGGGCCACCGCCTCCTCGTCCTCGCCGTTCTCCACGGCCCGCGCGTGCCGCGCCCGGAAGGACTTCAGCGGGCCGAGCAGTCCCGGTGTCGTCCAGTCGAGCAGCGCCCACAGCTCCGAGAGGTTGTTCTCCACGGGGGTGCCGGACAGGGCGACACGGGCGGGTGTCGGGATCGTACGCAGGGCCTTCGCCGTCGCGGAGTACGGGTTCTTGACGTGCTGCGCCTCGTCGGCGACGACCATGCCCCACTTCTGCCGGGCCAGCGTCGCCGCCGCCGCGCGCATGGTGCCGTAGGTGGTGAGGACGAAGCCGCCGTCGAGGCCGTCCAGGGTGCGCTCGGTGCCGTGGTGGCGGCGCACGGGGACGCCGGGCGCGAAACGCTCGATCTCCCGCTGCCAGTTGCCCAGCAGCGAGGCCGGGCAGACCACCAGGGTGGGTTCGGTGCGGGCCCGCTTGAGGTGGAGGGCGATGACGGTGACCGTCTTGCCGAGGCCCATGTCGTCGGCGAGGCAGCCGCCGAGGCCGAGGGAGGTCATCAGGTCGAGCCAGGCCAGGCCCCGCAGCTGGTAGTCGCGGAGGGTGGCGCGGAGGCCGGGGGGCGCTTCGGCGGGCCGGACCCCGGCGGTCAGCCGGTCCCGCAGGGCGGCGAGCGCGCCGACCGGCACCGCCTCGACCTGCTCGCCGTCGACCTCCGCGGTGCCGGTGAGGGCGACGGACAGGGCGTCCACCGGGTCGAGCAGGCCCAGCTCGCGTTTGCGGGCCTTGCGGACGAGTGCCGGGTCGACCAGGACCCACTGGTCCCGCAGCCGCACGACGGGGCGGTGGGCCTCGGCGAGCGCGTCCATCTCGGCCTCGCTGAGCGGCTCCCCGCCGAGTGCCAGCTGCCAGCGGAACTGCAGCAGTTCCTCGCTCTCGAAGAAGCCGGTGCCGTCGGTCGCCGAGCCCGGCGCGGGCCGTACCACCGCGGCCGCCGTGAGGTCACGGGCGAGGTCGCGGGGCCAGTGCACGGCGACGCCCGCCGCGGCCAGCCGGGCGGCCGCCACGCCCAGCAGGTCACCGAGCTCCGGCTCGGACAGGGCCAGCACGTCGGGCACGTCCTGCTCGGCGAGCCGGTCCAGCGGAGCCCAGACGCGCGCCGCGCGCCGGACCGCGAGAGCGGCGTCCACCCGCGCGCGGGGACCGAAGCCGGCGCCGGCGTCCCCCGCCCACAGCGCCGCCGCGTCGACGACCAGCGTGGGGTCGGCCAGGCTGTGCACCTGGACGATCGCGGCGCCCGCCCGGCGCACCCGGTCGCCGTCGTCCCCGGTGTCGAAGAGGTCGTGCGCCGCGAGATCCAGCCGCAACGAGATCCGCACTCCCGCGTCCATCCCGGCGGCGACCTCCGCTGCCCAGTCGTGCGCGGCGGGAAGGCGCTGCGGTGCGAGGGCGGCGAAGGGCGCCCCGCAGGCTGCCGGGGCGGCGGGCGTGCGCGGCAGGGTGTCCGCGACCGCGTCCAGGAACGCCCGCATCAGCGCCTCCGGCTCGGGCAGCCGCAGCGGTCCCGGACCGGGCAGCGGCACGGCATGCCCTTCGTGGGGCAGCGCGGCGGCCACGGCGCGCAGATGGGCGATGTCGTCCGGGTCGAGAGGACCGGCGCGCCAGGCGTCGTACCCGGCGGGGGTCAGACCGGGCAGCAGGCGTCCCCGGGCGGCGAGCCGCAGGGCGTGCAGTGCCGCCGCGCCCCAGCAGGCCGTGGCGGGATGGGCGGCGGGGTCGTGCCGGGCGCGGACGAGCGTCGGGAGCGCTTCGCCGAGGGGCAGGGTCAGCGCCGGCGTCTCCTTGCGGCGGACACCGGCGCCATGGGGGCGCACGACCGTAAGCGACGCGGGGAGCAGGCCGGGCGCGGGCGCCGTGCCCCCGTCGTCCGGGTCCCAGAACGCCACGCGTCCCTCACGGGGCACCGGCGCGGGAAGGAAGACGGCGGCCAGCCGGACGGGCACGGACACGGGCACGCGTTCGGAGTCGCCCATACGTCTTGTCACCTCCCGCCCGCACATCGGATCAGTCGTCTTCGACTCTACGGGCGGGGTCCGACAATCGGCCCTGACGAACGGACGGAACCGCACGAACAGGGCACGCGAGGCGAATGCCGGAACAACACGGAAGAACGGGGCGGGAGCGGACCGGTCAGGGGTTCAGCCGTGAGACGACGTAGACCATGGGGTAGATCGGGTTGCCCGTGTTCACCACGATGTCCTGCGTGGGCCGCGGGTTCTTCTGCGGGTGGACCAGGCCCCAGTTCGCGCCGGTCCGGGCGCCCACGCCCGAGAACCGCCAGCCCGTGACGTGCTGGTCACGTGCGCCGATGGTGATGTCGCTCTTGATCAGCTCGCTCCGCTCGACGCCGACCTGCTTGAGGAAGGCGTCCAGCCCCGCTTGGGTGGTCTGGAACTGGACGTACAGCCGGCTGGTCTTCCAGTTGTTCGTCTCGTACCAGGCGACCTGGTTGGCCGGATGCGGTATCGGCACCTGGTACAGCCTCCGCTGCACCTTCGACGGCCAGCCCACGGTCAGCCCCCGCGCCGAGTACTTCTCCTCCTTGTCCCTGCCGCTGGCACGGCTCTGGTTGGCGGAGATCGCCAGGTATCCGGCGGGAACACCGATGAGCAGCACGATGGTGAGCAGGGTGAGTGCCCTGCGGCGGATCACGTGGCGGCGGGCCTCCGCCGGGGCACGCGCCTCGTCGGCGGGACCGCCCTGCTGCGGCAGTTCGCTCGTCACAGCGCCCCCCTTCCGCGGCGGGCCTCCGCGTAGCGCTCGTACCGCTCGTGGCGCTCGACCCTGCGGCGTTTGGCGCGCCGGAAGCGGCGGGCCACCAGCCGGGCGAGGTCGGCGGCGCCGACCATGCCGGCCTCGGGGCCGAGCTGGGCGCGGACGATCCGGGCCTCGGGCCGGTAGCCGCGGCCGGTGAGGTGCCGTCTGAAGGCGTCCCGGGCGGGGCCGATGAGCAGGTCGTCGGCGGCCGACACACCGCCGCCGATGACGAAGCACGAGGGGTCGAGGGCGGCGGCCAGGTTGGCGATGCCGACACCGAGCCACTGGCCGATGTCCTGGAGCAGCTCGATGCACATCGCGTCGCCCTCGCGGGCCAGCTCGGTGATGAGCGGACCGGTGATGTCACCGATGCTGCCCTTGACGTGCTCGATGATCCCGTACGCCACCGGGGAGTCCGCCGCCGCCAGCTCACGCGCCTCACGCACCAGCGCGTTGCCGGAGCTGTACTGCTCCCAGCAGCCGCGGTTGCCGCACGGGCAGCGGTGTCCGCCGGGCACGACCTGCATATGACCGAATTCACCGGCCACGCCGAACTTGCCTCGCTTGACCTGGCCGTCCTCCAGGATCGCGCCGCCGATGCCGGTGCCCAGCGTGATCATGACGAGGTGGTCCTCACCGCGGCCGGCGCCGAAGCGCCACTCGGCCCAGGCCGCGGTGTTGGCGTCGTTGTCGACCAGCACCGGGACGGAGAGGCGGCCCGCGAGGCGGTCACGCAGCGGCTCGTTGCGCCAGGACAGGTGCGGGGCGAACAGGACGCGGTTGCGGTCGGCGTCGACCCAGCCGGCCGCGCCGATGCCGACGGCGTGCACGTCGTGCCGGTCGGACAGGTCGAGGACCAGCTCGACGATCGTGTCCTCGACGACCCGCGGGCTCTTGGACTTGTCCGGGGTCTCGGTGCGGAGCTTCTCCAGGATGTTGCCGTCGGCGTCCACGACACCCGCCATCACCTTGGTGCCGCCGATGTCGATGCCGACGGTGGGCACGCGGGGTGCGGTCAGGAGGGACCGGCGCTCCCGGGTGCCCACGGTGCGCAGCGCTGTGGCGCGCCGGGAGCCGATGGGGGCGCCACCGGTCACCCGGGCGTTGCTCAGGGCCTTGGGGAAGGGGAGGTCGCGGTAGGTGCTCATCGCGCCCGATTCTGCCTCACCGTGACTGTGGGAACGGTAAGGGGATCGTCCGGGTGCTCCGGGTCGTCCGCCGGGCGCCGCTCTTCCCGACTCCTCCCACGACACCCCTGACCTCCGCGGGCACCTGGGGCCGGTCCGGGTGGGACCGTGCCGTGGACGCGGGGGCCGGCACGGCGGTGCACGGCGCGGTCGTCGTGTCGCGCAGCGCCGCGCCGCCGCCCTCCCCCGTCCCGCGGCCCGACGCCCCGGCCCCCGCTGACCTGCGCCTTCGAGGCGCGGGGGCGCGAGACGCGCAGAGATCCTCCGGACCGGCCCTAGCCGCGCTGGAGCTCGTGGCGGAGATCGTCGAGCTCGTTGCCGCCCGCCATCTGCCGGGTCAGCTCGTCCAGGGTGATCGAGTCGCTGGTGTGGCTGCCCGCCATGGTGCCGCGCTTCAGCAGGACGAAACGGTCGCCGACCAGGTAGGCGTGATGCGGATTATGGGTGATCAACACAACACCGAGACCCTGGTCTCGTGCCGCCGCCACATACTTCAGCACGACCCCGGACTGCTTCACTCCGAGCGCCGCCGTGGGTTCGTCCAGGACGAGGACCTTGGCGCCGAAGTGGACGGCACGGGCGATGGCCACACACTGGCGCTCGCCGCCGGACAGCGTGCCGATGGGCTGGTCGACGTCGCGCAGGTCGATGCCCATGCGCAGGAGTTCGGAGTGGGTGGTGCGGCGCATGAGGTCGACGTCCATGCGCTGGAAGGGACCGGTGCCCTTGCGGGGCTCGGAGCCGAGGAAGAAGTTGCGCCAGACCGGCATCAGGGGGACGACGGCGAGGTCCTGGTAGACGGTCGCGACACCGCGGTCCAGCGCCTCGCGCGGAGAGCCGAGGCGGGTCTCCTCGCCGTCGATGCGCAGGGTGCCGCCGTCGTGCTGGTGCAGTCCGGCGATGATCTTGATGAGGGTGGACTTGCCGGCGCCGTTGTCGCCCAGCACGCAGGTGATCTCCCCCGCGTGCACCTCCAGGGAGACGCCTTCGAGGGCGCGGACGTTGCCGTAGTGCTTGCTGACGCCGGACAGCTCCACGAGTGCCGTACGCTCTGCCGCCGGTGTCACTTCGCCGCCTCCGCGCGCTTGCGGACCCACGCGTTGAGCAGGGTCGCGAGGAGCAGCATCGCTCCGAGGAAGAACTTGAACCAGTCGGGGTTCCACTCGGCGAAGACGATGCCCTTGCTGGTCATGCCGAAGATGAACGCGCCGACCGCCGAGCCGATCGCGCTGCCGTAGCCGCCGGTGATCAGGCAGCCGCCGATGACGGCGGCGATGATGTAGATCAGCTCGTTGCCGACGCCCTCGCCGGACTGGACGACGTCGTAGGAGAAGAGCAGGTGCTGGCCGGAGATCCAGGCGCCGAGCGCCACCCCCATATAGAGGCCGATCTTGGTCCGGGCCACGGGGACGCCGACCGCGCGGGCCGCGTCCTCGTTCCCGCCGACCGCGAAGATCCAGTTGCCCGCGCGGGTGCGCAGCAGGATCCAGCTGGCCAGGGCGACCAGGGCGAACCACCACAGGATCGTGATCTTGAAGTTGACGCCGCCGAGGGTGAGCGTGGAGGCGAAGACGTCCTGCGCGCTGGGGAAGCCCTCCATGTCGGCGATGGACTTGGTGGAGACCGTGCCGGCGATCAGCTTGGTGAAGCCGAGGTTGAGGCCGGCCAGCATCAGGAAGGTGCCGAGCGTGATGATGAAGCTGGGCAGCTTGGTGCGGGTGAGCATGAAGCCGTTGAAGGCGCCCACAGCGAGGGTGACGAGCAGGGAGACGCCGACGCCGACCCAGACGTTCGCCGTCATCTGGAAACTGAACATCGACGAGACCAGGGCGGACGACGTCACCATGACGCCCGCGGACAGGTCGAACTCGCCGCCGATCATCAGCAGCGCGACCGGGACCGCCATGATGCCGATCGTCGACGACGCGTACAGGACGGTGCTCAGGCTCGACGCCTGGAGGAAGCTGTCGGCGGCCAGGGCGAAGAACAGGAAGACGGCGGCGGCCCCGACGACGGAGCCGAGTTCCGGACGGCTGAGCAGCTTTCGCAGCGGAGAGCTGTGCAGAATCCTTTCGTCAGCGAGCGTGGTCATCGGGTGCCCCGTTCGGTGTACTCCGCGAGGGCGCCCGCCTGGTCCTTGGTGATGATCTGCGGACCGGTGAGCACCGGCTTGCCGCCCCCGAGGACGTCGGCGTTGTAGCGGTACAGCCACAGCAGGTCGACCGCCTCGTAGCCCTGGAGATAGGGCTGCTGGTCGACCGCGAAGCCGAGGGTGCCGTCCTTCAGACCGGCGGCCACCTTGGCGTTGAGGTCGAAGGTGTCGATCTCGGCGTCGCTGCCCGCGCCCTGCTTGGCCTTCATGGCGGTGTCGGCGTACGGGGCCCCCAGGGTGACCACGGCGTCGACCGACGTGTCGGCCTGGAGCTTGGCCTCGATGGCGGACTGCACGTCGGGCATGCTCGTGCCGGTGACGTAGAGGTTCTCCGTGACGCCCTCGAAGGTCTCCTTCAGACCGGCGCAGCGCTGTTCGTGACCGACGTTGCCCTGCTCGTGCAGGATGCACAGCGCCTTCTTACGGCCGCGCTCGTTCAGCTCCTCGCCGACCGCCTGGCCGGCGACGGTCTCGTCCTGGCCGATGTGCGTGAGCGCGCCGAACTCCTTCGACTCCGCCGAGCCCGAGTTCACGGTGACCACGGGGATGCCCGCCTCGACCGCGCGCGCGACGGCGGCCTTCATCGCGTCCGGCTTGGCGAGGGTGACGATGATGCCGTCGACCTTCTTGTCGACGGCCGCGTCCACGAGCTGCGCCTGCTGCTGGGCCTCGTCGTCGTGGGAGTAGAGGAACTTGATGTTGTCCTTGACGGCGGCCTGCTCGGCGCCGCTCTGGACGATGTCCCAGAACGTGTCCCCGTCGCCCGAGTGGGTGATCATGGCGAAGGTCCAGCGGGGCGTGTTCACCGCGGCCTTCCCCTGCGCGGCCGCGGCCTTGCGGGCGTCCTCGGCGCGCTTCCCGCCCGTGCTGCTGCATCCCGCGAGGGACGCGCAGAGCGCCCCTGCCATCGCGATGCCTACCCAGGTGCGAAACCCGGTCCGAAACCGTGCCACGAGGCCGTGCCCTTCTTGCCGTGTTCTTTGCCGTGCTCTTCTTGCCGTGCTCTTCGGTTGCGGGCCGGTCGTCCCGCCGACCCCAAAAGCACCAGTATCGAACACAGGGATGATGCGGCCCGCGACCGGGGAGCGCGACTCGGTCGCCTTGTCCGGACATTGCGACGAATCACGGGCCTGAAGGGCGCGCCGCTCAGGGCCGTACGAGCAGCTGGAACTCGAAGGAGTAGCGGGTCGGACGGTAGGTGTGCGTGCCGTACTCGACCGCCCGGCCGGTGTCGTCGAACGTCGTGCGCTGCATGGTCAGCAGCGGGGCGCCCTCGCCCTCGCCGAGCCGCTCGGCCTCGTCGGCGGTGGCGGCACGAGCCCCGATGGACTGGCGGGCGCTGTGCAGCGTGATCCCGGCGGACCGCATCATCCGGTAGAGGCCGGTCGCCTCCAGCTGCCCGGTGTCCAGTTCGATCAGGCCGCAGGGGAGGTAGTTGCAGAGGTACGCCATCGGCTCCCCGTGCGCGAGGCGCAGCCGCTCGACCCGGTGCACCTCGGTGCCCTCCGCGACGCCGAGGGCGGCCGCGACCTCGGCGGACGCCGGGACGACGGTGTTGACCAGGACCTTCGTCGCCGGACGCTGCCCGGCCGCCTCCAGGTCGTCGTAGAGGCTGCTGAGCTCCAGCGGGCGCTTGACCTGGCTGTGCACGACCTGGGTACCGACGCCCCGGCGGCGCACCAGCAGTCCCTTGTCGACCAGGGACTGGATGGCCTGGCGGACCGTGGGCCGGGACAGACCGAGCCGGGCCGCGAGCTCGATCTCGTTGCCCAGCAGGCTGCCGGGGGTGAGCGTGCCGTTCTCGATGGCGGCCTCCAGCTGCTGGGACAGCTGGAAGTACAACGGTACGGGCGAGCTGCGGTCGACACTCAGGTCGAGCCGTACGGTCGGGTCCACTTCTGGTTTCGGCACGGGCCCGAGCGTAGCTCCGTGACGGGTGGACGGGAAGTTGCGTAGTCCGATTGTCCGGACATGGGCATTGACAGTGCGGTGGGTGCGGCTCCACTTTGTTTTCATGCGCATCGGGGTCATCGGGACGGGCCGCATCGGCACCATTCATGCGAACACGTTGAGCCGCCACCGTGACGTGGGGTCCTTGATCCTCACGGACGCCGATCCCACGCGCGCGCAGGAGCTGGCGCAGCGGCTGGGAGAGACCGCCGCGCCCGGGATGGACGAGATCTTCCGGTGGGGCGTGGACGCCGTCGTGATCACGACGGCGACGGCGGCCCACGCCGATCTCATCGGCCGGGCCGCGCGCTCGGGGCTGCCGGTGTTCTGTGAGAAGCCGATCGCGCTCGACCTGCCCGGCTCGCTGCACGCCATCGCCGAGGTCGAGACGGCGGGAACGATCCTGCAGATGGGCTTCCAGCGCCGCTTCGACATGGGCTACGCCGGCGCCCGTGAGGCCGTACGCTCCGGGCGGCTCGGCCGGCTGCACACGGTGCGCGCGATGACCTCCGACCAGGCGCCGCCGCCGGCCGCGTACCTTCCGCTGTCCGGCGGGCTGTACCGGGACACCCTCATCCACGACTTCGACGTACTGCGCTGGGTGACCGGGCACGAGGTGACGGACGTGTACGCCGCCGGGTCCGACGCCGGTCCCCCGATGTTCCGCGAGGCCGGGGATGTCGACACCGCGGCGGTGGTACTGACCCTGGACGACGGCACACTGGCGACGGCGACCGCTACGCGGCTCAACGGCGCCGGGTACGACGTGCGCATGGAGCTGGCCGGAGAGCTGGACCAGATCGTGGTGGGCCTGGACGACCGTACGCCGATCGCGTCCACCGAGCCGACCGGACCGCCGGCCGCGAGCAAGCCCTGGCTCACCTTCCTGGAGCGCTTCGGACCCGCCTACGAGGCCGAGCTGAACGCCTTCGTCGAGGTGGTCCGGGGCGAGCGCGCCAACCCGTGCGACGGCCGCGAGGCGTTGCAGGCCCTGCGCATCGCCGAGGCCTGCGAACTGTCCCGCCGGGAACGCAGACCCGTCCGGCTCGGGGAGGTGCCGGGGGGCCGGGAGCCGGTGCTGCGATAGCTGCGGAGGTACGTCGGCGGAGGCGCGCTCCGGGGAGGGCGCCGGGGCCGGGCCTCACCGAGGCGGCGACGGTCCGGCGGGGCGCGGGCGGGACGCGGGCGGGGTCACAGCCCGCGGGAGTCGGCGAGCACCGCGGCCCGACCGACCATGCGGACCGGGACACCGCCGGAACCGAAGGCGTCGTTGAAGTCCGGCACCGAGTCCACGTCGTCGCCGAAGCCGCGCCGGACGGCCTCCAGCAGCACGGCGAGGGCGCTGCTCTCCAGATCCCGGTCGCCGCGCGCCTCGGCGCGGACGGCTCCCTGCATGCAGTGGGCGCCCTCGCCGTCGGCCAGGGCGCCGCTGCACCAGCCGTCGGTGAGCAGCCGTCGGTGAGCGCGCTGCAGCAGCGCCGCGACCGGCGTCGGGAACAGTTCCGCGGCGTCGGCAGGGGCACCGGTGGTGTCCGGCGGGACGGTGTCGAGGCCGAAGGGGACGGTGACGACGTCCGCCGGTTCGGCGGGCTCGGTGTGGAGGTACGCGGTGCGGACCTCGTGGGCCACGGCCGCTTCGTCCAGCCGTACGGTCATCACCGCGTCGACGAGCGCCAGACGGGCGTCGAGGGACAGGTCCGCGGCCGGCGCGGCGGGGGCGGGGGCGAGAAGCGGGGCGGGGACGGAACGGGACATCGGGGACTGGGACTCGTCTCTGACTCGGCGACGGGGCGGCCACGAGTGGATTCCCGCGACCGCGCCGGCGTCATCCCCGCCGGACGGGTGGTCCGGCCCGCCGCCCGCTATCCGTCCTCGTCGAGCAGCCCCGCGTCGTACGCCAGCAGGGCGATCTGCACACGGTTGTTGAGCTCGAGCTTGGCGAGGATGCGGGAGACATGGGTCTTGACGGTGGCCACGCTCATGAACAGCCCCGTCGCGATCTCGGCGTTGGCGAGTCCCCGGCCGACCGCGACGGCCACCTCGCGTTCACGGTCGTTGAGGGCGGCCAGACGCTCGCGCGCGCGGGCTCCGCGGGTGTCGGCGGCGGTGCCGGCCACATGCTCCATCAGTCGGCGGGTGACGGTCGGCGACAGCACCGGTTCACCGGCGGCGACCCGGCGCACGGCGTCCAGGATGTCGGCGGGCGGGGTGTCCTTGAGGACGAATCCGGCGGCACCCGCGCGCAGCGCCCGCAGCACCTGTTCGTCGGCGTGGAAGGTGGTCAGCACCACCACCTGCGGCGCGTCCGGGCGGGCGCGCAGCCGCTCGGTGGCGGTGAGGCCGTCGACCGCGGGCATCCGGATGTCCATCAGGACGACGTCCGGGCGCGTGCGGCCGACGAGCTCCTCGACCTCGCCGCCGTCGGCCGCCTCGCCGACGATCCGGATGTCGTCGGCGCCGCCCATCATGAAGGACAGTCCGGCCCGCACCAGCGGGTCGTCGTCGACGAGAAGCACTCTGATCGCAGTCATGGCCCTCACGTCATTCGTCCCGGCGGAACGCCGGGGTTTTCTGAAGAACCCAGGTAATCACGGCCGTGCCGCCGGATCACCCGTCCGGCCGCACCGCGCTCAGGCCCGCAGCCGCACCCCGTGCCGGTCCCGCAGTCGGCCGATCTCCCACCAGGCCACCGCGGTCACCGAGGCCGGGCCGCCCAGCAGTGCGAGGATCTGGATCAGCGGCGGGCCGGGGGGCATGCCGCCCGTGGCCGGGCTGATCGCCGCGAACTCCCAGACCAGGAGACCGGTGAGCAGGGCGGGCAGCGCCGCGTGCACCTCGGCGGAGTGGAAACCGCCGCGGATCCGGTCGCGGCGCCGATACCGGCCCGCCGCCGTGCCGTGTTCCGCCGCCGCGCATTCAACTGCCTTGTATCGGCGGCGACATGAGAGGATACGCGATCACTCACCGGGCGGGCGTCGCCCACGGCAGCCAGGCCCGTACCTCGAAGCCCCCGTCGTCCCGTTCGCCGTGCTCCAGGCGTCCCCCGGCCAGGGTGGCGCGCTCGGTCAGGCCGATCAGCCCCTGCCCGGAGCCCGGCACGTGCGGTACGCCGCCCTCGGGGGCCGGGTTGCCGACGTGGACGGCGAGGCCCTCGCCGGGACCGCCGGTCACGGACACGGTGACCTCGGTGCCGGGGGCGTGCTTGCGGGCGTTGGTCAGTGCCTCCTGCGCGATGCGGTAGGCGGTACGGCCGGCCGAGGCCGGGACGGCGGCCGGGTCGGCGACCCTCACGTCGAGCGTGACCTTGGCGCCGGCCTCGCGGGACTCCGCGACCAAGGCGTCGAGGGCCGCGAGCGTCGGCTGCGGACGGCCCGGTTCGTCGGCGTCACCGGCCCGCAGGACGCCGATGATCTCCCTCAGGTCCTGAAGGGCCTCGTGCGCGCTCTCCCGGATGACGCCGGCCGCTCTCGCGACCTCCTCGCGGGGCGCGTCCGGCCGGAACTCCAGGGCTCCGGCGTGCACGCTCAGCAGCGTGAGCCGGTGGGCGAGCACGTCGTGCATCTCCCGGGCGATCGCCTCGCGTGCGAGTCGCTGGGCCTGTTCGGCGCGCAGGACGGCCTCCCGCTCGGCTCGCCGGGAACGGTCGCGCAGGCTGAACATGAGCTGCCGTTTGGACCGCACGAGCATGCCCCAGCCGATGACGCAGACGCTGAGCAGCACGGTGAACGCGACGGCCACCAGGAAGGGCATGCCGGGTTCCGGGCGCAGCCAGAAGTAGAGCGGGACCAGCGCGGTGGAGATGCCGCCGACCCAGGCCACGTAGCGGAAGGGCCGGTGCACGGCGAGGGTGAAGAAGGCCACCAGCGCGGCGCCGCCGGCGGTCGCGGAGACGAATCCGATCGGGATCATCGCGACCGCGAGCCCGAGCGGCCATCGGCGGCGCAGCCACACCGCCGCGCAGGACAGACCGCCGAGCAACTGGTCGACGACAATCAGCCCGGGCAGGGTGTTCTCCGGCGTCATGGCATCCGCGGCCAGCAGGCCCACCCCGATGGCCACGAAGAAGCAGGAGAAGTCGACCAGCCAGTCGCGCGCGGTGCGCCGGGGCCGCCGCCCCTCTCCGCCGCCGCCGTCCGGGTCGAGCGCGTGGATCAGGGCGGACGGGAACAGCCACCGGCGTCCCTCGAACGCCGGCGCCGCGTGGGCCGTCCTGTCACGTTTCACGGTCGACAAATCTACGCAGAGCGCGGCCGTGCCTCCGCATCGTCCGCGGGATCGCCGACCGAAGTCGCGGCGTCGGCTACTTTCGGCGCGGCCGTGCGGTGGGACCACCGACTTAAGTAGGCCGGCTCCCGCCCCGCGGGCGTTGTGCGCGGAAGGTCCGCAAGGCGAGAGTGATGGCCATGAAGCAGCTGCTGGAGTTCCTCGGATTCATCGCCCTGGTGCAGGGCGCCATGGGCCTGGTCCACGAGTTCACCGACTGGCACATCGGCCTCGTGCAGCGGGTCGGCTTCCTGGACGGACTGGAGATCTACGCGAGCGTCGCCCTCGTCGTCCTGGCGTTCGCCTTGTTCGGCGCCGCGGAAAGCCGCAAGTCGGGCTGAGCCCGCGTCCGGCGTCCATTCGATCCGGAAGGGTCAGATGGCCGCGCTGTACGCCAGGACCGAGAGCCGGGGTTCCGGAGGGTCGGGCCCTGAGGCCCGTCCCGGCGCCCGTCCGGTGGGGGACGAACGGACGCCGGGCAGCGAAGCCGAGCGGCACGCGCTCAGCAGCCGTGGTCGACCAGGTCGAACGACACGTAGTGGTCGGCCGTGTAGTAGTCCTCCTGGTGCTCCTCACCGGTGACGATGCGGCGGGCACCGCGCGTCTCACTGCCGGGGGTATCGACCGTGTACTCGTGGTAGTAGCCCGTCGCCCGGCCGGGCAGGATGCCTTCGCGATTGTGGAAGGTGGTCCCGTCCTGGGGGTACGGATAGGGGCCGCCCTGCTCGATGAGGTCCAGGATCGTGTGCGCCTGCGACGGCAGGTCGCCGTAGCAGACGCTGCCGACCGTCGCGGCGGACGCGCCCGCGGGGGCGGCGGAGACGGTACCGCCGACGAGGAGGGCCGACGCGAGCGCGGCTGCGGCCCCGAGACGGGTGAGGCTTCGTGGGGGGAATCTCATGGACCCATGATGACGCGCGTAGACACCGGCACGTCAATGTCGGGACTGTGGAGTTTGCCGTCAAGTCCTGTGACTTTTCGGAGAGTTGCCATCGTGAACCCCTCAGCGGGCACAGTCGGCGGGCGTCACCCGGCGTTCGTCGAGAACAGGCCACCGGTCGGGCCCTGTTTGTCGCCGCCCTGGGCCTTCTTCAGGGCGTTCGCCAGGCCCTCGATGGTCATGGACTGGAGGATGACGCTGCCGTCTCCCTCCAGTGTGGCCAGGGACAGACCCTCACCGCCGAACACGGCGTTCATGAGGCCCTGGCGGTTGAGGCCGCCGACGCGCTGGACGCCGTACCGGATGCCCTCCTCGAAGGCGACCACGCAGCCGGTGTCGACCTCGATGCGGCCGCCGAAGTCTGCCGGGTTGAGGTCGATGAAGTTGCCGGCGCCCGCGATGATCACCGTGCCGGTGCCGGTGAACTTCTCCAGGACGAAGCCCTCACCGCCCTTCATGCCGGTCCGGCCGCCCTGGAAGGCGATGCCGAACTCGACGGTGGACTCGGCGGCCACGAAGGCGTCCTTCTCGGCGAACCACGCGCGCGTGCCGTCGAGCTCCAGGGCGCGCATCTCTCCGGGCAGCACACCCGCGAAACCGACCGTGCCCTCGCCGCCCTGCGCGGTGAAGTACTGGAACGCCAGCGACTCACCCGCCAGGGCCCGCTGGCCGACCTGCATGGCGGTGCCCACGGCCTGGCGCAGCAGCCCGCCCATGCCCGCCGACGCGGCGCCCGAGGCTCCCGGCGCCCCGCCGCCGGAGGGCCCGGACAGCCGGGTCTCCATGGTCACGTTCGCGGTCTTGAACAGGAACTTCCCCGCCTCGCAGTACACGGTTTGGCCGGGCTGCAGGCTGACCACCGTCATCTGCATGGCGTTGCCGACGATCTCTTGCTGAAGTGTCACGTGAGGAGAACGTGGGAGGTGAAGCCCGGAGTTCCTGGGGCGCCACCTCGGTGTCCGTTCGCCGCCGGCACATGCGGGGGGCTGTCGCTGGAATGGGCGTATGACTTCTCGAACGACACAGAAGCCCGGAACGGCCCGGGACTCCGGAACGGCCCGCGGACCCCGGGACGACCCGGGACTCCGGAACGGCCCGCGACCCCGGGACGACCCGGGACCCCGGAACGGCCCGGACCACGCCCTTTCGGGGTCCCCTCGACGGCAGGAAGGCTCTGGTGACCGGCGGAAGCCGTGGGATCGGCGCGGCCACGGCGGTGCGGCTGGCGCGGGAGGGCGCCGACGTGGCGGTGACCGGCCGGTGCGTCCCGCGCGCCGTTCCGGCGTCAGCCGCCCAGCTCCCGGTGGCGGGCCGCCAGGCGGGCCGCGCCCTCCTCCGTGAGCGAGCCGAACAGGCGCAGTCGCGAGATGCCCCCGTCCGGGAATATGTCCACGCGCGCGTGGGTGCCGACCGCGGCCGCCGGGAGCACGAAGCGGTGGTCGGTGTCGGGCTGGAGGCGGGTGCGCGGCAGGACCTCGGTCCACCCGCCGTCGTCGCCGTCCTGGCCGTCCCGTACGTCCCGTACGGACACCGAGGCCCAGCCGGCGCTGTTGCCCTTGAGGTAGGCGGTGTCGAGATCGATCGCGCGGATCTCCGACCGGGCCACCAGCCGGTAGCGGATCCAGTCGTGGCCGTGGTCGCGGCGCCGGCGGGTCTCCCAGCCGTCGTCCATCTGGCGGGAGCGGCCCGGCTGGATGGTGTGGGTGGCCGGTGAGTAGAAGCGGTCGGAGGCGTCCTCGACCCGGCCGCCGTTCTCCAGGGCGACCACGTCGAACGTGCCCAGAGCCGAGAGCCACCCGGGGTCCGGTGCCACCTCTCCGTAGGCGCGCAGCCGCGCGATGCCGCCGTCAGGGTGCTGGTTGACGCGCAGGTGGGTGAAGCGCCGCTCGGCCGAGACGGCGAAGCCGTTCGCCGCGTGGCCGCCGACCGGCGTGCGCGGGACCAGCGTCGTCCACTTCACGTCGTCGGCGAGCAGTTCCCCGGGGGAGGGGGAGCCCGCGACGGACGCGCCCTCGATGGACACGGCCTGCGGGTAGTTGCCCCGGAAGTGGGCGGTGTCGACGACGATCCCGCGGATCACGCCGGGCGCGCCGAGGCGGACCAGCGCCCAGTCGTGGTCCTCGTCGGTGGGCCAGGGGTGGCCGGCGGACGTGCCCCGGCGGCGGCGCGTCTCCCAGCCGTCCATGATCTTGCCCTTGTGCCCGAAGTGCTCGGGGTCGAACTCGGCGCGCCCGGGCACCAGCAGGTTCTCGCGCTCGGCGAAGAACTCGTCGTTGGCGGCGACGACGCCGGCGCCGAGCCGGCGGTCGGCCAGATCGGCGTACCGGGTGAAGTCGAGGTCGGCGGTGCGGTAGTCCGCATACGGGTCGCCGCCTCCGTAGGGGCTCGCGTCGCCGGTGAAGCCGGTCGAGGACAAGGGATGCTGCGCCGTCACGGTGATCAGGTCTGCCTTTCGGACGTCGGGTCTCAGGGGGTGCGGGTGAGCAGTCGCCCCCTCGGTTCGGTGAACTCGCCGCCGGCCGCGACGCGTTCGCCGCGCAGCCAGGTGGACCTCACGACGCCGCTGAGCATGCGCCCGGCGTACGCCGTGACGCGGTTGCGGTGCTGGAGGGCGACCGGGTCCACGGTGAAGGTCTCGTCGGGTGCGAGGACGGCGAAGTCGGCGTCGCGCCCCACCGCGATGGCGCCCTTGCGGGCCAGCCCCACGAGGTCCGCGGTCCGTGTGGACATCCAGCGGACGACGTCCTCCAGGGTGTGCCCCCGCTCGCGCGCCTCGGTCCAGACGGCGGGCAGGCTGAGCTGGAGGCCGGAGATGCCGCCCCAGGCGGTGGCGAAGTCGTTCGTCTTGAGGTCGGCGGTCGACGGGGAGTGGTCGGTGACCACGCAGTCGATCGTGCCGTCGGCCAGCGCCCGCCACAGCAGGTCCTGGTTGGCGGCCTCCCGGATGGGCGGGCAGCACTTGAACTCGCTCGCCCCGTCCGGGACTTCCTCGGCGGTCAGGGTGAGGTAGTGCGGGCAGGTCTCGACGGTGACGCGCACGCCGTCGGCCCGGGCGGCGGCGATCCGCGGCAGCGCGTCGCCGGAGGACAGGTGCAGCACGTGCACGCGCGCGTGGAGGCGTTCGGCCTGCGCGATCAGGTGGGCGATCGCCGTGTCCTCCGCGTCCTGCGGACGGCCGGCGAGGAAGTCGGCGTACCGGGGGCCACCCCGCTGCGGGGCGGCGGCGAGGTGGTGCGGGTCCTCGGCGTGCACGACGAGCAGGCCGCCGAACCCGGCGATCTCGGCCATGGAGCGGGCGAGCTGCTCCTGGTCGAGGTGCGGGAACTCGTCGACGCCGGACGGCGACAGGAACGCCTTGAAGCCGAGGACGCCCGCGTCGCGCAAGGGGCGCAGGTCCTTGACGTTGTCCGGCAGCGCGCCGCCCCAGAAGCCGACGTCGACGTGGGCCTTGTCGCGGGCCGCGTCCCGCTTGGTGCGGAGGTGGTCGGCGGTGGTGGTCGGCGGAAGGGAGTTGAGGGGCATGTCGACGAGGGTCGTGATGCCGCCGGCCGCCGCGGCCCGTGTGGCGGTCCAGAAGCCCTCCCACTCGGTGCGGCCGGGGTCGTTGACGTGTACGTGGGTGTCGACGAGGCCGGGCAGCAGGACGTCGTCGCCGAAGTCCTCCACGCGGGCGCCGTCCACGGGCGCGTCGTGCGGCAGTACGGCGATGATCGTCCCGTCGGCGACCGCGACGGACGCGGGGCGGGTCCCCTCGGGCGTGATGACACGCGTCGAGCGCAGCACCAGTTCGGCGTCGGACACCCGGGCCCCTCTCTCCGCCGCCGTCCCGCGCTCCCGCACCGTCCGGGAGACGGGACGCACTTCCGTCCTGACAGAATTTCAACGTTCTGTTGAAGGAGTGTTCACTCCCGGTCGCGCGCCGTCAAGAGGCACACTCCTCCACGGTGCACCTTCGACGCGCACTCTGGACGTATCCGCACAGCGGAATTATTATTCCGCCAGACAGAAAACGGCTGCGCATGAACGGGCGGCCGCCCGGCCGACGGGTAGTCTTCTGCCCTCCCGCCCGCCCCGAAAGGAAGCGCCGTGCCGACGTCCAGCGCCAGCGACGCCCCCGCAGCAGACTCCGCCGGCAAGCCGGCGAGCGGCGGCGTCCAGTCCCTCGAGCGCGCCTTCGACCTGCTGGAGCGGATGGCCGACGCGGGCGGCGAGGTGGGCCTGAGCGAACTGTCGGCGAGCAGCGGGCTGCCGCTGCCCACGATCCACCGGCTGATGCGCACCCTGGTCGCGTGCGGGTACGTCCGCCAGCAGCCCAACCGGCGCTACGCGCTGGGCCCGCGCCTGATCCGGCTCGGTGAGTCCGCGTCCCGGCTGCTCGGCACCTGGGCCCGCCCCTACCTGGCCCGGCTGGTCGAGGAGACCGGCGAGACGGCCAACATGGCGCTGCTCGACGGGGACGAGATCGTCTACGTCGCCCAGGTGCCGTCCAAGCACTCCATGCGCATGTTCACCGAGGTGGGCCGACGCGTCCTGCCGCACTCCACGGGCGTGGGCAAGGCGCTGCTCGCGGGCCTCCCGGACGAGGAGGTGCGCTCGCTGCTGCTGCGCACCGGCATGCCCGCCGCGACGGAGAAGACGATCACGACTCCGGACGGCTTCCTCGCCGCGCTGGACGACGTCCGCCGGACCGGGTACGCCGTCGACGACAACGAGCAGGAGATCGGCGTCCGCTGCCTGGCGGTCTCGGTCCCCGACTCCCCCACCGCCGCCGCGATCTCCATCTCGGGGCCGGCCGGCCGGGTGACGGAGGCGGCCACGGAACGGATCGTGCCGGTGCTCCAGCAGATCGCCGTGGAACTCTCCGAGGCCCTGGCCGGCCACAACCCCGCGTGACGGCGGCACGGCACCAGGCACCGCCGCCCGTGACCCCGAGGCCGTCGCGACAGCCCGAGCGCTCCCGCGGCGGTCGCCGGTGCCGCGGCGGGCAACGTGCGCCCGTCCAGGAGCGGCGTCCGGTGCGCGCTCCCGGAGTGCCGGCCGGAAGTCCTCGTCCTGGAGGTACTCGGGCTTGCGGCCGGTGCGGCCGGCGGGGGCACCTCCCACGCCCTTGAGGCAGTGGGAATGCGTGCCGGGCGTCTCGGCGGGGGGAACGACGCCTGCCGCCGCGCTAGTGCCGCGTCAGTCAAGGTTTGCCCGTGAGGAGCGGCGTCGTGGGGGCCCCTCCCGCTCGAGCGAAGCCGAGAGTGGGGGAGCGTGCTCTCGGCGTGCCGGCCGGAAGCCCTCGTACTGGACGTACTTGGGCTTTCGGCCGGTGCGGCGAGAGGGCGTGCCGGGCGTCGCGACGGGACGGACCTCGGCTGACGCGGCACTAGCCCCGCCGCGGCGGCTCGCCGAAGAGGTCCACCGCGTCACGCACCTCCGTCAGCCCGCGCGACAGGGCGCTCACCGATCCGATCGCGCCCGCGATCAGCAGCAGTGAGCGGCGCAGGCGCGGGGTCTCGGGCCTGCCGTCGGCGGTCATCGCGGCGAGCGCGGCGAGTTCGTCCTCGGCGACGCCCCGGTCGGGGAACTCCACGGGAAGCGTGGCGAGTTCACGGCGCAGCCGGGACACCGCGGTCCGCAGTCCCGCCACCCTAGGGTCCTCGTCGCTGCCGGTCACTGGCCTCTGCCCCAAGCTCCGCAACACAGCTCTCCCCCCTGACACACCGTCGCCGTCGTGCACAGCCCACCCTGCTCCCCCGAGCGCCCCATGGCGCCGGTCGTGCGCCGGGGACGCGGGCCAGTTAACGCCACCGGGTGCCGATCCGCCACCGCACCGGCCGAAATTCAGCCCCAGGGGGCGGCCCCGCCGGCGCGCCGTCAGGTATGCAGGAACCATGACGGATCGGAACGGCCCCCCGGTCGCCGCGTTGCTGCTCGCCGCGGGCGGCGGACGCCGGCTCGGCGGCCGGCCCAAGGCCCTGCTGGAACACCGTGGCCGCCCGCTGGTCGAACACGCGGTCGCGGTGCTGCGCGCGGCGGGCTGCACGCGCGTGCACGTGGTGCTGGGGGCGCGCGCCGACGCCGTACGGCGGCGGGCGGAGCTGTCCGGCTGCGTGCTGGTGGACAACCCCGAGTGGGAGCGGGGCATGGGTTCCTCGCTGCGCGCCGGGCTGGACTCGCTCGCCGGGACGGGGGCCCGGGCCGCCCTGGTGTCGCTCGTCGACCAGCCCGGGATCGGGCCGGAGGCGGTGGCGCGCGTACTGGACGCCTGCGCGGACGAGTCCTCGCTGGTCTCGGCCGCCTATGACGGTGTACGCGGCCATCCGGTGCTGTTCGGCGCCGCCCACTGGGCGGGCGTCGCGGCGGCCGCGACCGGCGACCAGGGGGCGCGCGCGTATCTGAGGGAGCACGCGGGCGACCTCCGCCTGGTGGAGTGCGGGGACGTGGCGCTGCCCTACGACATCGACACGCCGGCCGACCTGAGCCACCTTGAGTGAACGGGGTGGCACCCCGCGCCACCGTGCCTCGACCCGGAGAGTCTCGACATCGACAGACCATTGAACTTCCACGATGAGGAAACTAATATCCACTGACCAGAGCGCACCCGATCGCGCAGCGGGTGCGACACCGCCCATGAGTGCTCCGCGGCACCCGGTGCCACCGCTGAAGGAAGTGACAGCTCATGTCCGCACCAGCGCCGTCTCCGCTGGCCATCGTCGACGCCGAGCCCCTGCCCCGGCAGGAGGAGGTCCTCACCGACGCGGCGCTCGCCTTCGTGGCCGAGCTGCACCGCCGGTTCACGCCCCGGCGTGACGAACTCCTCGCCCACCGCGCGGAGCGCCGCGCCGAGATCGCCCGCACCTCCACGCTCGACTTCCTCCCGGAGACCGCACAGATCCGCGAGGACCCCACCTGGCGCGTCGCACCCGCCCCCGCCGCGCTGAACGACCGCCGCGTCGAGATCACCGGCCCCACCGACCGCAAGATGACCATCAACGCCCTGAACTCGGGCGCGCGGGTCTGGCTCGCGGACTTCGAGGACGCCTCCTCCCCCACCTGGGAGAACGTCGTGCTGGGTCAGGTGAACCTGATCGACGCGTACTCCCGGAACATCGACTTCACGGACGCCCGCTCCGGCAAGTCGTACGCGCTGGGGGCCGAGGAGGAGCTGGCGACGGTCGTCATGCGCCCGCGCGGCTGGCACCTGGACGAGCGCCATCTGACCGACGCCGACGGCAGGCCGGTCCCCGGCGCCCTGGTCGACTTCGGCCTGTACTTCTTCCACAACGCGCAGCGCCTGCTCGACCTCGGCAAGGGCCCGTACTTCTACCTGCCGAAGACCGAGTCGCACCTGGAGGCCCGCCTCTGGAACGAGGTGTTCGTCCTCGCGCAGGACTACGTCGGCATCCCTCAGGGCACCGTGCGCGCCACCGTCCTGATCGAGACGATCACCGCCGCGTACGAGATGGAGGAGATCCTCTACGAGCTCCGCGACCACGCCTCCGGTCTGAACGCCGGCCGCTGGGACTACCTGTTCTCCCTCGTCAAGAACTTCCGCGACGGCGGCCCGAGGTTCGTGCTGCCGGACCGCAACGCGGTGACGATGACCGCCCCGTTCATGCGCGCCTACACCGAGCTGCTGGTCCGCACCTGCCACAAGCGGGGCGCGCACGCGATCGGCGGCATGGCGGCGTTCATCCCCTCCCGCCGGGACGCCGAGGTCAACAAGGTCGCCTTCGAGAAGGTCCGCGCCGACAAGGACCGCGAGGCCGGTGACGGCTTCGACGGCTCCTGGGTGGCCCACCCCGACCTGGTCCCGATCGCCAGGGAGTCCTTCGACAGGGTGCTCGGCGACAGGCCGCACCAGAAGGACCGGCTGCGCGAGGACGTGACGGTCAAGGCGGAGGACCTCATCGCCGTCGACTCGCTGGACGCCAAGCCCACGTACGCCGGTCTCGTGAACGCCGTGCAGGTCGGCATCCGCTACATCGAGGCCTGGCTGCGCGGCCTGGGCGCGGTCGCGATCTTCAACCTGATGGAGGACGCGGCCACCGCCGAGATCTCCCGTTCGCAGATCTGGCAGTGGATCAACGCGGGCGTGGTCCTCGACAACGGCGAGCGGGTCACCGCCGAACTGGCCCGCGAGGTCGCAGCCGAGGAACTGGCGGCGCTCCGCGCCGAGCTGGGCGAGGACGCCTTCGCGGCCGGTGGCTGGCGGCAGGCGCACGATCTGCTGCTGACCGTCGCCCTCGACGAGGACTACGCCGACTTCCTGACACTGCCGGCGTACGAGCAGCTCAAGGGCTGAGCTGCTCCCCCGCCTTGTCCGAGTGGCCCAGGGACCTTCCCGGGGCCACTCGGTCGCGGACGGCCCGCTTGACCGCCGTCGGCTCGGGGAAGCCCTGCTCACGGCGGTCCCAGACCGCCTCGCCGTCCACGCGGACGACGAAGACGCCGCCCTTGCCCGGCTTCAGCGCCAGTTCGGACAGCTCCGCCTCAAAGGTGGTGAGCAGTTCCTGCGCCAGCCAGGCCGCGCGCGGCAGCCATCCGCACTGGGTGCAGTACTCGATCTCGACACGGCCGCTCATCCGAGGTGCACCGACCAATCCTGTTCCGCGGGTGGTTTGCCGTGCAGGTCGGGGACCTGCTGGAGCCATTTCGGCCTGCCTTGCCGGGTCCTCGCCGCACGTTCCGCCTCCTCGGCGGCGATCTCCTCGCGAGTGGGGAAGTCCGTGGGCAGCCAGGCCCCGGAGGCCCGCACGCGCGCGTGCAGGTAGTTCCCGTAGGCGTCCCGGGCCGCGTCCGGCGTGGCGAAGTCCGTGCCGTCCGCCAGCCAGGCGTCGGGGACCTCGGCCAGCACCTCGCGCAGCAGCTCGCCCGTGACCCGCGGGGCCAGCTCCGCGTCGGCGGCCCGTACGTCGGGCGCGTAGTGGCCGAGGGCGTGGTGGCGGAAGTCGTAGGACCTCCGCGGGTCGGCGCCGTCCCAGCGGTGGTGGAAGATCAGGGCGGCTCCGTGGTCGATCAGCCACAGGCGGGCCGGGACGGTGCCGGACGTCGGCCAGATCATCAGGTTCGAGCTGTGGACCGTTCGGTCGACGTTCGCAGTCAGCGCGTCCAGCCAGACGATCCGGCCGGCCTCCAGCGGATCCACACGGAACGTCTTCGCGGTCTCCGGGGTGAAGTCCCGGGCGCCCGGCAGGAAGTCCATGCCAAGATTGACGCCCGCGCTGGCCGTGTGCAGATCGCGTACCTCCTGGTGCTCCTCGTGGACGGCGATCGCCGGGTCGAAGTGCACCAGTACGAGTTCGGGGAAGCGCAGCCCGAGCGCGCGGGCCAGTTCGCCGACGACCACCTCGGCGACCAGTGCCTTGCGGCCCTGCGCCGAGCCGGTGAACTTCACGACGTACGTGCCGAGGTCGTCGGCCTCGACGACGCCCGGGACGGAGCCGCCGGAGCGCAGGGGTTCGACGTAGCGGGTGGCGGTGACCTCTCTCAGCATCCGCGCAGGCCCCGTCGCGCGTCCGCCCTGCTCTTCACGACTACCTCCGAGGTGCTGCCGCCGGGGAAACCCCCACGATCACCCCCGAGCATAACCAGGCGTGACGTTCCGGCGTCCGTCGCCGAGGGCGGCGAGGAGCCGTGCGAGCTGCGACGACACCCCGCCGAAGGCATATCTTGGCGCCCATGCAGTCTTACACGATCGGCCAGGCCGCACGGCTGCTCGGCGTCAGCCCCGACACCGCGCGGCGGTGGGCGGACGCGGGCCGGGTGGCGACCCATCGCGACGAGGGCGGGAAGCGGCTCATCGACGGCCGGGACCTGGCCGCCTTCTCCGTGGAACTCGCGGGGGGCGGGAGCGGTGAGGACGACACCTCCTACACCTCGGTGCGCAACGCCTTCCCCGGTATCGTCACCGCGATCAAGCTCGGTGACGTGGCGGCCCAGGTGGAGATCCAGGCCGGGCCGCACCGGCTGGTCTCGCTGCTGACGCGGGAGGCCGTGGAGGAGCTGGGGCTGGAGGTCGGGGTGGAGGCCACCGCCCGGGTGAAGTCGACGAACGTGCACATCGACCGGGTGTGAGCACGGCGGGCGGTGGCCTCCACGACTCACTTGGTGACCGAGTAGGAGTGCGCGCCCGTTCCGGCGAGCCCGCCCCCGGCCACGATCAGGTACTCGTCGCGGATCGGGCGGCCCGCGAACCAGGACTCCAGGATCTCGCGGGTCCCGGCCGCGTAGCGGGCCTGTGCGGACAGGGACGAGCCGGAGATGTGCGGGGTCATGCCGTGGTGGGGCATGGTGCGCCAGGGATGGTCGGCCGGGGCCGGCTGCGGGTACCAGACGTCGCCGGCGTAGCCCGCCAGGTGCCCGCCGCGCAGGGCGCGGTCCACCGCGTCCCGGTCGACGATCTTCCCGCGGGCCGTGTTGATGAGGTAGGCCCCGCGTTTCATGGAGGCCAGCAGCTCGTCGTCGAAGAGCCCCTCGGTCCCGGGGTGCAGCGGGGCGTTGATCGTGACGACGTCGCAGTGCGGCACCATCTCGGCGGCCGACTCGTGGAACACCACCCCCAGCTCACGCGCGACCTCCTCGGGCAGCCGATGCCGGTCGGTGTAGTGCAGCTTCACGTCGAAGGGCGCGAGGCGGCGCAGTACCGCGAGGCCGATACGGCCGGCGCCGACCGTCCCGACGTGCATGCCTTCGAGGTCGTACGAGCGGGCGACGCAGTCGGCGATGTTCCAGCCGCCGTCGAGGACCACCTGGTGGGAGGGCAGGTAGTTGCGCACCAGGGACAGCGTCATCATGACCACGTGCTCGGAGACGCTGATGCTGTTGCAGTACGTCACCTCGGCGACCGTCACCCCGTGCGCGATCGCCGCGTCGAGGTCGACGTGGTCGGAGCCGATGCCGGCCGTGACGGCCAGCTTCAGGTTCTTGGCGGCGGCGATCCGCTCCGCCGTCAGGTACGCCGGCCAGAACGGCTGCGAGATGACGACGTCCGCGTCGGGCAGCTCACGGTCGAAGACCGATCCGGCTCCGTCCTTGTCGGAGGTGACGACGAGGGTGTGGCCGGCTTTCTCCAGGTAGGAGCGCAGGCCCAGCGCACCCGAGACGCTGCCGAGGAGGTGGCCCGGCGTGAAGTCGATCCCCTCGGGGGTC
The DNA here is from genome assembly GCF_053593375.1 of Streptomyces sp. NPDC002309. Classification (NCBI taxonomy): domain Bacteria; kingdom Bacillati; phylum Actinomycetota; class Actinomycetes; order Kitasatosporales; family Streptomycetaceae; genus Streptomyces; species Streptomyces sp. NPDC002309. Next base: position 28,319 of record NZ_JBSFCI010000015.1, on the reverse strand, counting down.
GGAGTGGTCTGACCGCCGGGGTAGTGGTCGATCGCGGGGAGGTCGTCACGGGCGTACGTCGTGGGATATCCGTCGACGGGGTCGTCGTACAGGACACAGAGCACCTTGGCCATGTCGCGGCTCCTCTCCTGCGCGGTTAGCAGGTTGATTCCAGAGTCCTCGCGGCGAATGCCCTGGTCAAAACGAAGCTCGCTCTGCCCTGACAGCCGACGGCTGTCAGTGGTCGTCGGCGTCGAGGTAGGTGCGCAGCAACGCGTCCAGCGCCTCGCGCACGCCCGCCTCCCGCGCCACCGCCGGACGGGCTCCGGCGAGAACGGACGGCGGGTCGTCGGGCCCGGTCACCAGCCGCACGCGGTCCGTGCACGGGCCCCTCCAGCGGCTGCCACCTCCCTGAGCACGCGCCCCGGAACCTGACCCGTACAAACGCACTTACCACCCTGGTCGATCATCAGCACGGCTCTTGCGAAGTCACAGGAGGTTTTGCCCTTGCATCTGCGGCACTATCATCAGCGCATGCACACCGTGTCCGTCAGGACGAGGGGGAGTGGACCCGTGATGATCCGTACCGCACGCCGGAACCGGCGGACCCTGCGAGTGGCCGGCGCGGGCGCCGCCGCGCTGCTGGCCCTGAGCGCCTGCTCGTCCTCCGGCGACTCCGCATCGAACGGATCGGGCTCCTCCGCATCCACGTCCGCCTCGTCGTCCTCGGACAAGATCTCCGGCACGGTGACCGTCTTCGCCGCGGCCTCGCTGAAGGAGAGTTTCGAGAAGCTGGGCGAGCGGTTCGAGCAGCGGCACCCGGGCGCGAAGGTCACCTTCAGCTTCGGCGGCAGCGACTCCCTGGCCGCGAGCATCACCGGAGGGGCGCCGGCCGACGTCTTCGCCTCCGCCAGCCCCAAGACGATGAAGATCGTCACGGATGCCGGCGACGCCGCCGGGACTCCCGCGACCTTCGTGCGCAACCAGTTGGAGATCGCGACCCTGCCGGGCAACCCCGACAAGGTCGCATCCCTCGATGACCTCACGAACCCGGACCTGAAGGTCGTGCTGTGCGACGAGGCGGTGCCGTGCGGCGCCGCCGCGAAGAAGGCCCTCGACGCGAGCGAGCTGAAGCTGACGCCGGTCTCCTACGAGGAGGACGTCAAGTCCGCCCTCAACAAGGTGGTGCTCAAGGAGGCCGACGCGGCGGTCGTCTACAGGACCGACGTGCGGGCCGCGGGTGACAAGGTGGAGGGCGTGGAGTTCCCCGAGTCCGCCGAGGCCATCAACGAGTACCCGATCACCCTGCTCCAGGACGCCCCCAACGCCGAGGCCGCGAAGGCGTTCATCGCGTTCGTGCGGTCCCCCGAGGGACGGTCGGTCCTGACCGAGGCCGGGTTCCTCGAGCCGTGACCCCGATCGACAAGGCCGACGCCGCGACCGGCACCCCGCGGGGTGGGCCGCGGCGTCGGCGCGTCCGGACCGGCAAAGGCCGGGGGGTGCCGCTGCCCCTGCTGCTGCCCGCGTTGCTCGGCCTGGCGTTCCTGGTCGTGCCGCTGATCGCCCTCCTCGTCCGCACCCCCTGGCACAGCCTGCCCGAGTTGCTGACCAGCGCCGAGATCTGGCAGGCGCTGCAGCTGTCCCTGGTCTGCGCCACCGCCGCGACCGCCGTGAGCCTGGTCATCGGTGTGCCGCTGGCCTGGCTGCTGGCCCGCGTCGAGTTCCCGGGCCGGGGCCTGGTGAGAGCCCTCGTCACGCTCCCCCTGGTCCTGCCCCCGGTGGTCGGGGGTGTGGCGCTGCTGATGGCGCTCGGCCGCAACGGCATCGTCGGGAAGTGGCTGGACGCGTGGTTCGGCGTCACCTTGCCGTTCACCACGGCGGGTGTCGTCGTCGCGGAGGCCTTCGTGGCCATGCCCTTCCTCGTCATCAGCGTCGAGGGCACGCTGCGGGCCGCCGATCCCCGCTACGAGGAGGCGGCCGCCACCCTGGGCGCCTCCCGCTTCACCGCCTTCCGCCGCGTCACGCTCCCCCTGATCGCCCCGGGCATCGCGGCCGGCGCGGTCCTGGCCTGGGCCCGCGCGCTGGGCGAGTTCGGCGCGACCATCACCTTCGCCGGCAACTTCCCGGGACGCACCCAGACCATGCCGCTGGCCGTGTACCTGGCCCTGCAGAGCGACCCGGAGGCCGCCATCGCCCTCAGCCTGGTCCTGCTGGCCGTGTCCATCACCGTGCTGGCCGCACTGCGCGACCGCTGGGTGGCGGCGGGATGACCGAGATCCACGGCGTCACCCACGATGTCCGTGCCGAGGTGCCCGAAGACGGACTCGACGCACACCTCGTCGTCGAGCGCGGCGCGTTCCGCCTCGACGTGGCGCTGAGAGTCGCGCCCGGCGAGGTGGTGGCCCTGCTCGGCCCGAACGGCGCGGGGAAGACCACCGCCCTGCGCGCGCTCGCCGGGCTGACGCCGCTGAGCGGCGGCCGTCTGCGCCTGGACGGCGTGGCGTTGGAGCGCACGCCGCCCGAGTCACGGCCCATCGGCGTCGTCTTCCAGGACTACCTCCTCTTCCCCCACCTGACCGCCCTGGACAACGTGGCCTTCGGCCCCCGCTGCCACGGTGCGACCAAGGCGGAGGCCCGTGCGCAGGCCGCGGAGTGGCTCGACCGCCTGGGTCTCACGGATCACGCCGGCGCCAGACCGCGCAGGCTGTCCGGCGGCCAGGCCCAGCGCGTCGCCCTGGCCCGCGCGCTGGCCACCCGCCCACGCCTGCTGCTCCTCGACGAGCCGCTGGCGGCGCTCGACGCCCGGACCCGCCTGGAGGTACGCGCCCGACTGAGGCGTCACCTGGCCGAGTTCGAGGCCGTGGCGGTCCTGGTCACGCACGACCCGCTGGACGCCATGGTGCTGGCGGACCGTCTGGTCGTCGTCGAGCACGGCCGGATCGTCCAGGAGGGCAGCCCGTCCGACATCGCGCGGCATCCCCGCACGGACTACATCGCCCAGTTGGTCGGCCTGAACCTCTACCGGGGCGAGGCCGACGGCCACACCGTACGACTCGACGGCGGCGGCCCGCCCGTCACCACCACGGAGGCCCTGGCGGGACCGGTGTACGTCGCCTTCCCGCCCGGCGCCGTCACCCTCCACCGTGACCGTCCGACCGGCTCCAGCGCCCGCAACCTCTGGCGCTGCGAGGTCGGCGGCCTGGAGACCCACGGCGACCAGATCCGCGCCGTCCTCTCGGGTGAGCTCCCGCTCGCCGCCGACCTGACCGCGGTCGCCGCCGCCGAACTCGACCTGCGCCCGGGAGCGGAGGTCTGGGCGACGGTGAAGGCGGCCCAGACCCACGCCTATCCCGTCTGAGGACGCGCCGCGCGGCGCGGGCGGGTCGCCGCGCGCACCGGTGGGCCGGCCGGCCGTGCGAAGCGGCCACGGTCGTTCAGAGCCAGTCCCGGCGCTTGAACACCAGGTACAGACTGAAGCAGACCACGGCCATCAGCAGGAGGGCGAAGGGGTAGCCGAGGACCCAGTGCAGTTCGGGCATGTGGTCGAAGTTCATGCCGTAGACGGTGCCGATGAGCGTGGGCGCGAAGAGGATGGCCGCCCAGCTGGAGATCTTCTTGAGCTCGGTGTTCTGGGCGTGGCCCGCCTCGGCCAGTGCCTTCATCTCCTCGTTCTGGGACTGGGAGACGAGGGTGGCGTTGACGGTGAGGATGTCGCCGAGCATCTGCCGGAAGCCGTCCACACGCTCGGCGACGGTGGTCGCGTGGTCGGCGACGTCCCGCAGATACCGTTGCAGCTCCTCGTTCGTGCCGTACTTCGCGAACCCGGCTTCCAGGCTGCTCACGATCGTCAGCAGCGGGCGGGTGGCGCGCTGGAAGTCGACGACCTCGCGGGAGAGTTCGTAGATACGGCGGGAGACCTTGGGGTCGCCGCCGAAGACCTCGGTCTCGATCTCGTCGATGTCGTTCTGCAGCCCGGCCACCACGGGCGCGTAGCCGTCCACGACGGCGTCCAGGATCGCGTAGAGCACCGCTTCCGGGCCCAGCGCCAGGAGTTCCGGGTCGTCCTCCTCCAGACGCTTGCGGACGACTCCCAGGTCCGGGGCCTGGCTGTGCCGGACCGTGAGCACGAAGTCCGGGCCGACGAAGATGTGGATCTCGCCGAAGTCGACCTCCTCGGTCTCGTCCAGGTAGCGGGCCGGGCGCAGGACCACGAAGAGGGTCTCGCCGTAGCGTTCCAGTTTGGGCCGCTGGTGGGCGACGATGGCGTCCTCCACGGCCAGTTCGTGGAGCCCGAACTGGTCGGCGGCCTGCCACAGCTGCTCCGGCGTGGGCCGGTACAGCCCGATCCAGGCCATCGTGCCGGGCTCGCCGGGCAGCTGTCCGTAGATCTGCGCGAGCGAGGTGGGCGCGTCGACGCGGCGTCCGTCGCGGTACACCGCGGCGTTGACGAGGCTGCGCTCCAGCGGCACGCGGGGCGGCTCCGGGTCCGACCACAGGTCCATCGAGTGCTCGGGAGCCGGATCCGCGTCGCGCCGGTCGGACGGGCGCAGTGGCCACTTGCCGCCGCGAGCTGCGCGGGCTCGCCAGTCGGACATGGCCGCACCTCCTCGAAGAAGTCCTCGTCCGGCGGCCGCGGGGCGCGCCCGGCGCGGTGGCGGCCCGCCGGGCAGGGGTGAGGGACCTGGACGGTGGCTACGAGCCTAGGTGCCGACGCGTCGCCGCGCGATCGATCGGCGCGATACGCGTCCCTCGGCCGGCGGGCCGCCTCGCGACCGCGCGCGCCGGGTGACCGCCGGGCACCCGCGCCTCGACGCCCTCGTCCACGGCGCGGACCGCCCCCGTCCCGGGGAGACAGTCCCTGTCGCATGACGCAGACTCGGAGGAGGACATTCGCGCGTGAGGGGTCGCGCTCGTGCACGACGTGCCGCTGTGGTTGTGGATGGTGTTCGCCGTCACCGTGCTGGTGTCGTTGGCGGTGGATCTCCTTGCCCACCGCCGCGCGCACGTCATCGGGTTCCGGGAGGCCGCCGCCTGGAGCGCCGTGTGGGTCGGGCTGGCGATCGTCTTCGGTGTCGCGGTCTTCCTCGTGGTCGGCACGACCGCCGGTGTGGAGTACACCACCGCGTGGCTGCTGGAGAAGAGCCTGTCGGTCGACAACCTCTTCGTCTTCGCGCTGATCTTCGGCTACTTCAAGGTGCCTCGCGCCTACCAGCACCGCGTGCTCTTCCTCGGCGTCCTGGGCGCCCTGGTCTTCCGCGGCATCTTCCTCGCCGCCGGCGTGGCGATCGTCAGCCGGTTCACCGCGGTCCTGTTCCTCTTCGCGGCCATCCTCTTCTACAGCACGTACAAGATCCTCAAAGAGGAGGACGACAGCTTCGACCCCGGCAGGAGCCTCGCGGTCAGACTCCTGCGCAAAGTCGTCCCGGTGCGCGACGAGTACGCGGGGACCCACTTCTTCGTCAAGGAGGGCGGCAGACGCGTCGCCACTCCGCTGCTCGCCGTCGTGGCCGCGATCGAGGCCGCGGACCTGGTCTTCGCGGTCGACAGCGTGCCGGCCGTCCTGGCCGTCAGCAGCGACGCCTTCATCGTCTACACCAGCAACGCGTTCGCCATCCTCGGCCTGCGCGCCCTGTACTTCATGCTGGCGGGACTGCTCGACCGCTTCCACTACCTCAGCAAGGGCCTCGCCCTCATCCTCGCCTTCATCGGCGTCAAGCTCATACTGCAGGCCGCTCACGAGATCATCAGCCCCGCCGTGCCCGAGATCCCGTCCCTCGTCAGCCTCGCCGTCATCGCGGTGGTCCTGGCCGCCTCGGTCACGCTCAGCCTTCTGCGTCCTCCCCGCGCCGGGGAGGCCACCGTCCGCCCCGGCGACGACCGCCCCCATGACGATGACCCCCAAGACGATGGCCCTCATGACGACCGTCCGAAATAGGCAAAATAGTTCTAAAATGTCACTTATGAAGAAGCAAAGCAGTCCGCCGCGGCGGCCGCACTCCTGTCACTCGTGCCGCCAGCCGGTGGAAGACGTCGTGGAGCGCCACAAGACGATGGGCGTCTACGTCCCGGTCTGGGTCGCGGGCCCCTGCCACAACCCGCGGTGCGACCGGTACGTGGCCTCGGAGGCGGAGATCACTCCGTGCGCGGCGAGACGTGGCGGCGCGTGACGGAGTGGAGGCACTGAGAGAGGGGTACACGGTCCGGCCCACCCCGGAACAGGGCTCGATCTGGATCCAGTCCAAATGTTGCTGATGTCATGGCGGCGGAGTTGACTGGCTGGGGTGAGCGAAGCGACCTGGATATCGCCTCAGGCAGGAGGACGCTCATGACTCAGGAGCCCCGGACGGCCCCGTACACCACCACCAACTCCGGCATCCCCGTGGAGAGCGACGAACACTCGCTCACCGTGGGTGCCGACGGCCCGATCCTGCTGCAGGATCACTACCTGATCGAGAAGATGGCCCAGTTCAACCGGGAACGGGTGCCTGAACGGGTGGTACACGCCAAGGGCAGTGGGGCGTACGGGTTCTTCGAAGTGACCAACGACGTCAGCCAGTTCACCAAGGCTGACCTGTTCCAGCCCGGGAAGCGCACGCAGATGCTGGCGCGCTTCTCGACCGTCGCCGGTGAGCAGGGTTCGCCCGACACCTGGCGCGACCCGCGCGGCTTCGCGCTGAAGTTCTACACCGAGCAGGGCAACTACGACATGGTCGGCAACAACACGCCGATCTTCTTCGTGCGCGACACGATCAAGTTCCAGGACTTCATCCGCTCCCAGAAGCGCCACCCGGCGACCGGGCTGCGCAGCAACGACATGCAGTGGGACTTCTGGACCCTGTCCCCCGAGTCCGCGCACCAGGTGACGTGGCTGATGGGCGACCGGGGCATCCCGAAGACCTACCGCCACATGAACGGCTACTCGTCGCACACCTACATGTGGATCAACGGCGGCGGCGAGCGGTTCTGGGTGAAGTACCACTTCAAGACCGATCAGGGCATCGACTTCCTCACCCAGGCGGAGGCGGACGAGCTGGCCGGGTCCGACGCGGACAGGCACCGCCGCGACCTGTTCGAGGCGATCGACTCCGGGAACGCGCCGAGCTGGAGCCTCAAGGTCCAGATCATGCCGTTCGAGGACGCGGCGGACTACCGCTTCAACCCGTTCGACCTCACCAAGGTGTGGCCGCACGGCGACTACCCGCTGATCGACGTCGGACGGATGGTCCTCGACACCAACCCCGAGGACTACTTCATCCACATCGAGCAGGCCGCGTTCGAGCCGTCCAACCTGGTGCCGGGTGTCGGTCCGTCGCCGGACAAGATGCTGCTGGGACGGCTGTTCTCGTACCCCGACACGCACCGGTACCGGATCGGACCGAACTACGCCCAGCTCCCGCCGAACCGGCCGCACGCCCCGGTGAACTCCTACGCCAAGGACGGCCCCATGCGGTACGAGCCGTCCCGCGCCTCGATGCCGTACGCGCCGAACTCGTACGGCGGGCCGGCCGCGGACTTCGGCCAGTTCGGCGACGCCGCGAGCTGGCACACCGCCGGTGAGCTGGTCCGTGAGGCGACCAAGCTGCACGCCGAGGACGACGACTGGGGGCAGGCCGGGACCCAGGTCCGCGAGGTGCTCGACGACGCCGCCCGTGAGCGGCTGGTCTCGAACGTCAGCGGTCATCTGCTCCAGGGCGTGTCCCGTCCGGTCGTGGACCGCGCGCTCCAGTACTGGAGGAACATCGACAAGAACATCGGCGACCGGATCGCGTCCGCGGTCAACGGGGGCTGAGCGAGCCCTCCTTGACGCCGGTGAGGAAGGCGACCCACGGGGCCGCAGGGAAGATCAGCACGTCTCCGTGCGGGAGTTTGCTGTCCCGCACGGGGACGATGCCGTGGAAGTCGTGAGTGACCTCGATGCACTCACCGCCGTCCGAGTTGCTGTAGGAACTCTTGCGCCAGCCGGCGGTACTCAGGTCGGTTCCTCGCACGGGGCTTCCTCCAGGGTGGCCAGGACGAACTTCCGCGACTCGGCCGGGGGCAACGCCAGGTCGCGCATCGCATCGTACGCACGCTGCAGTCGCTCCACCGCTGCGTGCTCGTCTACGAGTTCGCCACGGTGCGCGTTCTCCGTGTACGCCACAGTAGCGCCGCCCGGGAGGCGCAGGAACATCAGTGCGGTGCTGTCGAGTCCGTGCATACCGGCCGCCAGGGGAAGTACCTGCACCGTGACGGTCGGCCTCTCGGCCAGCTTCACGATGTGCTCCAACTGGCCCCGCCACTCCCCCGCATCCCGCAACGGCGTCCGCAGCACCGCCTCGGAGAGGATCGTGCGGAACGGGGGCGCGTCCTCCCCCTCCAACAACTCCCGCCGCCCCATCCTCGCGTCGACCTGCTGGTCGAGTTCCTTGCCGCGCAACCCTCCAGCGGCCAGCACCTCGCGGGCGTAGCCCGGCGTCTGCAGCAGCCCCGGCAGCACGCTGACCGCGAAGTGCCACAGGCTCACCGCCTCCGACTCCAGCGCCATGTACCGGCGGTAGCGCTCGCGGAACTGCGTGTGGTCCCCGGCGGCCAGCTCCCAGAGGGCCAGCAGCAGCCCGGGGGTGCCGTAGTGGGTGTCCAGGGCCTGCACCACCTCGGGGCTGCCGAGCGTCTCCCCCTTCTCCATCTTCCCGAACAACGACCAGTCCCAGCCGGGCCGTTCGCCGAGCTGCCGCAGGCTCGTCCCGCTCGCGGCGCGCAGGGTGCGCAGCTCCTCCGCGAACCGCTGCCGCGGCTCCTGGCTCCGACCGGTGACGACGCGGCGCTGCGGCATGGCGGCTGGCTCCGTTGCTGATGTGGAAGGTGTGGAACCGGCCCCGGGCGGCGGGGAAGGAGCGCCCCGTCCACGGCGTGACCGGGCGCGTCCGGGCGCATGCTCGTCACGTCCGGACTACGCAGCATAATCGAGGCGGCGTGGTCCGTTCAGCCGATCGCCGGAACCGACCGCTCGGAGGACGCGCATGACTCCCGTACCGCCCAAGATCCAGGAAGCTCTCGACGCCCGCGACGCGCTGGCCTCCGCCCTGAGCCTCGCCGGCGTCCAGCTGCCCGCGATGGACGTCCGCACGCCGTGGGCCGACGACCGTGAGAGCGAGGCCCGTCACGCGCTCGTCCACCTGGGCGTGTGCTCCGCGCCCGTGGCGCTGATGCTCGCGGACGTGATCCTCAAGGGGGCCGCCGGATGACCGGGGACGTCGAGGTGCCGGGCGTCGGGGACGCCGTCCACGACACCCGCCGGGACCGGTGCGGGCGGGTCATGGGGCGCGAGGGCCCGTATCTCCAGGTCCGCCCGCTCGCGGGCGGGCGGGAGTGGGACGCGGCTCCCGAGCAGCTCCGGCTCCTGGACCAGGACGAGTTGCTGCGCGTCCTGGTCGCCGAGGCAAACGCCCGCAGCAGACGCGGCACCTGACCCGCCCCGGTCACCGCAGGGCCGCGGTGCCTCCGGTGCGCGTCAGCAGTGCCAGATGGTCGAGGTCTCCGGGCGGCGGGCTGGTCATCGACCACAGCGGCGCGGCCGGTCCGTCGGCGACCGCGGCCGGGGCGTCGGTCAGGTTCATGCGGTCCCGCAACCGCCCGTAGAAGTCCATCGGCTCCAGCCGTACGGCCCGCAGCCGGCGCGCGGCGGCGTACACGCCGATCCAGTCACCGGGGTCCAGCACGCCGCGCAACTGGCCGTCGATGCTGACCGCGGCCGGGCCCGACCGTTCGAGGACCCGCAGCCCCACCGGCTCGTCGGGGGCCGTCACGACCGAGCGGTCGAACGCCATGTGCGGGGCGACCGGCGTGAAGACCAGGGCATCGGCACGCGGCGAGACGACCGGGCCGCCCGCGGCGAAGCTGTAGGCGGTGGAACCGGTCGGCGTGGCCACCAGGAGCGCGTCGGCGGAGTAGGAGGCGAGGAGCTGACCGGAGACGTAGACGCCGACCGAGACCTGCCGGTCCCGGGCCACCTTCTCCAGGACGACGTCGTTGAGCGCGGTGACGTCCAGCGGTATGCCCCAGTCCGGGTCGATCGTGCAGTCCGGGCGCACCTGGGGAGGCGGCAGCAGCGGGCCGCGGCCGAAGCGCACCCATGCCTCCAAGCCCGTCGGCACCTCCAGGCGGCGGGAGGCACGCAGGGCGAGCAGCATCCGGCTGTCGATCCGCAGCTCCCGGCCGTCCCGCACCGCGTCCAGCGCGGCGCGCACACCGGCGGCCGGCACCTCGGTGAGAAAGCCGACCCGTCCCACGTTGACCCCGAGGACGAGGGCGTCGTTCTCGGCGGCCAGCCGGGCGCCGCGCAGGAAGGTGCCGTCGCCGCCCAGGGTGACGATGAGATCGGGATCGCCCGCGGCGGCGACCTCCTCACCGGCGCTGCGCCGGCCGCCGTTCCCCCAGACGTCGATGTCCGTGCAGCGGACGTCGTGCTCCTCGCACCACGCGCGGACCACGCAGGCGGCGTCCAGGGCCTCCTTGCGTCCGCCGTGCACGACCATGCCGAGTCGGCTCACTTCCATCTCTGCCTCCAGGACGGTCGCCTCACCTTCAGGATCGCCGCATCGGTGCCCCCGCGCGCCTTCGGAAGCGGACCAGGCGCCGCGCGGGGGCCGGACCGGCGCCTCGTAGGGGAAGGCGCCGGTCCGGCGGGCGGGCCAGGGCCGTTCAGGCCGCCATGCGCTCGGCGAGCTGCTTCGCCTTGAAGGCGGCCTCCTGGAAGGCGCGGTCGCGGGATGCCTCGAAGAGCGGGATCAGCTGGTTCATCGCCGGGTTGTGCGGGGCCATGGTGAGTTCCGGGACGATGAAGTCCACGTCCAGGGCGAGGGTGTCGCCGAGGACCGCCCGCAGGTAGTTCTGCACATACTCGAAGGGCTCCTTCGGCGTGCCCGGCGCGTACGAGCCGCCACGGCTGGCGACGACGGTGACCGGGGTGCCCTTGGCGGAGGGGGTGTCGCCGACGGTGCGGCCGAAGAGGATCACGTTGTCCAGCCACGCCTTGAGCGTGGAGGGGATCGTGTAGTTGTACATCGGCGCGCCGATCAGCAGCGCGTCCGCCTGCTCCAGTTCCTCGATCAGCCGCACCCGCTCCGCGAAGGCCGCGGCCTGCCCGGACGTGTGGGTGTCCGGATCCGCGAAGCCGGCGGTGTGCGAGTCGGCGGTGATGTGCGGTACCGGGTTCGCGGCGAGGTCGCGGTGGACGACGGTGCCGCCGGGGTGCTGCTCCAGCCAGGTCTTGCGGAAGGCCTCCGCGACCGTGCGGGACGAGGACGCCTCGCCCGGGAAGACCGACGAGTCGATGTGCAGCAGTGTGGCCATGAATCTCTCCAGCAGAACGAAGCCCCTAGCGATGCTTCAGGGGCTGATTTCCAGTGCGTAGCTATTAATAGCATGGGAGCTTACTTTTTTTCACCCCCATACAGGAGGGTAGTACCCTGAGGGCATGACGGACGCGCAGGTTCACGACGCAGGGGCGTGCAAGCGGGTGGACGAGGGCATCACCCGGGTCTTCCAGCTGCTGGGGAAGCGCTGGACCGGCCCCATCGTGGCCGTGCTCGTGGGACAGCCCGCGCACTTCGCGGACCTCGGCAGGGCGATCCCCGGCATCAGCGAGCGCATGCTCTCCGACCGGCTGAGCGAGCTGGGCGCGGCGGGGCTCGTCGTGCGCGAGGTCGACGAGGGACCGCCGCTGCGGGTCTCCTACCGGCTGACCGAGGCCGGGGCCGCGCTCGAACCCGCGCTTCAGGAGCTCGGCTCCTGGGCCAAGGAACACCTGCCGGGTTAGCCCCGGGTCAGCCCGCCACGGCGCCGGTCAGTCGTCGGTGCTCTGCTCGACCCAGACGATCTTTCCGTCCTCGGTGTAGCGGGTCCCCCAGCGCTCGGAGACCCGCGCGACGAGGAGCAGCCCGCGTCCTCCCTCGTCCGAGGTGCGGGCATGCCGCAGCCGCGGGGAGGTGTTGCTCCCGTCGGACACCTCGCAGGTCAGGACGTGACTGCGGATGAGCCGCAGCGACACGGGCGGCTTGCCGTACCGGATCGCGTTGGTGACGAGTTCACTGACGATCAGTTCGGTCACGAAGGACGCTTCGTCCATGTCCCAGTCGCTGAGCTGCCGCGTGGCGAGGGAGCGGGCCGTGGCGACCGTGGCCGGGTCGCTCGGGAGGTCCCACGAGGCGACATGGCCCGGGTCGAGTGCGCGGGTGCGGGCCACCAGGACGGCCGCGTCGTCGCGGGGCCGAGGTGGGACCAGCACGTCGGTGAGCGTCGCGACCGTCGACTGCGCGGGGCCCGGCGGGCGGGCGAGCAGGGCGGCCAGGCGGTCCTCGCCCGGGGGAGAGGGGGCCTGTTCCGGCTCCCCCTCCGGCTCCTTCGGAGGGAACGCCTGAAGGAGCCCAGGGGTGTAGAGCACGAGCGTGGAGTTCTCGGGGACCTCGAAGTCCTCCCTGCAGAACGGCGCGCCCGGACAGCACAGCGTGTCTCCGACCGAACGGTCCACCGTCGTCACCGTGCCGTTCGGACCGACCATCACGGGCCAGGGATGACCGGCGGTGGAGGCCGAGCAGCGGCGGGACACGGGGTCGTAGATCAGATAGAGGCAGCTGGCTCCGCACTCCCGCCCGTGGCCGGGCGTCCTGCCGCTCGGGGCCGGCACCGACTGGTCGTCGTCGCTCGCGAAGCCGGTCGTCCCGCCGTTCACATGCCCGGGGCCGCGCAGCATGTCATCGAGCCGGGCGAGCAGTTCGTCCGGTTCCAGGTCCAGGTCCGACAGCGTGTGCAGGGCGGCCCGCAGGCGGCCCGCCGCGGCGGCGGACTGTATGCCACGCCCCGGCACCCGGCCCACCGCGAGGGCCACCCTGGCCCCGGAGAGCGGCACGACGTCGACCCAGTCGCCGCCGGAACCCGCGGACACATAGGTGTGCGCCACCTCCAGCGCCTGCTGGGGCGGAAGTCCGCGCGGACGCAGCGCGCGCTGGAGACCGACCAGCGAGTTGTGTTCGCGCAGATGCCGGCGGGCGTTGTCCAGGCTCTCGGCCGTGCGCCGGGCGAGCTGGGAGACAAGGGCCAGGTCGTCCACGCCGAAGGGCCGGCGTTCCCCCCAGCGGCAGAAGGTCGCGAGCCCGAGCACCCGGTCCTGGGCGACCAGCGGCGCGACGATCATCGAGTGTGCCCCCGTGCCGTCGCAGGCCGGCGTCCTCATGCCGCGCAGGATCTGCTGCCCCAGCGGGGAGAGCGGGTTGACCAGACGGGGACGGAGATCGGCGAGCACCTCGCCCGGGTCCATGGGAGGGAGGGCGTCCTCAGGGATACCGGCCCTCCCCGGGCCTCCGTCGCCGCGGCAACGGACGGCCGCCCGGCGCAGCACGGTGGCGGGCCGTACGGGTCCGGGCTCCAGGTCCTCGCCCGCGAGAACCCGTTCCAGCACCTCGACGGCGACGCTGTCGGCCACGACCGGAACGGACACCTCCGCCAGACCACGGGCCGTGTCCATCGCGTCGAGCGTGGCCCCGATCCGGGTGCTGGCCTGGGCGAGCACGGTCAGCCGCTCAAGGGCGAGGTGGCGGTCGGTGACGTCGACGGTGGCGTCCGCGATGCCGAGGACCCTGCCCTCGGCGTCCTCCAGCCGGTAGACGGAGGCGGAGTAGACGTGCTCGTGCTCGGGATCGCCGGGTGGGTGTATCCGCTTCTCCACGCCGACCGCCGGCTCTCCGCTGGTGAGCACGTTCGCCATCACCCGCTCCACCGACTGCACGCCGAAGCCGGACCACACCTCCGACGGGCGCCTGCCCAGGGCTTCCTCGACGGCGGTGCCCTGCATGCCCTCGGCCGCGGGGTTGAACCGCAGTATGCGCAACTGCGGGTCGAGGAGAAACAGCCCCGTGGGGGAGCGCGTGAAGAGCATCTCCAGCAGCGCCCGCTCCAGCTCCGGGGTCCCGACCGGCTCAACGGCTCCGCCCGGCTCAGCCGTCCCTACCGGCTCGACGGTCCCGTCCAGATCTGCGGCCCCGCCCGGCTCGGTCGTCCCGCCCGGCTCGGTCGTCCCGCCCGGCTCGGCGGTCCCGCCCGGATCGGCCGGGACCAGCAGCACGTCCCACCCCGCGCCCGTGTCGGTGCGCTGGGGCCGTACGGCCAGCCGGCACCTCACCACACCGCCGTCGCGGTGCCGCAGCGCGACGGTGAAGTCCTCGGCGTGGGAGAGCGGGCCCCCGTCGGCGCCCATGCCCACGAGCAGACCCAGGGCCGGACGGCCCCGTACGGCCTCCTCGGGGTAACCGAGCAGCTTCTGGGCGGCGGGGCTCCATCTCGCCATCAGGCCCTGCTGATCCACCAGGACGTGAATCCCCTCCCGGACCACGTGGCCGTGAACCGGGCGACCGGTGGTGTGCGACGCAGACATAACGATCAGCTCTCACTCGCCACAGAGCCCTGCACGCGTCCAGTGTCCTCCAGGGCCCGCGTGCGCGCACAGCCTCCGGCCCCCGCCCCGGGCTCGGACGGTCCCGCGTCGGGCTCAGAGCAGCCGCACCCGATCGGCGACTGCCCGCTGAGCGGCGCGGGCGGCCACAGGGCGGTGTCCACACGCGACCATGGGAAGTCCGCGGTGGACACCCGCCCCTTTTTCGGGGGCTCAGATCCAGTTGCGGCGGGCCGCGTGCCAGCCGAGCTGCATCCTGGTGGCGACACCCGCGAGGCTCATCAGGCCCTGGATGCGGCGCTGGACGGTGCGGCGGCTGATACCGAGCTGACCGGCGATGGCCTGGTCCGTGAGCCCGGCGACCATCAGGGACAGCAGATGCCGGTCGTCCGCCGTCAGCGCGGTGGGGTCGGTCTGCGTGCCCGATCCGCCGAGCCTGCCCTCCGGCGTGACGTGCAGGGGGACACCGATCTCCCAGTAGCGCTCGAACAGCGCCACCAGCGCCCCCAGCAGGCTGCTGCCGCGGATGACCGCGGCGGTCACCTCACTGGGGTCGCTCGCCGGGCCGGCCGGCGCCAGCGGGCAGATGGCCAGGCACCGGTCGGCGATCGCCATCCGCAGCGGCAGCGCGGGCACGGCGCGCGCCACCTCCCCGGCCCGCACGCCCTTGACGACGTTGTCGACCGCGCCGGCGTCGTCGAAGAACGCCTGCTCGTACAGGACCCGGTAGGCGACCCCGTCGGCCATCGCCTCGAACTCGGCCTCGTTGGTGCCCGACGGCATCGCCACATACTGCGCCTTGCAGAACCAGAGCAGTTCCCGGCGGGCGGTGGACTGGATCTGCTGGAGGCGCTGGCGCAGCGCCGCGGCGCCGGTGATGATCTCGACGACGTCACCCGCGTCCCGGGCCCAGGCGTGATGGCGATAGGTCTCCATGAGTTCGGAGATGACGGTGCGGGCCTTGTCCAGGTCACTGGCGCGGCGTTCGAGCCGGGGCAGCAGGGTGACGTCGGGCGGGTTGGCGACGAACCGTCCCGGCGTGCCCTCCACGGCGCGCGCCAGGCCCTTCGCCTCCAGCGCCGCGAGGAGGCGTTGCGCCGCCGCGACCTCCGTGCCCGTCGACGTGGACACGTCCGCCGCCGACGCCGAGACGGCGAAGACGAGGGCTCGATAGGCATCGGTCTCGGCGTCTGTGAGACCCACCGGCTCCAGCATGCTCTGCCCTTCCGCCCTGGCCGACCACCGCGCGGCCCAGCGGTCAGGGTAAGCCAGACGGGTGAGGCGGGTTACCGGGGCCTATCCCTCGGACAGCGGATTGGGCAACGGACGGTAGCGGGCGTCGGCGCCGTCCGCGCCCGTCCAGCGCAGCAGCAGGTTCGTCTTCGCGGGGAGTGACGGCGCGGTGAGCAGGCCGGCGATCTCGGGCAGGTCGTGCCGGGACAGTTCGCGGCGGACGGCCGGCCAGGGGTCCAGCCCCGGGTGGCGTTCGGCGAGGACCTCGGCGAGCTCGACCAGGTGGTTGACGACGAGGCAGTACACCAGCCGCTCCCAGCCGGCGGCCCGGTCCACGTCCGGCAGCAGCTTGACGCCCTCGGCGTCCCGGAACAGTGCCCGCACCGGTACCCCGTCGGCGTCACAGGCCACCAGCGAGTTCTGCAGGTGCGCCTCCAGTACGACGCCGTGGTCCGCGAAGGCCGCGAGGACGGGGGGCACCATCTGCCGCAGATACGCCTCCCACCAGTACGCCGGGTCCGTCGGGCCGTCCAGCGGGCTGCCCGTGAAGCCCTCGACCAGCCCGGCGGACAGGTAGGGGGTCGCGCCGGGCGGGACGTGTCCGCGCAGCCCGTCACGGACCAGGACGGCGAGTTCCTCGAAGGCGAAGCCGGCGGTGCGGTAGCCCCTGTCGCTCAGCCAGGCCGCCGTGCCGCCGGTCAGGGCCCGGCTCGCGGCGGCGTCGGTGCGGCGCAGCTTCAGCAGGTCGTGCCGCCACAGCCGCCGCACGTCGTTGGTGATGCGCACGTCGAGGCTGAACTTCAGGAAGAGGTCGTGCTCCGGCGCGTACACCGTACGGATCGCCGCCGTGGGGTGGACCGGGGCGGCGGTGGTGCCCAGCCGGATCAGCCGGCCGTCGGCGAAGGCGGGTGCGAGTTCCCGGGCCGTCAGGTCGAGCTGCCAGGGGTGGGCGGGCAGCAGCCGGTAGCCGGGCGGGGGATCGCCGAGCGCGTCGAGCGCCGAGGTGTCGCCCTCCTCGACGACGGTGTCCTCGCGCACCGCGAGCAGGACGAGGGGGAAGCGGGCGTGCGCCTCGGGGGCGTAGGGGAGCCATTCGGCGACGGGTCCGCCGCCGCGCGCCTTGGGGGCGGGGTGGTGGGGGTGGCCGGTGATCAGGGACTGCTCGGAGCGCAGGTAGGGGTCGTCCGGTGGGGCGGTACGCGCGCGTGCGGCGAGGATGGCGGCGACGGCGTCCCGGCTGTCGGACATCTCGGCGGGCAGTTCGTGATTGGTCAGACCGGTGTGGCGGCGCAGTTCGTCGGCGACGAGCCGGACGAGTCCGGTGTGGTCGAGGCGGTGCCAGCCGTGGGGGGTGTGCACCTCGGGTGCGGTGGGACGCCGGTTCCCGCGCACCCGCAGCAGCCGGTCGCCGCCGGGCAGCCGGTAGACCCCGTTCCGGCCGGGCAGGGGCAGCGCCACCTCGCGCAGCAGACAGTTGAGCAGCGGCGCGGCGGCACAGGCGTCGGCCGGATCGGTGACGTCGCCGGGTGCCCCGGCGTCGGCGCCTCCGGGTGGGGGGATGAGGTCCACGCGTTCCACTCGTTCCCTACGGTTCATTCGGGCGGAGACGATCAGTATCGCGGTCGTCTCCCCCGCCGTGACCGCCGAGGTCGGGGCAGCTTGCCCCGACTCGTTCCCGAGGAGCCCGCCCGTGCACCGTCCCCCCACCGCCGAGACCGAGGTCGCCGACGAGCTGTCCGTCGTCCGCCCGGACCTCGCCGCGCGGTACGCGGCCGAACTGCCCGCCGCCCGGGCGGCCGTGCTGACGCGTCTGTGGCGCGCGCTCACCCATGAGCCGCTCCCCTGGATCGAGGGCCGCGTGCCGGGACCGGACGGCGTCACCCTGCGGCTGCGTGACGGCCGCCGGCTGCGCGGCCCCGCGCCGGACCCGTACTCCACCGCCGCCTACGTCACCGCCGTACGGCTCGACGGGGTGCCGTACGACCGTCCGGCACGGCTGATGACGGAGCTGGCCGTACCGCACGGTGCGGAGTTCGCCGTGGAACTCGACCACAGCGCGGCCTCCCTGGCCCTGTCGAGGGCGGCACAGCCGACCCACTCGGAAGAGTGGCCCGAGCATGACTGGGAGTGGGAGCAGCGGGTGGTGGACGGGCATCCCTTCCACCCGAACTGTCGCTCCCGACCGGGCTTCTCGGTGGCCGAGCAGTTCGCCCACGCCCCCGAGCACCGTCCGCTGGTGGGGCTCGGTCTGGTGCCGGTCCCGGCGGAGGCGTGCCTCGTGACGGGGGCGTGGCCGGACCGGATGCGGGACGGCGAGCGGGTGCTGGTCCCGGTGCATCCCTGGCAGGCGGCGCATGTGCTCAAGCGGCCGTGCGAGGCGCGGCTGACCGCGCACCCGCTGATGTCCTTGCGCACCCTCGCCCTGGACGACGGGGTGCACGTGAAGACGGCGCTCAGCGCGCGTCTGACCTCGTCCGTGCGGGACATCTCGGTGCCGTCGGTCGCCGCGTCCATGACCCTGTCGGCGTTCGCGGAGGAGCTGGCGGCGCGCACCGACGGCCTGCTGCACGTCACGCGCACGCTGGGCGCGGTCACGGACGGCTCGCCGGACCTGGCGGCCGTGCTGCGGGAGTCGCCCGAGGAGTACGGCGGTGCCGGTGAGCGGGTGCTGCCAGTGGCGGCGCTGGCGAGCGCGGGTCTGACGCGCTCCGCGGCCTGGCTGGGCGAGTTCGCGCGGCTCGCCCTCGGCGTCGGGCTGCGGCTGCTGGAGCTGGGCGTGGCGCTGGAGGCGCACGGCCAGAACCTCCTCGTGGTCCTCTCGGCGAGCGGTGCGCCGGTGCGGCTGGTCTACCGCGACCTGGCGGACATCCGCGTCAGCCCGGCCCGGCTGGCCCGGCACGGCATCCCGGACCCGGAACTTCCCGCCCGGATCGTCACGGACGACGTGACGGCGCTGCGCCGCAAGCTGTTCGGCTCGCTGGTGGCGGGCGCGCTGGCCGGGGCCGCGGGATCGGGGCCGGCGCTCGCGGCGGCGCTGGAGACGGCCGTGCGCGAGCTGCCGCGCAGCCCCGACCTCGCCGCGCTGCGCGAGGAGCCCCTGCCGGCGAAGGCGCTGACGCTGATGCGGCTGTCGCCGGGACGGGTCGGCGACCTGTGGGCGGAGTTGCCCAATCCGCTTGCCCCGTCGGCTGTTTGACCGGTGTTCGGGGGCCGGACGGCCGCCCGTGCGGCCCCGACGATCTCCTGTTTTGGAGTGCGACACCTCCGGTCAATAGGATCCGCCGATGATCACAAGACAACGGCTGGCGGCAGGGGCCTTCACCCTGCTCGCCGCGCTGGCGGCCGGGATCGCGCTCCCGTCGACGGCCCTCGCCGACGAGACCACGGCCGCCGCGCCCAAGGTCGACCTCGTCCTGGACGTCAGCGGTTCGATGCGGGCACGGGACATCGACGGCCAGTCGCGGATGGCGGCGGCGAAGCAGGCGTTCAACGAGGTGCTCGACGCCACACCGGAGGACGTGCAGCTCGGCATCCGCACCCTCGGCGCCAACTACCCGGGCGACGACCAGAAGACGGGCTGCAAGGACACCGCCCAGCTCTACCCGGTCGGCCCGCTGGACCGCACCGAGGCCAAGACGGCGGTGGCCACGCTGGCGCCGACCGGCTGGACCCCGATAGGCCCGGCGCTGCTGAAGGCCGCCGACGACCTGGACGGCGGCACCGGCTCCAAGCGGATCGTGCTGATCAGCGACGGCGAGGACACCTGCGCCCCGCTCGACCCGTGCGAGGTGGCCCGCGAGATAGCCGCCAAGGGCATCGGTCTCACCATCGACACGCTCGGCCTGGTGCCCAACACCAAGATGCGGCAGCAGCTGAGCTGCATCGCCGAGGCGACCGGCGGCACGTACACGTCGATTCAGCACACGGACGAACTCACCGACCGGGTCAACCAGTTGGTCGACCGTGCGGCCGATCCCGTGGTGACGCCGGTGGCCGCCGAGGGCGCTGAGCGGTGCGCGCAGGCGCCGACGCTGAAGTCGGGCCTGTTCACCGACCGCGAGGAGTTCGGGCAGCAGCGCTGGTACCGGGTCGATGTGCTGCCCGGCCAGGAACTGCGTGCCTCCGTGAGCGTGTCCGCGGACCGCGACGTCACCCCGGCGTACGGCGTGCTGCTGCGGGCGGTCACGGCGAAGGGCCGCGAGATCGTCCGGGGCGAGGCGGCGGGCAACGGCCGTACGGATGTGATCTCGACGGGGTTGCGCTACCCGAAGCGTGACAGCGACGAGGAAGAGCCCGTGGCCGAGAGCGTGTGCCTCCAGGTCACCCACTCCTACTCGGCGGCCCCGGGCGTGAAGACGACCCCCGGGCTGCCGGTGGAGCTGACGATCGACATCGTCGACGGGCCGTCCGCGTCGGACGACGTGGCCGCGTTCGGCCTCGGGCGCGGCTGGTGGCTGCTCGGCGCCCTCGTCCTGACCGGCTTCGTCGCCGGTGTGCTGTGGGGCTGGCTGTCACGCTGGCGGGTCGCGGTCTGGAGGACCAACTGATGCGTATCGTGCGAGTTCTGGGCGTGGCCCTGCTGGCGCTCGGATGGGCCGCCGCCCCGGCCGCGGCCGACTCCCCGTCGCCCGACCCGTCGCAGGAGGAGTCGGCGCCCGTGCAGGCGGGCACGTCGTTCCGTACGGCGGCCGAGATCGACCAGGGGCGGACGGCCACCGCGGACGCCTCCGCGGGCGACTACCTGTACTGGTCGTTCCCCGCGGACGCCGGTCAGCGCCCCACCGTCAAGGCGACGGTGAAGCTGCCGCAGACGCACGCCGCCGAGACCTGGCAGATCGACGTGTACGACGGTCTGCGGCGGCGCCAGGCCTGCCAGTACGGGCCGCAGACGCGCACCGCGGCGGCGGACGCCGCCTCGCTGGAGCTGGCCTGCACGCTGCGCACGGTGCGTGCCTGGTCGGAGCCCTGGGCGAACGACCCGCTGCCGGGCACCTACTACATCCGTCTGACGGCGGTGGGCCTGCCGACGACGGACCTGGGTCTGCCGGTGGGCGCCGAGGTACGGGTGGAGGCCAAGGAGATCGGCGGCGCGGCGGCCGTGGACGGCTCGCTGGCGGAGCCGCTGGTGCCGGGTGCCGCCGTCGTCAACTCCCGTGAGGAGGACGAGGACTCGGCCGTGCTGTCGAGCATCGAGCCCGAGGACGGCTGGGCCTCCGGCTGGTGGTCCGACCGGTGGGTGTGGACCGCGGTCGGCGGCGTGCTGGCCGCGCTGGCCGGCATCGGAGGGTACGCGCTGACGCGGGGGGCCGGACGGCCGACCGGGGTCTGATCGCCTGAGCCCCTGTACCACCGGGGGCCACCGGCCGGAAGGACCACCGAGCGAAAGGGACGCCGATCAGGAGGCCCGCCACCGTGCGGGCCTCCTGCCTCTCCTCACGCCTCCCGTAGCGCCTTGGCGAGGGTGCCGTCGCCGGTCACCGTGATCCGCCCGTCGCGTACGGCCTCCGCCACACCGACCTCGCCGCGGGCGAGGGCCGTGCAGGTGTCCGTGCCGAGGACGAGCACGGCGTCGGGCTCACCGGGCGCGGGCCCGTCGCCGTACACGGCACCCTCCTCGGCTCCCACCCACAGATGGAAGTCCCCCTCCTCCAGGCGCACTTCGACGAGGCCCTCGCCTTCGAGGCCCTCGCCTTCCAGGGCCCGCAGCAGGGGCAGCGCGAACCAGTGGGCCCGGACCGCGTCCGTGGGACGCCGCTCGCCGAGCCCGGACCGCCCCCACACACCGAGCGCCTGGAGGACCGGCAGCAACTCCTCGCCGCGCGGGGTGAGTTCGTAGACGTACGCCGCACCGGGCGGCGGCAGCCTGCGCCTGGTCGCCAGCCCGTCGCGCTCCATGTCCTTCAGCCGCGAGGCGAGCACGTCCGTGCTCACACCCGGCAGATCCGCGTGCAGGTCCGTGTAACGGCGCGGCCCGGCGAGGAGTTCACGGACGATCAGCAGCGTCCAGCGGTCGCCCACGACATCGAGCGCACGGGCGGCGGGGCAGTACTGGTCGTAGCTTCGGCGAGGTGGCATGCGACGCAGTCTAGACATGTCGTTGGACTTTCCAAGCTCGCACTTGGTAAAACCAAGCAACACCACAACCGGAGGGGCGCACCGCATGGAGTTCCGCCAGTCGAGCAAGCTGAGCGAGGTCTGCTACGAGATCCGCGGCCCGGTGATCGAGCACGCCGACGCGCTGGAGGAGGCGGGGCACAGCGTGCTGCGCCTCAACACCGGCAACCCCGCCCTCTTCGGCTTCGAGGCGCCGGAGGAGATCCTCCAGGACATGATCCGGATGCTGCCCCGGGCGCACGGCTACACCGACTCGCGCGGCATCCTCTCCGCCCGCCGCGCGGTCGCCCAGCGCTACCAGACCCTGGGCATCGAGGTCGGCGTCGACGACGTCTTCCTCGGCAACGGCGTCTCCGAACTGGTGTCGATGGCGGTACAGGCGCTCGTCGAGGACGGCGACGAGATCCTCATCCCCGCCCCCGACTTCCCGCTGTGGACGGCGGTGACCACCCTCGCCGGCGGCAAGGCGGTCCACTACCTGTGCGACGAACAGGCCGAGTGGTACCCCGACCTGGACGACATGGCGTCGAAGATCACCGACCGGACGAAGGCCGTCGTCCTCATCAACCCGAACAACCCCACCGGCGCGGTCTACCCGAAGGAGATCGTCGAGGGCGTCCTCGACCTGGCCCGCCGGCACGGCCTGATGGTCCTCGCCGACGAGATCTACGACCAGATCCTCTACGACGACGCCGTGCACCACTCGGCCGCGGCCCTCGCCCCCGACCTGGTCGTCCTGACCTTCTGCGGCCTGTCCAAGACGTACCGGGTGGCGGGCTTCCGCTCCGGCTGGCTGGTGGTGACCGGACCCAGGCAGCACGCCAGGGACTATCTGGAGGGCCTGACCATGCTGGCCTCCATGCGGCTGTGCGCCAACGCGCCCGCGCAGTACGCCATCCAGGCCGCGCTCGGCGGCCGGCAGTCCATCCAGGAGCTGACCGCGCCGGGCGGCCGGCTCCACGAACAGCGCAACGTGGCCTGGGAGAAGCTCAACGAGATCCCCGGGGTCTCGTGCGTGAAGCCGAAGGGCGCCCTGTACGCGTTCCCCCGCATCGACCCCGAGGTGCACAAGATCCACGACGACGAGAGGTTCGTCCTGGACCTGCTGCTGCGGGAGAAGATCCAGGTGGTCCAGGGGACGGGTTTCAACTGGCCGTCACCGGATCACTTCCGCATCCTCACGCTGCCGCACGCGGACGATCTGGAAGCGGCGATCGGGCGGATCGGGCGGTTCCTCGGCGGGTACCGGCAGTAGCGGGCACCTATCGTGTGCCGTATGGGTGATCTACTGCTGGTGCGGCACGGGGAGACCGAGTGGTCGCGCTCCGGGCGGCACACCGGCCTGACGGACGTCCCGCTGACCGACCACGGCCGCGAGGAGGCACGCGGGCTGGTGCCGCTGATCCGCTCGCACCGGATCGGCGCCTGCTTCGTCAGCCCCCTGCAGCGCGCGCGGGAGACGGCCGAGCTCATCGGGCTGAGCGGCGCGGTACGGGTGGACGCCGATCTGCTGGAGTGGGACTACGGGGGCTACGAGGGAATCACCACCGTCGACATCCAGCGGGAGCGCCCCGGCTGGTTCCTGTTCACCGACGGGGTGACGCCCGGTCCTCCGAAGCATCCCGGGGAGAGTGTGGAGCAGGTCGGGGCCCGTGCCGACCGGATGCTGGGCAAGGTCGACGCCGCCCTCGCGAACACCGAGGGCGCGGTCGTGCTGGTGTCGCACGGGCACTTCCTGCGGGTGCTGACCGCCCGGCGGCTGGGACTGCCGCCCCAGGACGGCGCGCTGTTCCAGCTGGCGACGGGAGCGCTCGGCCGGCTGGGCACCGAGCACGGGCGGCCCGTCGTCGCCGGGTGGAATGTCAGAGCCGGGTCGTAGCCTTCGAAGCGGTGGGAGGACCGCCCAGCGCCCGGAGGGAGCACGCCGTGACACGACCGCCGACGGCCGCGCAGCGGCGTGTCATCGACGCCGCCGATCCGGTGACCGGGCGGCTCAGGGGCACTGAGGCCCAGCTCGCGGCGCTGGTGAAGCGGGGGCTCGCCTTCCGCCATCCCCGGCCGCCGCACGACCACTTCCTGACCCCGGCGGGACACCGGACGCGGGAGACCGGGCCGGAGACCGGACGGGACACCGCGCCGGAGACCGGATCGGCTCGGCCCCCGGCCCCCGCGTCCACCGGTGTGTTCGCGGCGCGCATCGGGGGCGAGGAGGCGCCGTCGGCCACCGGACCCTCGCGCGTCCGCGAGGTGCACAGCGCCTGGCAGGGCCTGCTGGAGCTGCGCCGGATGACGAACCCGGACGGCGCCACCGACCGGCCGTGCGGCTGGGAGCGGACGCATCTGGTGCAGGCCGCCGCGCTCGCGCTGGAGGCCGCGGGGCATCACCCCGCCGGTACGGACTCCGCCGGCTACCGGGTGCGGGCGACCGCGCAGCCCGAGGCCGTCGCCGTCCACGCACCGGACGGCGAGACGCTGCGGGCCTGCGCGGCCACGCTGGAGCGGGCGGGCTGGCAGGCCGGCGAGCACACCGAGCCACGGACACGGGCGCGGTATCTGCTGGCCTCCCCCCGGAGGGCATGATGGGGACGACGAGCATGCCGGGACCAAGGGCGCGCGGCGCCCGCCACGACAGGGGGAAGCCATGACCGATCCGTTCTCCGTCCGCGTGACGGTCCGCGGATACGAGACCGATGTGCAGGGCCACCTCAACCAGGCGGTCTATCTGAACTACGCCGAGCACGCCCGCTGGTCGCTGCTCCGGGCGGCGGGGATCACCCAGGCCGGCCTGATCTCGACGGGCGTGGGCCCGGTCGCCCTGGAGACGAACATCCGTTACCTGCGGGAGCTGCTCGCGGGCGACGAGGTCGACATCACCTGCGTCTTCGAGTGGGGCGAGGGCAGGACGTTCCGGATGCGCCAGACGATCAGAAAGGCCGACGGGACGGTCGCGGCCGAACTGGTCGGGGTCGGCGGACTGCTGGACCTGAAGGAGCGCAGGCTGCTGCCCGAGCCGCAGGCGTACTTCAAGAAGCTGGCGACCGACCCGGCCCTGTTCGGCCTGTAGCGCCCCGCGCGCGCCAAATCCGCGTGCGGGGCCGGGTGTCGGCCTGCGATGCTCCCGTCCCATGGCCCCACGACGCATCAAACCGAGTCTGTACATCTCCGTGGACATCGAGGCCGACGGCCCGATCCCCGGGCCGTACTCGATGCTGAGCCTGGGCGCGGCGGTCGCCGGGCGGCAGGACGCGGACGGGTTCACGGCCGCCGACCCCGAGGAGCGGACCTTCTACCGGGAACTCCGGCCGATCAGCGAGGAGTTCGTGCCCGAGGCGCTCGCCGTGAGCGGGCTGGACCGGGAGCGTCTCGGCCGTGAGGGCGCCGAACCCTCGGCCGGTCTCACCGAGTTCACCGAGTGGGTGCGGGAGGTCACCGCGGGCGCCCAGCCGGTGATGTGCGGCTATCCGGCGTCGTTCGACTGGACGTTCCTCTACTGGTATCTGATCCGCTTCACCGGGGCGAGCCCCTTCGGCCACTCCGGCTGCATGGACATGAAGACGCTGTACGCCACCAAGGCGGGGCTGCCGCTGCGCGCGGTGGTCAAGGGCACGATGCCGCGCGAGCTCCTGTCACGGCGCCGACACACCCTCCCCCAAGCTTTCGACTTCGCTCAAGCAGGGGGGACCCCCACCGCGCTGGACGACGCGGTGGAGCAGGCCGAGTTGTTCGCCAACCTCATGGCGTGGCAGGGGCCCGAGGCGTCGCCGCCGGCTCGGTGATCTCAGGGGGATGAGGGAACGTTCCGGGGCGCGCTCGGGCGAGCGCGCCCCGGACACGGCCGCCATGGACCCCGCTCGGTCCACGGCCGCCGGCCGGGAGCCGTCCCTCCCGGCCGGAGTCCGGCTCCGGTCAGCCCTGGGCCGCGAGCCGCGCCAGCCGGCGCGCCTCGTCCCGCGTGGAGCGGGCGATCGCGTCCTCGTCGACGTGCAGCAGCCGGCCGTTCTCGACGACCGCCTCGCCGTCGACCAGGGAGAGCGTGACCGGGGCGGCGGCGCCGAAGACCAGCGCGGTGACCGGGTCGGCGATCGAGGAGTGGGCGAGGGTGTCCAGCTTCCACAGCACCAGGTCGGCCAGCTTTCCGGGCTCCAGGGAGCCGATCTGGTCGGCGCGGCCGAGCACCTGGGCGCCGCCGTACGTGCCGAGGCGCAGCGCCTGACGGGCGTTCAGGGCGGCCTCGCGGTGGGCGCCGAGACGGTTGACGAGCAGGGCGTTGCGCAGCTCGGTGTGGAGTTCGCCGGACTCGTTCGACGCGGTGCCGTCGACACCGAGGCCGACCGGGACACCGGCGGCGAGCATGTCCGGCACCCGGGCGATACCGGCGCCCAGCCGCGCGTTGGAGGAGGGGCAGTGGGCGACGCCGGTGCGGGTCCGGGCGAAGGCGGCGATGTCGGAGTCGTTCATGTGGACGCAGTGCGCCATCCACACGTCCTCGCCGAGCCAGCCGGTGGACTCGAAGTAGTCGGTCGGGCCCATGCCGAACAGCTCGTGGCAGAACTTCTCCTCCTCCACGGTCTCCGAGCCGTGGGTGTGCAGGCGCACGCCGAGCCGGCGGGCGAGTTCGGCGCCCTGGCGCAGGAGGCCGGTGGAGACGGAGAACGGGGAGCAGGGAGCGACGGCGACCTGGGTCATGGCGTCGAAGGAGGCGTCGTGGTGGCGCCTGACGGTCTCCTCGGTGGCGGCGAGCGCGCCGTCGAGGGTCTCGACCGCGAAGTCCGGCGGCAGGCCGCCGTCCTTCTGGCCGCGGTCCATCGAACCGCGGGCGAGGGTGAAGCGGACGCCCGTCTCGCGGGCGGCGCGGATGATCGAGCCCGACAGGTCGCCGCAGCCCCGCGGGAAGACGTAGTGGTGGTCCATCGCGGTGGTGACGCCGCCGCGGGCCATCATGGCGAGCGAGCCCTGGGCGGCCGCGTACGTCATCCGCTCGTCGATGCGCGCCCAGACCGGGTAGAGCGCGACGAGCCAGTCGAAGAGGTTGTGGTCCGTGGCCAGGCCCCGGGTGATCCACTGGTAGAAGTGGTGGTGGGTGTTGACCAGTCCGGGGGTCACGAGGTGGCCGGAGGCGTCGATGCGGCGTACGACGTTCTCCAGGCCCTCGGGGGCCCTGCCCGAGCCGAGCGCCTCGACGCGGTTGCCGGCGACGACGACGTACCCGGAGGCGTACTCGGTGTCGTCGGCGTCCACGGTCGCGATCGCGCAGTTCTCGATGACGATGCGCTGGGCTGCTGCCATGGTGCGTCCCTTTCGCTCAGCGGACTTCGGTGGAGAGGGCACGGCAGGACCCTGGAAGTTCTGAGTGCCGCGGCCGGGGAGCGGGAAGGTGCGTCCGCCGGCCGCGGGTGCCGAAAGCGGTGCGGTCAGAGGTTGGTGAGGTCCGTCGGGATCCTCGCCTCGGAGCCGTCCCTCAGGACGGTGGCCTCGATCAGGCCGTAGGGGCGGTCGGCGGCGACGTACACCTCGTTGTCGTTCTTCAGCCCGAACGGCTCCAGGTCCACCAGGAAGTGGTGCTTGTTCGGGAGGGAGAAGCGGACCTCGTCGATCTCACCGCGGTGGTCGATGATGCGGGCGCCCATCCGGTACAGCGTCTGCTGCAGCGACAGCGAGTACGTCTCGGCGAAGGCCTGGAGCATGTGCTTCCTGGTCTGCTCGTAGGACTCCTCCCAGTGGGGCATCCCCTGCTCGTCGTCGGTCCAGTTGAACCGCCAGCGGGAGGAGACCTGGGTGGCCAGGATGCGGTCGTGGGACTCGGGGAGCGTCGTGTACCTGTCCCTGACGAAGCCCCAGAACTCGGAGTCGGTCGAGTTCATCACGACCAGGTCCTTCAGGCCGGAGACGACCTCCCACGAGGTGCCGTCGTAGGTGATCTGCGTCAGCCGGGTCTCCTGGCCCTGGCGCACGAAGGAGTGCCTGACCTCGTCGGCGCCGGTGGACCCGGCGTGGGCGTCGGAGGTCGCGATCCGCTCCCAGGCGTACTCCTCGATACGGATCCGGGCCCGGTGGATCGGTTCCTGCGAGGTGACGAAGTGCCGGGCGAGGTGGATGCCGAACTGCTCGGCGGAGTCGATCCCGTGCTCCTTGGCGAACGCGTACACCGTGTTCTTGGTGGTGTCGGTCGGCAGCACATGGGCGTTGGAGCCGGAGTAGTGGACCTCGTCCATGTCGCCGCTCAGCGCGACGGACACGTTCAGGTCCTTGATGTGGTGGGTGGCGCCGTCCCGCGTGATCTTCACGACCCGGTTCTCGGCCTTGCCGTACTGGTTCTGACCCAGCATCACAGGGCGGCCGGGGCGGGGGTTCACTGCCATCAGAACCTATCCAGGGGACGCCCCGCTTTAGCGGGGTGGGGAATGGCTTCTCTGGGCTGCTCTGACTTCAACTGGGTGCTCGTATCTGCACTGTTCACCTGAGCCCATCTTTCTCCGCACTAGACCTGCGGCATGTGTATAGTAATCCTGTGACTGTGACCAGGAAGGTTCGCCAGTTCTCCGGCGGCGTGTATGACCTCGGGCTCCAC